>NZ_LT629772.1:3060415-3366457 GCF_900105385.1 Microlunatus soli | reverse complement strand
ACCGGTTCCCGACCAGCCGCGCCAGCTCGAGCTCGCGGGTGTGCAGCCGCAACCCGTCGCCGACGAGTCCGCGACCGATCAGTCGCCAGCCGTACGCGGCGGCGATCACCAGCACGCTCTCGGCCTCCGCCGGGTCGGCGTCGTGCGCCGCCGCGAGCACGTTGCCCTGCTCCTGTTCCAGCCAGCGTTCGGCGGCTGCTGGCTGGTCGAAGATCATCGGATCGGCAGGACTCCGCGCCGGTACCGGACGGTTGTAGTCGTCGTCCGGTCGGACCATCGCCACCGCCGTCGCTGCGGCATGGGCGTAGAAGTGCAGCAGCCGGGCCCGGGCCGCGGACCGCGGAGCCTCGTCGATGCCTTCGGCAAGCTCGGCCGCGTAGGCACGCAGCAGATCGTGCTGGCGGTAGCGACCTCTCACCGACCGGTCGATCAGGTGGGCCCGGACCAGGACGTCGAGCCGGCGGCGCACCACCGACCGGGAGGTGCCGCTCAGGGCCGCCAGCGCCGGCACGTCGGCGTCGGCACCGGGTAGCAGTCCCAACTGCGCGAACAGTTCGGCGGCCTGCTCGGGCAGCGACCGGTAGGACCAGGAGAGGATCGCGCGGACATCGGTCGCCGGTCCGTCACCGGCATCCAGAAGATCGAGCCGGTCGTGCTGATCGCCGAGTTCGGCGACCAACTGGGCGATGGTCTGGTCGATCCGGTCGACGGCCTGTTGGGCCGCCACCCGCAGTGCCAGCGGCAGATCCCCGCACAGCTCGGCCAACGCATGGACCGCGTCGGTGTCGCCGCCGGCCCGGTTTCCGATCAGGTCGCCGAGCAGCTGCACCGATGCCGAGCGGGTCAGCGGCCGTACGGCTGTCACGACGGCACCGTCCCGAGCGACCAGCCCCGGTAACGCGTGCCGGCTGGTCACGATCACCGTCGCCGGACCGCTCCCGGGAAGCAGTGGCCGGACCTGGTCGGCCGATCCTGCGTTGTCCAACACGATCAGCACCCGCCGGGAGGACAGCAGACTGCGGAGCAGATTGCTCCGGTCCTGCAGTCCGGCCGGCACCCGTTCCGACGGCACCCCGACCGTCCGCAGGCAACTCTCCAGTGCCTCACCCGGGTCGACCGGCGGATCGTCGCTGAAGCCGCGGAGGTCGACGAACAGCTGACCGTCGGGGTAGGCGTCGGCGTGTCGGTGTGCCCAGGCCAACGCGATCGAGGTCTTGCCGACGCCGCCCATTCCGGTGATCAGCCGCAGCGCCGGGCCGTCAGCGTCGCCGACCGCGGACAGTTCACGAGTACGTCCGGTGAGCTCGACGGCGGGTGGCAGCTGCGCCGGACGGACGGCCGGTGCCGGCTCCGGTCGGTCCTCGACGTCATCGCGCTGTCCGGCGAGCACCGTCGCCTGCTCCTGCTGCAGCTCGCTACCCGGTTCGACGCCGAGCTCCTCCAACAGTGCGGACCGGGTCCGCCGGTAGACCGCCAGCGCATCGGCCGGACGCCCGCAGGAGTGCAGCGCGCGGATCAGCAGCACCGCATACCGCTCGTGCAGCGGTTCCTCGGTGCACCGCAGCCGCAATTCGGGGATCAGTGCCGTCCCGCGGCCACGGCCGAGCTCGGCCTCACACCAGAGGTCGAACACCCATCGTCGACGCTCCGCGCAGCGCGCCGCCTCCGGCAGTGTCGCCAGCTCATCGAAGTCCTCGAAGGCCGCGCCACGCCAGAGATCCAATGCCGTCCGCGCCGTGTCGGCGATCTGAGCCTGGGACAACTCCGGGCGGAGCAGACGATCGGCCAGCCGGTCGAACTCGGTGATGTCGCAGTCGCCGGCCGAGAGCTGCAGTCGATAGCCGGCCGGTTCCAACGTCAGCCGGCCGGGTTTGTCGAGTCGGGCGCGCAGCCGGTGGACGGCGAGCTGGAGCTTGGCCTGCCCACGACCCGATCGATCATCCGGCCACACGGTCTCGATCAGGACGTCGGCCGGAACCGGTCGGTTTGGGTGCACCAGAAGGATGGCCAGCAGCAGCCGCTGGACGCGTCCGTGCAGGCTGAGCTCGACACCGTCCCGACGGATCCGGAACGGTCCGAGAACATCGAACCTCAACACAACGCCTCCCACCCCAAGATCCCATGCCCCTTGCCCGTGCCGACAGTCGCGAAGGGGTTGACACCAAGGTGAGCAAGTGATTTAGTCACTTCACCAGTTCGAGCGTAAGGATGCCGCCGTTGTCGTCGATCACTCCGCCCCCCACGAGCCTCTCGCGAACCGACAGTCTGTCGGGACGGCTGGCCGACGCGATCCTGGACCTGATCCGGACCGACGGGCTGACCACTGGCGACGCGATCCCGTCGGCCCGGACGCTGGCCAGCCGATTCGAGGTCACCACCCCGACGATCCGGGAGGCGCTGCGTCAACTGGAAGCGACCGGCGCTGTCGAACTGCGCCACGGATCCGGCACCTATGTCGGCCCGACGATCGACCGGGCGGTGATGGTCAACCCGCACCGGGCGCCGCTGACCAAGGAGTCGGTGCTGGAGCTGATCGGCGCCCGCGAGCTGATCGAGCCGGACACCGCCGCGGCGGCCGCGCTGGCCCGTACCGATGATCAACTCCGACGACTCGAACTCGCCTCGGGCAACGCCCTCAATCCGCCGGGCGATCGACCGGTGGCCTACCACTTCCACATCGAGTTGGCCGCCGCCACCGGCAACCGGCTGATGCGTGAGCTGATCGAGTCCCTGATCCTGGTCCGCGGCCGTCAACAACGCGCGATCCGCAGGCTCTACGACGAACGCGAACGTGATCATCGCGAACATCTGGAGATCCTCGCCGCGGTTCATGATCGCGATCCCGCGCAGGCACGGCAGCTGACCCGTGATCATCTGGCGCACATCCGCGAGGCGATCAGCAGCGCCGACCTGCAGGCCGACGCGGCCGCAGCGGACGGTGATCGCTGATGGGCTTCCCGGAGCTGGCGACGATGACCACCGTCGAGGCGACCACAGCCGTGGCGGCCGCACCGTTGGTGGTGTTGCCGGTCGGCGCGCAGGAGCAACACGGCCCCGGGATGGCGATGTGCACCGACACCGTCCGGGCCGAGGGCGTGGCCAGCAGGGTGGTCGAGGGACTGGCCGGGCGGGCGGTGCTGGCGCCGGCGCTGCCGTACGGCGTCTCACCGCACCACGTGGCCTTCGCGGGCACCATGAGTCTGACCGCGGCGACCTTCCAGACCATGATCAACGAACTGATCGACAGCCTGTACGACGCCGGCTGGCGCAAGATCCTGATCATCACCGGGCACGGCGGCAACGCACCCGCACTCTCGGTCGTCGCTCAAGATCAACTTCAGCTGCACCCCGAGCTGTGGCTGGCCTGGTCGCCGATCACGGCGCTGGCCAAGCCGGAGATCGCGCAACTCGACGTCACGTCGGTGCACGGCCACTCGGGCCAGGCCGAAACGGCCCAGATGCAGTTCCTCGCACCCGAGCTGGTCCGCGACGCGGAACTGCAGCCGGGTACCACCGAGGTGTCCCAGTTGACCGGCCGCGCTCGGCTGTCCCGCTCCACCCTCGGGCCGAAGCTGGCCGTCGGCTTCGACTCCTACCACCAAGGCGTGCTGGGCGATCCCCGGCAGGTCACCGCCGAGGACGGCAAGTTGATCATCGATGCCGTCGTCGACAAGATCACCCGATTCGCCCAGGAAATGATCATGGGCGACTGAGGCTGCCTGTCCGATCCGGCGCGCTACCTCAGCACACCCACACGACGACCCCACCACGATGGACGCCGCGCGCTTCCGCGCCACCGGCGCCGGCCGCGCTGCGCCCATCACCCAGGAGCATGTCCGATGTCGCACACTCCCAGCCTGACCCGACCCGTCCGCCGATTGCTCGGCCTGATCGGCACCGCCGTCGTGATCACCGCCGTCTCCGCGATGCCGCCGGTGGCCGCAACCCCGACCGATCATGAGAGCCCGGTAACGCGGCATTCCAGCACCGGCTGCGGCCGAGAACCCGGACAACAACCGGGATCAAGTTCCCTGCAGCCGCTGCGGAGCGGCGGACTCGACCGCAGCTACCAGCTGCACGTGCCCGACGACTACTCGCCCGACCGCAGCTATCCGTTGATCATGGTCTTCCACGGTCGCGGCAAGACCGGGGCCCAGACCGAGCAGTTCACCGGCTTCGACCGACAGCCGGCGATCCTGGTCTACCCCAACGGTGTGATCGGCGAGGAGGACAAACAGGCCTGGCAGGGCGCCCCGTATGCCCGACAGGGCGTCGACGACGTCGCGTTCACCGCCGACCTGATGGACCAGGTGGAGTCGGACTATTGCATCGACCTGGATCGGGTCTTTGCCGCCGGCAAGTCCAACGGTGCCGGCTTCACCGCGATCCTGGCCTGCCGGATGGCCGATCGGATCGCGGCCGTCGCCCCGGTCGCCGGAGCGTTCTACATCACCGGCGAGCCGTGCCGTCCGAGCCGACCGATCGCGGTCCTGGAAGTGCACGGGACGGGCGACACCGTGGTGCCCTACGACGGTGACGGCACCAAGGACGAACCCGCGATCCGCACCTGGGTGCACGACTGGGCGGTCCGGGACGGCTGCCGACTTTCGCCTCGTCGGCAGACGATCGGCGACGACGTCAGCTCCTTCAGTTACCGCGGCTGTTCGGTGCCCGACAAGCCCGTCGGTTCGCAGCACCATCCGATCGACACCAGCGCCGACGTGCTGCATCTGGCCGTGACCGACGGCGGCCACACCTGGCCCGGCTCGGACTCCTCCTCCGGCCCCGGCTACGTGACCCAGACCTTTTCCGCCACCGAGGTGAGCTGGCAGTTCTTCGCCGATCACCCGTTGCCGAACCGCCGATGACTCGGGAGTGATCATGACCAACACCAGCGCGCGATTGCCGACCACCGAACCGCAGGACACCGAGCGACTGCCCCGGCTGCTCCGGGCGATGGGCGCTATCGAACGGGTCGGCAACGCCCTGCCGCATCCGTTCTGGCTGTTCTGGATCCTGGCCATCGCGCTGGGCCTCGCGAGCGCGATCCTGTCCTGGACCGATGTCTCGGTGACCTCGCCCGCCGACGGCAAGGTGGTCGAGATCCACAACCTGTTCTCCGGCGCTGGCCTGCAGATGGCGGTCTCGACGGCGATCGACAACTTCGCCGAGTTCCCTCCGATGGCGACCATCGTGGTAGTGATCATGGGTGTCGCGCTGGCCGAGCGGACCGGCTTCCTGCAGGCGGTGATGCGGGTCAGCATCTCCCGGGTACCGACCTCCATGATCGTTTTTGCGGTGGCCTTCGCCGGCACGATGGCGCACGTCGCGTCGGCCGCGGCGTACGTGATCCTGGTGCCGCTCGGCGGGCTCGCCTTTCGGGCCGTCGGTCGATCACCGATCCTCGGCATCGTCGTCGCCTACACCGCGATCGCCTCCGGCTATGACGCCAGCCCGATCCCGACCCCGAACGACGCGATCTTCGCCGGCATCACGACCGCCGCAGCGAAGACGATCGATCCCGAGGCTTACGTGTCGCCGCTGTCGAACTGGTTCTTCAACATCGCCTCGTCGATCGTGCTGGCGACGGTGATCACCGTGGTCACCAAGCTGGTGCTGAGCCGTCGCTCCGACCTCGAACCGGACGCCGACGCCGATCTCGGTGACATCAAGGATCTGCAGATCGACCGCAAGGAACGGCGGGCGCTCCGGATCGCGGGACTGTCCCTGCTGGCCGCGATCGCAGTGCTGGTGATCATCCTGATCCCGCAGTCCTCGCCGTTGCGTGGCGAGCACGGCAGTCTGACCGACTCACCGTTCCTGGACGGCATCGCGATGATCGTCGCCGCCCTGTTCGCGCTGACCGGAATCATCTACGGCGGGATGACCGGGTCCCTGCGTAAGCCCGGCGATGTGCCGAAGATGATGGCCGAGGGCATTCGGCAGATGGCGCCGGTGCTGGTGCTGTTCTTCGCGATCGCCCAGTTCCTGGCGTACTTCGACTGGACCGGCGTCGGGGATCTGGTGTCCGCTGCCTCAGCCCGCGCCCTCGGCGACCTCGGCGCACCGCCGGTGGTGTTGTTCCTCGGCATTCTGCTGGCCCTGACGATCATCAACCTGCTCGTCACCAGCGGATCGGCGATGTGGTCGCTGACCGCCCCGATCCTGGTGCCGATGATGTTGCTGCTGCACGTCCCGGCCGAGACCACCCAGGCGTTGTTCCGGATCGCCGACTCCGGCTCCACGGCGATCACGCCGATGAGCCCGTACTTCGTGATGGCGTTGGGCTTCCTGCAGCGTTACCGGAAGTCCGCAGGGGTCGGGACGCTGGCTTCGTACACGATCCCGTTGGCGATCAGCATGACCGTGACCTGGACAGTGTTGTTCCTGGTGTGGTGGGCGCTGGGCATCCCGCTCGGGCCGGGTGCACCGGTGCGTTGAGGTGAGATGATCGACCGATGCAGACGGTCGACGGAATCGTGGAGAGCGCCGGCGGTGGTGGGCACGCATTGCGGCTGCCGTTCCTGGCCAAGGACGTCTTCGGCCGGGCCCGGGCGACGGTACGGGTGGTCGCCGAGGGCAAGCTGGAATTCACCACCACCCTGGCCAGCTACGGCGGTGTCAGCTGGCTCGGCCTGCGCAAGGATCAGCTGGCCGAGCTCGGGCTCGGGGCCGGTGATCCGATCTCGGTGACGATCGAGGAGTCCGACCGCGGGGCGGCCGGCTGAGTCCGGTCAACCGCGGTCGCCGGTTCTGCGGTGCTGCTGCGGACGATCAGGTCGGTGGCCAGATCGACCCGAGGGGTCCGCTCGGCAAGATCGACATCGAGGATGATCTGGGTTGCCTGCTGCCCCATCTCCTTCAGCGGCTGCCGGACGGTGGTCAGCGGTGGGCCGAGCCAGCCGGCAACGTTCAGATCGTCGTAGCCGACGACGGAGAGATCATCGGGGATGGACAATCCGGCCAGCCGGGCGGCCTCGTACACGCCGAGCGCCATCAGGTCGTTGCAGGCGAAGATCGCGGTCGGTCGATCGAGCCGGTCGAGCAACCGGGTGGCCAGCTGCAGACCGCTGTCCCGTTCGAAATCCCCCTCCACGATCAGCTGCTCGTCGACGGCGATCCCGGCCTCGTCCAACGCCGATCGATAGCCGGCCAACCGGGCGCGCGAGCACATCAGTCGGGACGGGCCACCGATCACTGCGATCCGGCGGTGGCCGAGGGCCAGCAGATGCCGGGTCGCCAGCATCCCGCCGTTCCAGTTGGCCGACCCCACCGCCGGCACCCCAGGTGCCGGATCGCCGGCGGGATCCACCAGGACGTAGGGAATCCCGCGGGCATGCAGCTGCCGTTCCTGCGGTGAACTGATCCCCGACGACACCAGGATCACGCCGAGCGGATTGCGCTGGACGACACCGTCCAGCCACTCCGGCCCGGGCGACGACCGATTGCCGCCCTCGGTGACGACGACGCCGAGGCCTCGGGCCCGTGCCAGCTGCTGCACACCGAGCTGGATCTCCGGTGCCCAGGCGGTGGTGTAGCGGACGAACACCAGCTCGATCAGCGGCGCGGTGTCCCGCAGGCCGCGGCGCTGGTATCCGTGCCGGTGCAGCAGCGCTTCCACCCGGGCCCGGGTCGCGTCGGAGACTCCGGTGCGACCGTTGAGCACCTTCGAGACCGTCGAGGTGGACACCTCGGCGTCGGCCGCGATCCGGGATAGCGTGGAGCGCTCATCGACCGGCAAGAGCACCCCCGATGCCGCCGACGCTGAAGTACTTGTTCAGTGCAGCGAACAAGATCACCGGCGGCAACATCATGATCACCGCGACGGCCATCACCAGGCCCCAGTTGGTGGCGTTCTGCTGGAAGAAGGTCTCCAGGCCGACCGGCAGCGTGTAGTTCAACTCCGAACGCAGGAAGACCACCGCGATCAGGTAGTCGTTCCAGGCCAGCAGGAAGCAGAAGATCGCCGTCGACAGGATGCCCGGCAACGCGTTCCGCAGCACCACCCGGAGGAAACCGCCGAACAGCGAGCAGCCGTCCATCCAGGCCGCCTCCTCCAAGGAGATCGGGATCGAGTCGTAGTAGGCGGCCAACATCCAGGTCGCAACCGAGAGCGTCGAACCGACATAGACGATCGTGACGCCACCGAGGTTGTCGACCAGATTGAGCTTGGAGAACAGGATGAACAGCGGGATCACTGCTGTCACCACCGGCAGCGACTGGACGATGAACAACACCAGCGAGTAGCCCGAGACGAGCCTGTTGCGGACCCGGGACAGCACGTAGCCGGCCGGCGCGGCGACACCGACGGCGACGACCACCGTCACGATCGTGACACCCAGGCTGTTCTCCAGCCAGTAGTCGATGTGGGTCTGACTGAAGACGGTGGCGAAGTTCTCCAAGGTCGGGCCGGTCGCCGAACTGCCCAGACCCGGCCGCAGCGAGAGGTAGCCGACCGCGACGATCGGGATGATCACGATCGCGGTGATCACCAGGATCAGCACGAACCGCCACCACTTGCCGCGTTCGTCCATGGAGCGGGTCCGGGTCGGTGGGACCATCGGCTGTGCGGCCGGCGGAGCTTGCAGCATCGTGTCGGTCATTCGATGTTCACCTTCCGGATCTGGCGGTAGAGCACGACCGAGACGATCACCAGAACCAACGTCATCAGGAACGCGATGGCCACACCGGGTCCGGTCTGGAAATTCTGGAAGACGGTGCGATATGCCATCACCACAAGGGATGTGGTCGCGTTGACCGGACCGCCACCGGTGAGCAGGAAGATCGTCGGGAAGTCGTTCACGCAGAAGATCGTCATCAGGATCCAGCTGATGTAGGTGGATCGGGCGATCAACGGCATCGTGATCGAACGGAACGACTGCCAGCCGGTCGCACCGTCGACCTTGGCGGCCTCGTACACGTTGACATCGACCGAGGCCAGCGCCGAGCTCATCATCATCATCATGAACGGGAAGCTGATCCAGACCTTGAAGATGCAGACGGTGATCTTGGCCAGCGTCGGATCGGCCAGGAACAACACGTTGCCGAAGCCGATCGCCTCAGCCAGCCGTGGCAACGGGCTCTGCGGGGTCGCGACCAGCCAGTTCCAGGACGTCGCCGACACCACCACCGGGACAACCCAAGGCAGCAATAGCAGCACCTTGAACAGACCACCGGCCGGAATCCTGGTCCGCAACAGCATCGCCAGCGCCAGACCGACGGCCCAACTGCCGAAGACACCGGTCACGGTGAAGATCAACGTGAACAGTGCCGAGTTCCAGAACTCCGGTGTGCTCAACACGTCGACGTAGTTGGTCAGCCCGACGAACTTGCCCAGGTTGATCAGGTTGCCGGCGCGGACCGACTGCATGCCGGCGTACAGCAGCGGGTAGAGATTGATCAACAACAACAGGATCAACGATGGCAGCGCGAACAGCAGCAGGGTCAACGCGCCGCGATGATTCTTGCGCCGGGGTGTGGTCGGCAGCGGACGACCGCTACCGCGGACACCGACGCCCCGGCGGGCCTTCTGCAACCCACCGGGGAGAGCCTGTCCCGACATCAGCCCTGTGCCTTGATCGCCTTCGCGGTGGCGTCCTGCAGCTTGGTCAGGGCAGCCTTCGCGGTGGTCTTGCCGCCGAGCACGGACTGGGCGAAGGTGTCCATCGCCGGTGTGCCGTCAACGGTGGTGACGCCGAGGAACAGCGCATCCGAGCCGGGAGCGGCCCAGGTCTTGGAGATCGGCTGCCACTCCTCGATCGCCTTGACCGCATTGGCGTCCTTGCGGAATCCGTCGGTCTTGGTGATCGAGGTCAACGGCGGCAACCCGATGCCGGTGTTCTTGGTCCACAGCGGGGCCATGTTCTTGTAGTAGTAGGTGAGGAACGCCTCCGAACCCTTCTGGCTCGGGGTGTTGGTGTACATCATGATGTTGTTCGGGAAGTAGAGCGCGCCCTTCTTCCCGGCCGGGCTGGTCAGCGGGCTGCCGACCGTCAGGTCCTTGGCGACGGTGCCGCCGACGTTGTTGGCCAGTCCCGCGGTATCGAAGCCCATGCCGTACTTCTTGGCCTTCCACTGGGACTGTGCGTTGTCGCTGGTGTAGGTCGGGCTGGCCGGATCGACGTAACCCTTCTTGACACACTCCAGGACGAACTCGATCGCCTCGATGTTGGCCGGGGTGACCATCTCCGGCTGGTGTCCGGCGTCGAACAGGCCACCGCCGTTGTTGATCATCCAGCTGACCAGGATGTGGCTCCCGGTGAAGGCGCCGGCGCCAGCTGCAGTGCCGTAGCCGTACACGTTGATCTTCTTCAGCGCTGCGCAGGTGTCCAGGAAACCCTGCCAGTCCTTCGGCGGCTCGGCGTCGGCCTTCTTCAGCAGCGCGGTGTTGTACCAGAGCACGCGCATGTCGAGGTTGTACGGGACGGCCGCATACCCCTTCTCCACCTTCATGGTGTCGATCAGCCCGGGCAGGAAGTCGTCGTAGAGACCGTTCTTCTTCCAGGACTCCAGCAGGTCGTCGGCGTAGGCGATCTTGCCCTGCGCTTCGAACTGGAACGCCTGGGTGCCGCCACCGGAGCTGACCGCGGGACCGGTGTTGGAGGCGACCGCGGACGAGAACGTCTGGGTGAAGTTGGCCCACTGGATGATCTGGTAGGTGGCCGCACCGAGTCCGCCTGCGGGCTTGTAATCGGTGGTGATCTTCTTGTCCAGGACGTTGAACTCGGTATTGCCCCAGGGCATGTTCCAGAACTTGATCGGCTTGGCGCCGCCACCGGATCCGCCGGAGCTGCTGGCCGCGCGGTTGCACCCGGTCAGCACGCCGGCGCCGGCCAGGCCGACTCCTGCTGCCGCGCCGAGGAATCCCCGACGGGAGACTGAACGACCCGTGATCGGAGTTGTCATGATCTTCCTTCCGAACCCGCTGCACGAGGGCGGGTCGCTGCTCGACTCTGAACGAAACTTTGCGAACGTCGGTTGCTGCGAGAACCGAATCTGATCGCCAAGGACAAGAATGAGCCTCCTTCGTTGAGTTGTCAACGGGTGGGGTTCGGCGTCCAGCAGTCCGACTCAGGTTGTCGACACCCACCGGCCTCGCTGATCGGTCGCGACATCACCGCCGACTGCTCATATTCCCTCTGACTAGGAGTGTCAGTCTGCTTCTGGTCTGTAGGTGAATCGATTGACGCTGCCCCTCCGCCTTCGTCCGGGACGTCTCCGGGGCCCTCAGAAGCCCGCATTTCGACTCACCTGGAGCCCCGCCAGACATTTCGATCAGACAACGAAATAGTTCGAAATCATAAGCCGCAGGACGAGGGCACGGTGCCCGCGGAGGAGCAACCGTCGGATCACTGGGTCCGACTGAGCGGACAGTGGCCGGGATCGGCGACGTGGTACGGAACAATGTGCAGGGCCCGGCGACCGGTCCGGGCATGTCGACGTGGTGGAGCAGCAGATGGGCGCATGGCGCGGATTCGAGGTCGGTGGTCGGCGAGTCGCCGTGGTCGGGACCACCAGTGCAGGGATCCGAGGCAGTGGTTCCCTCGGCATCATCACCGCACTGCTCGAGGCCGGCGCCGACCTCCTGGTCGCCGCAGCGCAGGTGAGCAGCGCCGTCGTCGACCTGGCCGAACGTCGCCGACTGCGACTGATCACTGCCGGACTGGATCGCAGCGACCTGGACGGCACCGCTCTGGTGGTAGTCGTCGAGCCGGGCACACCGGACGCCGTCCTCGCGTCTCGGTGGGCCGATGATCATGGTGTGCTGCGCTGCGAGCCGGAGGGCAGCAGCACAGGTGCCACCTCCGCGTCGACCTCAACGCCCGGATCGACCGGCGAGGTCTTCCTGGTCGGCGGCGGCCCGGGTGACCCTGGCCTGCTGACGGTCGCCGGACTGCAGGCGATCAAGGAGGCCGATGTGATCGCGGCCGACCGGCTGGCTCCGCTCGCGGCTCTCGAGCAGGCCCGCGACGGCGTCGAGATCATCGATGTCGGCAAGATCCCTCGCGGTCCGGGAGCCGAGCAGCGGTCGATCGAGGACCTCTTGATCGACCGTGCCCGCGCCGGGAACAAGGTCGTCCGATTCAAGGGCGGCGACGGCTTCGTGTTCGGTCGGGGCGGGGAGGAGTGGCAGGCCTGCGCCGCCGCCGGCATCCCGGTAACGGTCATCCCTGGCGTCACATCGGCGACCGCCGCCCCCGCCGCCGCCGGGATCCCGATCACTCATCGCACCCTGTCCCAGGGATTCAGCGCGGTGACCGGCCACGTACCCCCGGGAGATCCCCGCTCGACCATCGACTGGCCGGCCCTCGCCCGCTCCGGCACCACGCTGGTGATCATGATGGGCATGGCCAACCTGGCGGCGATCGCCGAGACCTTGATCATCAACGGCCTGGAGCCGACCACGCCCGCCGCCGTGATCGCCGACGGCACCATGGCCTCGATGCGCGTCCTGCGCGCCGACCTCTCCGCCATCGCCGACGCCGCCACCCGAGAAGGTCTCGGCGCCCCCGCCACCGTCGTCATCGGCCGGGTCGCCGCCTTCGACCCCCACCGCACCTGACCCGAGACGGCCCAGGCCCTTCAACAACCCCTCGGCCCGGCGGGACGGGCAGCACTTCGAGACCGCCTCCCTGGAACTGACGCCGAAGGCGGGCCGCTTGGCCGGCACCGAAGACGGGGCGGCTAGGCGGGCAGTTTCAGCGACACCGAAGGTGGGCGGCCCAGCAGGCCTGCCGTTCGGTGCGGCCGAGAGGGCTCAGGGTGGGTCGGGGCGTTTGAAACTCAGCCCTGCGAGCTTGCGAGCAGGGGTGAGGCTTCGAGGGCGGGAGCCCTCTCGGCCGCACCGAACGGCAGCCACCCACCGAGTCCGCGCCAGCCAGCCAGCCAGCCAGCAGACTCCTACATCTTCCAGACCGTGAGGCAGAACGGATGCCCCGCCGGGTCGAGGAGCACCCGCCAGGTCTCTCCGGGCTGATGATCGGGGAGGGTGGCGCCGAGTTCTACCGCCTTCTTGGCTGCGACGTCGACGTCGTCGACCTTCAGATCGAGGTGGAACTGCTTGTCGCTGTTGTCGTCCGGCCAGGACGGCGCGGTGAAGTTGTCGACCTTGCCGAAGCCGATGGCGGGCCCGTTCGGACCGGTGAGCATGCCGACGTTCTCGTCCTGGTAGGCGATGGTCAGCCCGAGGAAGCGGGAGTAGAAGTCGAGCAACGGAGCCGGGTCGGCGCAGTCGATGGTGAACATCGCGACCGATGCCGCGGCGGCCCCTGCGGTCTGTTGTTCGTCGTGAGTCTGAGTCATGCAGCCAGTCAACCGGGGGATCCGGCAGCGGTCTTGGAATAATCCGACAGCCTCGGCCGGCACGGCCTCAGGACTCGTGGGCGGCTCGGCGGCGGCGCCGATAGGCGGCGACGTGGGCCCGATTGGCGCAGTTGCCCGTCTCACAGAACCGCCGCGACCTGTTCTTGGTCAGGTCGACGAACACCGCCGTACAGTCATCGGCGATGCAGCGCTGCAGTCGATCGAGCCCGTCCGCCCGGATCAGGTCGGTCAGTGCCAGGGCGGCCTCGGAACCGATCCGGCTGGCCACCGGCGCCTCGGAATCGGTGAGATGCAGGTGCCAGTCCTGCTGATCGTGCCGGGTCAGGCAGGGACGGCCGGCATGATCGGCGAAGAGCTCATTGGCGATCGCCGCCAGTTCGGCCGGCTCGGTCGCGTCCCAGGCGGTGGCGATGCGTGACCGGACGGCCCGGACCTCCGCCAGCTCGGCACGAGTGCCCAGCCGCCGACCCGACATCGACCAGGTGGTCAGGAGGTCATCCAGGTCCGCCGGCGTGTTCAGCTGCTCCTCGCCCTCGAGCTCGGTGTTCACCAGGGCCGCCAGCCAGGCCAGTGCCGTGGTGGTGTCATGGGCAAAAAGCACATTGACTCCTGTCAGCTCGTCCCGGTAGTGTCACGTCCAATCTATCCCTTTACCCCTGACATGTTCATCGTCGGTGATCCCGGCGGTCATCGAGGGCGCCCGTACGGAGGTGTGTCTGTGTCGCTCGACCTGCACCCGGCTGCGCACCTCCGCAGAGACGGCATCGTGCTCGCGGTGATCTCGGCGACGGCCTACGGAACGGCCGGGTCGCTGGCGCACCCGCTGCTCGATCTCGGCTGGTCCTCCGCAGCGGTGACGCTGCTCCGACTCGGCGGAGCGGGCCTGGTCCTGCTATTGCCGGCGGTGCTCGCCCTCCGCCGTTGGCACCCGACCGGGCGAGCGGTGCTGCGACTGATCGGCTACGGCGTGACGGCCACCGGCGGCGCGCAACTCTGCTACTTCAACGCCATCCGCTACCTGCCCGTCGGGACCGCCTCACTGTTGGAGTTCACCGCCCCGATCTGGCTGCTCGGCTGGTTCTGGATCCGGGATCGGCGACCGCCGAGCCGTGCACTGTTGATCTCCGCCGCCCTGGCCGTCGTCGGACTGGTCCTGGTCCTGGATCTTGGACACAGCACCTTCGGATCCGGCACCCTGCCCGGACTGGCGTGGGGATTGGGTTCGGCGTTCTGCCTGTGTGCCTACTTCCTGCTCTCCGACGATCATGCCGAGGCAGCGCCACCCGTGCTCACCGCCGGCGCGGGCATGATCATCGGCGCACTGATGGTCGGCGTCATCGGCCTGCTCGGCATCCTCCCGATGACCACCGCGACGGGTTCGGTCCGGCTCGGTGCCGCTCACCTGGCCTGGCCGCTGGCTGCCGCCGCGGTGATCTTGATCCCGACCGTTTTCGCCTACCTGGCGGGCATCCTGGCCGTACGACGACTGAGCTCCGGCCCGGCGTCGTTCGTAGCGCTGGCGGAAGTGATCTTCGCGGCACTGTTCGGTGCGCTGCTGCTCGGGCAGTTGCCGTCGCTGGTGCAGGTCGTCGGGATGCTGCTGGTGATCACCGGAATCGTGATCGCGCAGCGACGATCGGGGGACAACCCCACCGCCGATCAGCGGGTTGATCCCAGCGCGGAGACGCCGATCGCTCACTAGCGTCGTGATCATGACGACGTGCACCTCTACCGCGCCGCTGACGACCCGGGCACCGGTCCGTCGGTTCGGTCAGTTCGGCGCCCTCACGCTGGCGCTCAGTTGGCTGCCGTGGATCGTCCTCGGCGTCGCCGGCATCGACATCGGCAGTGGTCCGGGACAGATCGTCTTCGCGATCGCCGCCGCCGGCCCGTCACTGGCCGCCGGACTGCTCTGGCTCGGTCTGCCTGCGGAGCGGATCCGCGGCAGCGGCCGCCCCACCTGGTACGGCGTACTCGGCGGCCTGCTGCTCGGCCTCGCCGCCCCCGTCCTCACGGCACTGATCCTGAACGCGGGCCATCCAGCCGCGATCCCCGCCAATGCCGCGGCGGTGACTGCCGGCGTCGGCGGCCCGCTCGGTGTCATCGGCTACACCCTGATCGCCGGACCGCTGGCCGAGGAATTCGGCTGGCGCGGCTACGTCCAACCCCGACTGCGACAACGCTTCGGCACGATCACCACCACCCTCGTGCTGGGATTCGGCTGGGCGTGCTGGCACATCCCGCTGTTCTTCCTCCCCGGCACCGGTCAGCACGAGATCGGCCTGTTCACAGTCGGCGGCCTGGCCTTCTTCATCACCGTCATCGCCCTCAGCTACCTGATCCTGCTGGCGACCGAACGGCTCCGCGGTGGTGTCTGGGCCGCCGTGGCCGCGCATGCCACCTTCAACGCCGCCGACGCCCTGCTCCCACCGCACGGCACCACCGGCGCCCTCCTGGAGATGCTGATCATGGTCACGCTCGCCGTCCTCGCAGCCCTGTTCTGGCGGTCCGCTGTGGATTCAGGCTAAGGGGTGAGAATCAGCCGCGAGTATGCGGCTGAATCTCACCCCTTGTCAGGCGGCCGCAGTTATCCACAGGTGTCACGGCATGGGGACTGGTTCGACGGCAGGTTTGAGCGATGTACGCGCGCTATCAGCCGAGTGTCGAGGTCCGTCGCCTCGCCGAACTGCAGGACGGTGTTCTGACCCGGGAGCAGGCGCTGGGACTTGGAGTCAGCCGCCACGTCCTGCAGCGACTGGTCACACAGGGCCGCTGGCAACGACCGCTGCCTGGGGTGCTGCTGACCCATGATCAGGCGGCCAGCTGGAACGCCAACGCCTGGGCAGGAGTGCTGCACGCCGGCGCCGGCGCCCGGCTGGGCGGTTATGCGGCGGCCTATCTCGGCAAGCTTGTCGACGATCCGCCGGCGAAGATCACTGTGCTGTTGCCCCACGACCGAGGTCGGGCGAGCTGCCCACCCTGGCAGTTCGTGCGGGAACGGTCCGGAGTCCGGCAACCCGGAAGCATCGGCTCGCTGCCCCGGACCACGATCGACGACACGGTGTTGGACCTTGCCTCCGACCGGTTCCGCGATGGCCGGCGGCAGACACCCGTGCATTGGGTGACCACCGCAGTACAACGCAATCTCACCACGCCGGCGCGGCTGCGACGCGCGGTCAACGCTCGGGCTCGACTGGTCGGACGACACGAACTCATGGCATTGCTCGCCGACACCGACGCCGGGGCCGAGTCACCTCTGGAGGTGTGCTACCTCAACGACGTGGAACGGGCACACGGGCTCCCGGTCGGAGAGCGGCAGGTCCGGGTCGATCAACGAGGTGTCCGCCGCCGCCGAGACGTCCGGTACCGGAAGTACCGGCTGTTGGTTGAGCTGGACGGGGAG
This sequence comes from Microlunatus soli, assembly GCF_900105385.1. Classification (NCBI taxonomy): domain Bacteria; kingdom Bacillati; phylum Actinomycetota; class Actinomycetes; order Propionibacteriales; family Propionibacteriaceae; genus Microlunatus; species Microlunatus soli. Next base: position 3,349,731 of record NZ_LT629772.1, on the reverse strand, counting down.
CTCGGGCATGCCGGAACTGCTCGGTTCCGGGACTTCATTCGGGACAACGCGGCCCTGCTCGACGGCGAGGCGACGCTCCGTTACGGCTGGCACGACGTCACTCAGCAGGGTTGTGCTGTCGCACTTCAGGTCGCCGAGATGCTGATCCGTGGCGGTTGGACCGGCACCCCCACCCGCTGTGCCCACTGCCCCACCGGCTCCGTACGGGCTAAGGGGTGAGATTCAGCCGCGAGTATGCGGCTGAATCTCACCCCTTCGGTGTTATCGGACCCGGATCAGGCCAGGGATTCCTCCCAGGCGTCGTAGAGAGCCGCGTAGCGGCCACCCTCGGCGTGCATCAGTTCGGCCGGGCTGCCGTCCTCGAGGATCCGACCGTGTTCGAGCACCAACACCCGGTCGGCGATCTCGACGGTACTCAGCCGGTGCGCGATGATCACCGCGGTCCGGCTGGCCAGGATGGTCTGCAAGGCCTGCTGGACCAGCCGTTCGCTCGGGATGTCCAAGCTCGAGGTGGCCTCGTCCAAGATCAACACCGCCGGGTCGGCAAGGAAGGCGCGGGCGAAGGCGACCAACTGTCGCTGACCGGCGGACAGCCGGCCGCCCCGCTTCTCCACGTCGGTGTCGTAGCCGTGCGGCAGTGCCGTGATGAACTCGTGCGCACCGACCGCCGACGCCGCCGCGACGATCTCGTCCCGACTGGCCTCCGGCTTGCCGAAGGCGATGTTGTCGGCGACCGTGCCGTCGAACATGAAGTTCTCCTGGGTCACCATCACCACGTTGCGACGAAGGTCGACATCGCTGAGCTCACGCAGATCGGTCCCGTCCAGCGTGATCCGGCCACCGGTCGGATCGTAGAACCGCGAGATCATCTTCGCGATCGTGGTCTTGCCCGCACCGGTGGTGCCGACCAGCGCGACGGTCTGTCCCGCCGGGATCGTCAGATCAAGATCAGGAAGGACCGGCCGGTCGTCGACATAGCCGAAGTCGACGTGCTCGAACTCGACGGTGCCCTTGGCCCGATCGATCGGGGTGGGCTCGGTCGGCTCCTCGACTTCGGGGTCCTGTTCCAGCACACCGGACAGCTTCTCCAACGCCGCCGAGGCGGATTGGAAGAGGTTGTAGAACTGACTGATGTCCTGCATCGGGTCGAAGAACATCCGCAGGTAGAGCAGGAACGCGGTCAGCACACCGACCGTCAGATCGCCTTCCAGGGCACGGAATCCGCCGTAGAGCACGACGATGCCGATGGTGACGTTGCCGATCAGTTTGACGCCGGGCATGAAGAGCGCAACCAGCCGGAACGCCTTGGTGTTGATGTCCCGGAAGCCGCGGGCCATGTCCTCGAAGATCTCGGCGTTCCGCGGTTCGCGGCGGTAGGCCTGGACGGCCCGGATGCCGGTCATCGTCTCCACGAACTGCACGATCACCATCGCCGAGAACTCCCGCACCTTGCGGTAGGTCTTGGACGAGTTCACCGAGAACCACCGGACCAACAGCATCAGCAGCGGGAAGCTGAGCAGACAGACGATGCCGAGCTTGGCGTCCATCGTGATCAACATGATGCCGACGCCGACCAGGGTCAGGACTGCCCTGATCAGACTGTCGAAGCCACCGTTCAACATCTCCTGGATGGCTTCCACATCGCTGGTCAGTCGGGAGACCACCCGACCCGAGGTGTAGCGATCATGGAACTTCACGTCGAGCTTCTGGAAGTGCTTGAAGACCCGGCGGCGTACCTCCAGCAGCACGTCCTGACCGACCCGGCCGGAGAGCCGCTGGAAGCCGATCCGGGTGACCGCCTGGAAGACGATCGTCACCAGCATCGCGATCACCACCTGGACCAGCACCGTGGGCGGCCCGTCGTTCATGATCGGCGGCACGCCCTTGTCGATCCCGAGACTGACCAGGTACGGGATCGCCAACCGGGCCGCGTTCTCGATCACCACCAGGACGATCATGAACACCACGGTCAGCTTGTACGGCGCCAGCAGGTCGCCGAGCAGCCGCCGGCTGCGGTGCTTGAGGAAGACGCTGCCCTTGGCGCTGAGCTCGGCGGAGTCCTCGGCACCGACACCGCGCCACTGCTGAATGCTGTCCTCGGCGACCTCGACGTCGGTTTTCTTCCGGCCGCGGCTGTCGTCCTGCTCGTCGCGGGTGGTCTGCACCTGGGTGGTCATCGGCGGGCCTCCTCTTCGAGCACGTCGAACTCCTCGGTCGGGTTGAAGTCCGCGCTGAGCAGCTCGCGATACTCCGGAACGGTCTCCAACAGCTCGGCGTGGGAACCGACGTGGGTGATCGTCCCGCCGGACAGCATCGCCACCCGATCGGCCAGGAGCACTGTCGAGGCCCGGTGGGCGACGACGATGCCGGTGACTCCCTTCAACACCCGCTTCAGTGCGGCCTCGACCAGCGCCTCGGTGTGGATGTCGAGCGCGGACAGGGTGTCGTCCAGGACCAGCACCGACGGCTTGGACAGCACAGCGCGGGCCAGCGCAAGGCGTTGCCGCTGACCGCCGGACAGGCTCATCCCCTGCTCGCCGATCCGGGTGTCCAGCCCCCAGGGCAGGTCGTAGACGAAGTGTGCCTGGGCGACGTCGATCGCTTCGTCGATGTCCTCCTGGCTGGCATCGGGCCGGCCGAGCGTCAGATTTTCCCGGGCCGACATCGAGAACAGCGTCGGGTCCTCGAAGGCGATGGCGACCACGCGCCGCAGTTCCGGCAGCCTGAGTTCGCGGATGTCGACGTCGTCGACGGTGATCCGGCCGGCCGTGACGTCGTAGAGCCGTGGGACGAGCCCGGTCAGGATCGATTTTCCGGCGCCGGTCGCACCGACCAACGCCACCGTCTCGCCGGGTGCCAGGTCCAGGTTGAGGTCGTGCAGCACCGGCTGGTCGGCGTCGGCGAAGGTGAAGCCGACGTTCTCCAGCTTGAGGTGGCCGCGGACCTGGTCGCCGAGCTCGACCGGACCGTCGGTGATGGTGTTCTCGGTGTCGAAGATGTCGGCCAGTCGGTCCGAGGCGGTCATCGCCTCCTGGGCCTGGGAGATCTGCATCCCGAGCATCGAGATCGGCCCGGTCAGCGAGGTCATCAGGGTGGCGAACGCGACCAGGGTCCCGAGCGTCACCTTGTCCTGACCGGCGGCGACCGCGCCGAGTGCCAGCACGATCACCAGCGTCGCGTTCGGGATCACCTCCAGGAAGGTCCAGAAGCTCGACTGCAGCTTGATCTTCTGCAATGAGGTTTTGTACAACTGCACGCTGCGCGCGTCGAACTTGGAGAACATGTACTCCGCGCGACCGAAGGACTTGATCACCCGCAGCCCATGGGCGCCCTCCTCGATGGTGGAGGCGACGTCACCGGTCTCGTCCTGGATCTTGCGGGACAGCCGGACGAACTCGCGGGCGACCCGGCGGCAGAGCAGCACCGTCGGCACGATCGAGATCAGCACGACGACACCGAGCGGCCAGTAGAGGTGGATCAGGATCCCGGTGACGACCAGGATCTGCGCAGAGTTGATGATCAGGAACAGCAGACCGAAACCGAGGAACCGACGGATCGTCGACAGGTCGCTCATCATCCGGGACAGCAACTGGCCGGACTGCCAGCGGTCGTGCACCGCCATCGGCAGCCGTTGCAGTTTGGCGTACAGGTCGACGCGGATGTCGTACTCCACGCCCAGGGTCGCCTTGGCGACGGTCCACCGGCGGCCGAAGACCAGGATCGCCTCGACGATCCCCAGTCCCATCGCGAAGAAGCCGAGGGCCCACAGGCCGGGCCGGTCGGCGTGAGCGATCGGCCCGTCGATCACCTGCCGGGTGACCAGCGGTACGACGATGGTGGCGCCGACGCTCAATCCGCCGAAGACGAACATCGCGATGAACCGCGGCAGGTACGGCAGCATGTAGCTGCGCAGTCGCCACAGTGAGGTGTAGGAGTGGCGCTTGGGTTCGCCGTTCTTGTCGTAACGGACCGGTGGCGGCGGCAGGATCGCCGCCGGCCGGTCAAGTGCGGTGGTGACGGGCCCGGATCCGGCCGGGCCCTGCTGTGTTCGAGTCGGTGTCTGGTCGTCCTTCTGCTGTGACGTCGATGACGTCGGTGCCGATAAATCGGCAGACATGGGGCATACCTCGGGTGGATCGTTGGGCGTCGAGCACGGGCGGGAGTGCTCCTGGATGCTGATGGGACCGACCGACGACTCAGCCCCTGTACGTGCCCACAGATCGAGGCGGCGGATCGGGCCCCGGCTGTGGGGCGGGATCGCCGGACGAGGTACGGACCGGACGGCAGGGGCGGCTGAGCATCGCTTCAGTGTGCAAGCTCAACAATGGTTGAGGTCAACCGGTAACCCACGAGCCTGGCGCGAATTGTGTTCTTCGCGGCCGGAAGGCCACTCTATCCGGTTCTGGGCCCGAAGAGGTGATCGATTAACCCAGAATCTCATCGGGTCGTCCGGATTGCTTCGCGTTGCTAACAGTTACCGCGGCAAAGCTTCTGGCTGCCTCAACATCTCCAGCGAGCGGCGGTGCAGCGGTGACGTGACTGCGCCGTCCAGCAGCGGGTCGCCGGTGTCGGTCATCCAGCGCGTCAGCCGGCCGAGCAGGTCGTCGCGCACCGTGGCGTGTTCGGGGTCGGCGGCCAGATCGGTCAGCTCCAGCGGGTCGGCGGCCAGATCGTAGAGCTCGACGGCGGGATGGGAGCCGAGATTGCCGCGGCCGTCCGGTTCGCCGGGCGCTGCGACCGGGACGCAGCGCCGTACCCAGCCCTGGCTCGGGTCCATGAAGGTCGGGGCGGAACTGAAGTTGACGATCAGCTTGTGCCGATCGGTCCGGATGCTGCGCCGCGGGTCGTAGTAGTCGTGGTAGGTGATCTCGCCGAAGATCTCGCTGCGCTCGTCGAGCGCGTCCCGGTCGCCGTCCAGCAACGGCCGGAAGCTGCGGCCCTGCAGCGGCGGGCCGGCCGATTGTTCGGGTTGTTCGGCGAGCCCGAGGGCATCCAGCAGGGTCGGCACGATGTCCAGGTTGAGCAACACCTCGTCCAGCCGGCCACCGGTCCAGCCGCGGTCCGGCCACCGGATCAGGAACGCGATCTCCATCCCGGGGTCGTACAAGGAGCACTTGGAGCGCGGCAACGCCAGGCCGTGGTCGGTGACGAAGATGGTGATCGTGTTGTCGGTCAGGCCGCGCCGATCGAGCTCGTCCAGCACCTGGCCGACGCAGTCGTCCATGTGGGCGATCGCGCCCTGCAGCTCGGCGATCTCCTCCCGCGCCGAGTCGGTGTCGGCCAGGTAGCGCGGCACCTCGACGCCGAGACTGTCGTCCGGCTCGATGTGGTTGCCGAGGAATCCCATCACCCCCGGCGCGTCGCGGGCACCCGGGGCCCGGTGCGGTGCGCTGAAACCCACTTGCAGATAGAAGGGCCCTGTCGAAGGGTCGGAACCTGTCGAGGAGGCGAGACGGTCCATCGCCTGCTTGGCCCGCTCGACCACCTCCCGGTCACTGCCGCCGGTCTGCACCCGGTCGAAGCCGAGCCGTTCGGCGACCTGCTGGTCGGAGATCCGCGCGCTCTCGTGATGCATCCCGATCAGTTCCGAGCGGTAGCCGGCAGCGCCGAGCCGGTCGGCGAGGTGCCGTTCGTCGGCGTTCAGATCCCAGCCGAAGCCGTCATGGGTCAGCCCGAGGACACCGTTGCTGTGCGGCCAGCGCCCGGTGAACATGCTGGCCCTGGACGGGCTGCACTGGGGCGCACTGCAGAACATCTGCTCGGCGACGACCGACTCCGCGGCGAGTGCATCGAGCCGCGGCGCGGACACCGTACGAGCTCCGTAGCAGCCGAGGTGCCGGCCGAGGTCGTGGCAGTGCAACAACAGGACATGGGGTTGCGCCGTAGAGGGCCGCGGCGTGCTCGACGTCATCGGTGACTATTCTCCTCAGGAACGTGCTCGTAGCGGGTGGAGGTTTCTGTCCTCGAAGGTTCCTTCTACGATGCTCGCATGGACGTCGGTACGACGTGACGTCGGCACCGGTCCTCTCGAGTTGGCCCCCTCGAGTCAGCACAGTTCGAAGGAGAAGGTATGCCGCAACAGGTCCGTGGCGTGATCGCCCGAGCGAAGGGCGCACCGACCGAGCTGGTGACGATCAACATCCCCGATCCCGGACCCGGTGAGGCGGTCGTCGCGATCAAGGCCTGCGGCGTCTGCCACACCGACCTGCACTATCGGGAGGGCGGCATCGGCGACGACTACCCCTACCTGCTGGGACACGAGGCGGCCGGGATCGTCGAGTCGGTCGGCGACGGCGTCACCGACCTCGAGCCCGGCGACTACGTGATCTTGAACTGGCGCGCCGTCTGCGGCAGCTGCCGGGCCTGCAAGCGCGGCCGGCCGTGGTATTGCTTCGCGACCTTCAACGCCGATCAGAAGATGACGCTCGAGGACGGCACCGAGCTGTCCCCGGCGCTGGGCATCGGCGCGTTCGCCGACAAGACGTTGGTCGCCGCCGGGCAATGCACCAAGGTCGATCCGGACGCTCGTCCCGCTGCCGCCGGTCTGCTCGGTTGCGGCATCATGGCCGGGCTCGGCGCGGCGATCAACACCGGCGGCGTGTCCCGCGGCGACTCCGTCGCGGTGATCGGCTGTGGCGGTGTCGGTTCGGCGGCGATCGCCGGTGCGCGGCTGGCCGGCGCGAGCAAGATCATCGCGATCGATGTCGACGACCGCAAGCTCGAGGGCGCCAAACAACTCGGCGCGACCGATGTGATCAATTCCCGCAATGCCGATCCGGTCGAGGCGGTGCAGGGACTGACCGGCGGTTTCGGCGCCGACGTGGTGATCGACGCCGTCGGCCGCCCGGAGACCTGGAAGCAGGCGTTCTACGCTCGTGATCTTGCCGGCACCGTTGTGCTGGTCGGCGTACCGACGCCGGAGATGCAGCTGGAGTTGCCGCTGCTCGACGTCTTCGGTCGGGGCGGATCACTGAAGTCCAGTTGGTACGGCGACTGTCTGCCCGAGCGGGATTTCCCGATGTTGATCGATCTGTACCTGCAGGGCAGGTTGCCGCTGGACAGCTTCGTCAGTGAGGAGATCGGCATCGACGGTGTCGATCAGGCATTCGAGACGATGGCTGCCGGCCAGGTGCTCCGGTCGGTGGTCGTGATGGAGGGCTGATGAGTGATCTCGATCCGGAGTACCAGGACTTCGAGGAGGACGAGGAGCCTGACTTCGGCCCGCACGGTGACGCGGGGATCGACCATGCCGTCGTCAGCGGCACCTTCTCCCTGGACGGCCAGACCTTCGATGTGGAGAACAACATCTGGGTGATCGGCGACGACGCCGAGTGTGTGGTGATCGATGCCCCGCACGATGTCGCCGAGATCTTGAAGGTGATCGACGACCGCCGGGTGATCGCGATCCTGTGCACCCACGGTCATGATGATCATGTGCGATTCGCTCCCGATCTCGGCCGGGCCACCGGCGCCCGGGTGCTGCTGCACGGCGACGATCTCCCGGTGTGGCGGTTGACCCACCGTAAGGATCCTGACGGTGCATTGCGTGACGGCCAACTGATCCCGATCGCCGGCATCGACCTGCGGGTGATCCACACCCCCGGCCACACCCCCGGCGCGGTCTGCTTCTACGCCGAGGAATTCCCCGGCTACGACAACGGCGTGCTGTTCACCGGCGACACCCTCTTCGAGGGCGGTCCCGGCGCCACCGGCCGCAGCTTCTCCGACCATGATCAGATCGTCGAGTCGATCCGCACCCGGCTGCTCACCCTCCCCGACGACACCGAAGTCCTGACCGGCCACGGCCCATCCACCACCATCGGCGCCGAACGAGCCAACGTCAACTAGCAAGAGTCCTGAGCCTGTCGAAGGACCATAGGCCAGACAAGCAGCCCTTCGACAGGCTCAGGACCTCAGGGCAGAGACACGCGCCCATCGACAAGCTCAGGGACCTCGGGGCAGACCGCGTGCGTCCCCCATCGACAAGCGCAACGACCGACACAGCCCCGTTGCGATCTGGCCGCGCACCCAAGGGTGAGCGGCCAGACCGACCTGCCGTTCGGTGTGGTTGAGGGGGCTCTGGGTGGGTCGGGCGTTTGAAACTCAGCTGGTCGAGCTTGCGAGACCAGGTGAGGCTTCGAGGGCGGGAGTCCCCTCAACCACACCGAACGGCCCACGCACCCAGGACCGCGCCAAACAAGGGCGAGCAAACTCAGCGGGGTAGTTCCGCAGCGAGTCGTGGAGCGTACGGGGCTTCGAGGCGGGCGATCTCGTCGTCGGTCAGGGTGATCGACAGCGAGGCGAGGGCGTCGTCGAGGTGCTGGGACTTGCTCATTCCCACGATCGGCGCGGTGACGACCGGGTTGGCGTTGACCCAGGCCAGGGCGACCTGGGCGGCGGGCACCCCACGCGCCTCGGCGATCTCGAGCACCGCGGCGACGATCTCCTTGTCCCCCTCGGAGTAGAGGTTGCGGCCGTACTGGTCGGTCTCCAACCGCTTGGTGGTGGCGTCCCAGGGTCGGGTCAGCCGGCCACGGGCCAGCGGACTCCACGGGATGACGCCGACACCGAGATCGTCACACAGCGGCAGCATCTCCCGTTCCTCCTCACGGGCCAGCAGGTTGTAGTGGTCCTGCATGCTGACGAACGGCGTCCAACCGTTGATCATCGCGGTGTACTGGGCCTTGGAGAACTGCCAGGCATACATCGAGGAGGCGCCGATGTAGCGGGCCTTGCCGGCCTGCACCACGTCGTGCAGAGCCTGCATGGTCTCCTCGATCGGCGTGATCGGATCCCAGCGGTGGATCTGGTAGAGGTCGACGTAGTCGGTGCCGAGCCGGCGCAGCGAGTTGTCGATCTCCTGCATGATCGCCTTGCGGGACAGTCCCTGCCCGTTCGGCCCGTCACTCATCCTGCCGTGCACCTTGGTGGCCAATACGATGTTGTCCCGTTGGCCGAAGTCACGCAGTGCTCGGCCGGTGATCTCCTCACTGGTTCCGGCGGCGTACACGTTGGCGGTGTCGAAGAAGTTGATCCCGGCCTCGATCGCCTGCTTGATCAGCGGTCGCGCCTCGTCCTCGGTCAGGGTCCAGGGCCGGCCCTTGCTGGGGTCTCCCCAGGACATGCAGCCGACACAGATCGGCGAGACCTGCAGACCGGTGTTTCCCAAACGTACGTAGTCCATGATCAACTCCTGTCGCCCGTCACGACCACTCGTCGTTGACGAGTGAACAACCTACGCCTGCTCCGATCACGGGCAGGGGTTGCCCCGTATGTTCCCCTGCACCTCACCGAATCGACTGGTCGGTGCGCGCTCCACGTGGCACGATCGAGGTATGAGATGGCTTCTGCGATTGCTGGCCAATGCCGCTGCCCTGGCGTTGGCGACCTGGCTGTTGAGTGGCATCACGCTGACCGCGACGGACACCGGCAAGAAGGTGCTGGTGATGCTGCTCGTGGCGTTGATCTTCGGCATCGTGAACGCGATCGTGAAGCCGATCTTCAAGCTGGTCTCGCTGCCGATCCTGATCATCACCCTGGGCATCTTCCTGGTCGTGATCAACGCCCTGATGCTGCTATTGACCTCCTGGCTGTCCGGCCTGTTCAATATCGGCTGGCACGTGGACGGATTCTGGACAGCGGTGCTCGGTGGTCTGATCGTGGCGGTGGTGAGTTGGGTGCTGAACGCGTTCGTGCCGGACAAGAACGAGGACCGTCGCCGGTGAGTTCGACCGCTGCCGTGCCCTCCGACCTGTCCGTGGTGTTCGTCTGCTGGGGCAACATCTGCCGGTCGCCGATCGCCGAGCGGGTAGCCGAGCGGGTGGCCGAGGAGGGGGGCTTGACCGGCGTCCGGTTCACCAGCGCGGCCACCAGCACCGAGGAGTTGGGCGAGCCGATGGATCCGCGGGCGGCCGACGTGCTGCGCCGGCACGGCTACCGTTCCACCGACCACGTCGCGCACCAGATCAGTCGCCGCGAGCTCGACGACGCCGACCTGGTGATCGCGATGGAGTCGTTGCACATCGACCGGATGCGGCGGATCGGCGACGTCTCCCGGGTCCGGTTGCTGACCGACTTCGACCCCGACGCCGAGCCCGGCGCCGGCGTACCGGATCCCTGGTACGGCGGCGCCGAAGGTTTCGAGGACACGCTCGCCGCGGTCGAGGCGGCGATGCCGGGAGTGCTGGACCGGGTCGGCGAGCTCGCAGCAAGCCGGACCCGGTGACCGTCCCGGACCGACATCACCCGGACTCCGCGGTCGACGTCATCCCGCGGCTCGACAACGGTCTGGACGCCGCCGGCCGGATCCGCCGCGAGGGCTCCCTGGAACGGATCGGTCCCGAGTTCGGCGACCTGGTCGCGGCCACCGAGCAGGCGATCCGGCAGGCTTGGACACCGGACCGGCTGCACAGCATCTACCTCTACGGCAGCGTGCCCCGCGGCACCGCCGTGCCGGGCCGTTCCGACCTCGATGTCAGCATCGTGCTGGCCGACCATGTCACCGACGACGATCGCGAACGGGCGGCCCGACTGGGTGCGGAACTGGCCACACCCGCGGTGTCGGAGGTCGGCATCACCGTCGACGACCTGCCGTTCCTGCTGTCGGCCGACCAGCGCTACGACATGGCGTTCCACATCTCGTGTCTGTGCACGCCGCTGTGGGGACCCGATCTCGCCGCCGATCTGCCCGACCAGTATCCGACCCGGCAACTGGCCCACGACATCGAACGCGGCTCCGAGCAGGCCTTCGTCCGGCTTCGGACCGGTCTGCTGCAGGGGGCAGATCGTCCGGAGAGGCTGCGGCAGCGGGTCGGCCGTCGGATCGCCCGGCTCGCCTTCGCCGCCGTACTCGCCCGTTGGCCCGGCTGGACCAGCGATCCGTTCACCATGACCGCAGTCCTCGCCGCCTTCTACCCTGACCGGGTCGACGAGATCGAACGCTGCGTCGACCTCGGCTGGGGCAGGCTGTCCGGCCGGCCACCGAGCACCGACGCCGACCACGAGGCCGCTCTTGAGCTGATCGACCGGAGTGCACCGTGGTGGCTGGCCGAGCACGAGCGGGTTACGGCCGCAGCAGTTTGAACGTCCAGGCCCGCGACCAGCCGGCGACCCGTCAGTTGCTCCGCGACACACCGCGAAAATCGGGGAGGAACTGACGGGTCGGCGGGTTGGTCAGGCCGCGAGGGCCAGCCGTTGTTCGATCCGGCGGGCCCGGAGACCGATCGTCGGATCGCCGTCGGCGTTCCCGATCTTGGTCAGCGCGGCGGCCAGATCGGCGCCACCGCAGCGGCGGGCGGCGGCGTCGTCGGCGATCAGTTCGATCAGCAATGCGGTGGCCCGCCGCAGCTCGCGAGCGGCCCGGGCCGAGGGCAGGCAGGCCTGGTTGAGCAGCGCGAGCCGGGACAGCAACTGGTGCGCGCCGCGCAGATGGGCTCGTTCGTGTTCGATCACCGCGCGCAGCTCACGCCGGCTCAGGGCCAGGTCGAGTTCGGCGGAGATGATCACCGCGCCGCGCGAACGGCCGGTCAGCCCGCAGGCGATCGGCTGCCGACTCGCGACGTAGGTGACCGGGGTGCCGGCGACGACCTCGCGCCGGTAGCCGGAGCGGGCGACGACCCGATCGACGTCGGCCCGCAGCCGACGCTGTGAACTGACCAGTGTCGCGGCCCGGGTCGCGACCAGGCCCGCCAGGCCACCGCCGATGGCCAGCGTCGACCAGCCGATCACGCCGCCGGCGATCTGTACGGTCCGGCCGACCCAGGGCTCGGCCGAGAAGCCGAAGGAGTCGGCCAGGATCTGGCCGTCGACACCGATCTGCCAGCCGTACCAGACGCCGATCGCTCCGGAACCGACGCCGGCACCGACGCCGGTCAGGAACGCGGCGTACCACAGCGTGAGGCAGAGCCGCGGGTAATGCACCCGCCAGCTGCCCCGGGTGAGCAGGTAGGGCGCGGCGACCAGACAAACCACCGCGTACGTCGCCAGCGCGACCGCGACGATCAGCCCCGGGGTGCTGATCATCGACCCCGGCCGGCCAGTGCTCGACGCAGCAGCTCCGCGTCCTCGTTGTCCAGGTCGCCGGCAAACCGAAGCAGGACGGCCTCCCGGTCTCCGGTGGCCTGCAGCGAGGTGAGCATCGCCTCCACGGCGTGATCGGATTCCGATCGGGTGGCGCTGAAGGTGATGTTGGTACGGGCATCGGAGCGCGCCACCAGCCCCTTGCGGCCGAGCCGGTCGAGCACGGTCAGCAGCGTCGTGATCGCCGGCGCATCGTCGCCGAAGTCGGCCTGCAGCTGCTTGGCGGTCCGGGGCGCGTCGGCAGCCCACAGCCGATGCATCACATCGGCCTCGAGCTGTCCTCGGTCCCGCGCCATCGTCCCTCCCTGTCTGCTGGCTTCCCAGCCAACCCTAACCCCTCGGTTGCCGCGCACTTTCGGTGTTCCGGCGCGGGCTGCAGCCTGCGCGGGGACACCGAAGGTGCGCGGGAACGGTCAGGGGGTGGCGGGGGCCGCGGATGGTGCCATCCGACGGCGGGCGACGGCGAGGATGCCGGCGGCCGCGCCGATCACCAGCCAGCCGATCAGCACGCCGACCTGGCTTCCGGCCGACGCCCCGGTGACGATCGCGCGGATCCCGTCGAGTGCCGGGGTCAGCGGCAGCCAGGGCCGGATCGTGTCGAAGAAGGCCGGCAACGCATTGGTCAGTGACGCCGCGGCCGACAGCACCACGACGGCCAGCGAGATGAAGCGGCCGACGCCGCCGAACCAGGCGACCAGGGCGTGGTTGAGGGCTGCGAACGCCGCGGCCGCCAGTAGCCCGAAGCCGAGCAGGCCCAGGAAGCGGCCGGCCGACAGGTCGAGCAAGGCGGTCAGCATGATCGACAACACCACGGCCTGGATCGCTCCGATGATCGCCCCCGGGGCAACGCCTTCGAGCGCGAGCCGGGCGGCGGACTTCGACGAACCGAACGCGTCCCGCGGCACCGCGCGGACCACCAGGTAGGTCGCGAGCCCGCCGATCCACAACGCCAGCGCCATCAGCAGGGTGGTGGTGACGACGTTGGAGAAGAGCTCATCGGTCTGGTCGGTGCTGACCGGTGCGCTGGCGACCTTGGACAGCTGGGTGCGGTCGTTCTTGGAGTACGACGGCAGCTGGTCCGCGCCCTTCTGCAGCCCGTCGGCCAGGTCGGCCGTCCCGTCGGACAGGGTCTTGCCGCCGTCGTCGAGCTTCTTCAGCCCGTCCGTCAGCTGCGCCGATCCCTTAGCCGACTGTGCGGTCCCGCTGGCAAGTTGATCACCGGCTTCGGCCAGCTTGCCGGTGCCGTCGGCCAGCTTCTGGGCGCCGGTGTTCAGTTGGGTTGCGCCGGTGGCCAGCTTGCCGGTCCCGTCGGCGAGCTTGCTGGTGCCGGTGTGCAGTCCGCTGATCCCGGTGCCGAGCTGCTTGGCGCCGTCGGCCAGTTTGGTGGCGCCGGTGCTGAGTTGATCACCGCCGGACACCAGTTGATCGGCGTTCTTGCCGGACAGCTGATCGGCGCCCTTCTTGATCTTGGGAGCGTTCTGCCCGAGCTGTTCGGCACCGCTGCTGAGCTTGTCGCCGCCAGTGATCAGCTGCTCGCCGCCTGTGGTCAGCTTGGCGGCGCCCCCGGAGAGCTGATCGGCGCCGCCGCTGATCTTGTCCGATCCCTCGATGATCTTGGTCGAGGACGTGCTCAGCTTGGACGCGCCGGACGTGAGCGGCTTGCCGCCGTCCTTCAGGTCCTTGCCACCGGCGCGCAGCTCCTTCCCGCCCGCGGTCGTCTTGTCAGCGCCGTCGAGGACACCGTCACTGCCGCTGCTGATCTTGTCCGAACCGTCCTGCAGATCGTCGGCGCCGGACCTGATCTTCTGGCCCGGCTCCTTGAGCGCCGAGGTGACACCGTCCGCCGTACCGTTGGCGCCGGCCTTCATCCCGTTCTGGAAGTTCACGCAGTCCTTGCCGGTCAGGCCGGCTTGCGCACAGGCGGCCTGGAGGGACTCCGGGCTGGTGACTCCGTCGGCGACCTGGTCCGGTGTCTGGTTGACACCCTTGACGTAGTCCCTGACTCCACCGGCGTATTGGTCGACGCCACCGGCGTAGTCCTTGACCCCGGTCACGTACGGGGCGACGCCTTCGGTGAGGTAGCTGTCGACACCGTTGCTGTACTTGTTGACGCCGCCGACGTAACCGCTGACGCCGTCGGTGTACTCGCTGATCCCGCCGGTGAACTTCTTCACCCCGGTCGCGTATTGATCAACACCGGAGGCGTACTGATCGACACCGTCGGCATACTGCCCGACACCGCCGAGCAACTGATTGGCGCCGCCGACGTAGGAGCTGACGCCGTCGACGTAGCCGGGCACTCCCCCGGCGAGCTGTTCGACGCCGCCGACGTAGGAGTTGACGCCGTCGGCGTACTGGCCGACGCCGTTGACGTACTTCTGCACCCCGCCGGTGTAGCTGTCGACGCCGTCGGCGGTCTGCTGGACGCCGTCGACGAAGGCGCCGGTGGACTTGTCCAAGGTGGCGACGCCGTTGTCGAGCTTCACCACGCCGGCATCGGTCTGCTTGATCCCGTCGGCCAGGCCGGACGTGCCGTCAGCCAGCTGCGATGCGCCGGAATCGGTCTGGTGCAGCCCCCCGGCCAACTGCTTGGTGCCCGTACCCAGTTGGTCCAGACCGTCGGTGAGCTTGGCCGAGCCGTCGGCGGACTTGCCGATGCCGTCGCTGAGTTGGCTGGAGCCGTCGGACAGCTTGGCGGCACCGTCGGCCGACTTCTTCATCCCGTCGGCGGTCTGGTTGAAGCCGAGATAGAGATTGCCCAGATACTGCTTGGTGAGCTCGGTGTTCATGGTCTGCACGGCGGTACTGGAGATCGCCTGCCCGATCGCGGAGTCGGTGATCCCGGACACCTTCGAGGTGGCGATGTCCAGGGTCGCCTGCTCGGCCTTGTCGCCGTCGTTGTGGGAGTAGGACGTCGCGTTCTTGGAGAAGTCCTTCGGGATCGTCACCACGGCCGCGTACTGTCCCGAGGCCAGCCCGTCGGCGGCGTCGTCGGCATCGGTGATCACCCAGTCGAAGTTGTTCACCGCCTTGTCGTCGCCGTCGGAGCCACCGTCGACCAGACCGCCGGACAGTTGCCGGCCCAATGGCACCAACTGCCCGTTGATCTTGGCACCGTCATCGTTGTTGACGATCGCCGCCTGCACCTTGTGCCAGCGCGAGCTGGAGTCCCAGGTGGCCGCCAGGAATCCGGCGGCGATCAGGATCGGTACCAGGAGCACTCCGACCA
Source organism: Microlunatus soli (assembly GCF_900105385.1). Taxonomy (NCBI): domain Bacteria; kingdom Bacillati; phylum Actinomycetota; class Actinomycetes; order Propionibacteriales; family Propionibacteriaceae; genus Microlunatus; species Microlunatus soli. Next base: position 3,334,424 of record NZ_LT629772.1, on the reverse strand, counting down.
AGGACACCCAGGACAACCGACGACTTCCGGTCGTCCGCTCCAGTCCGAACACGGTCTTCATACCCTGACTCCTGACAACTCGTATTCGGGCGCTTCTACCGGCGCCAGCCGGAGCCGTAGGTAGCTCTCCGGCAGATTTCCTTCCACGGCAGCGAGATCGGCCACTGCGAGCACCAACCCACGGCCACCGGTGGCGCAATCGGTGATCAATTCCGACAGTGCCGCGGACGCCGGCCCGGCGGCGATCCGTTCGACGTGGTCGACCATGATCAACGGCGTCCGCCGATCACGCGCGGCGGACAGCGCACCGACCTGATCATCGGTCGTGGCCAGATCGATCAGCCGGCTGCGACGCCGTACGCCGCCGGCCTGCTGCGGCAGCACCAGACCGAGCGACTTGACCGAGCCGGTGCTCGGACGCATCCGTCCCGACAGTGTCCAGAGCAACGCCGAACGGGCCACGTCGCTGCCCTCGACAACCAGCAGCTGCCCGGGCTGCAGAGCGACGTCGGTGCGGTCGAAGATCAACTCGCTGCGTCCTTGGCGTTCGACCCGGACCGTCAGCCCTTCGGCGCTGATCAGTGCCGTGCTGTCCGGCTCCGGCCAGTCCCGCAACGCCACCAGATGCTCCAACTCGGCGCCCTCGACGTCGAACGACGGCAGCCGCTTGTCGATCCAGGCCGGCAGCCGCCAGGCGGTCTTGCCCAACAGGGCAAGCACGGCTGGCACCAGTGTCATTCGGACGATGAAGGCGTCGACGAAGACGCCGGTCGCCAGCCCGACGGCGATCGCCTTGATCGTCGAGTCGCCTTCGGGAATGAAGGCGGCGAACACCGCGAACATGATCACCGCGGCCGCGGTCACCACCCGGGCCGAGCTGATGAAGCCGGTCCGGATCGCCCGCTGCGCGTCGCCGCCGTGCACGTAGTCCTCGCGGATCCGGGAGACCAGGAAGACCTCGTAGTCCATCGCCAGCCCGAACAGGATGCCCATCAGGATGATCGGCAGGAAGCTGAGCACGGGCCCTTGTTTGTCCACGTTGAGCAGGTCGGCCAGGAAGCCGTGCTGGAAGACCAGCGACACGACCCCGAACGATGCTCCGACGCTGAGCAGGTAGCCGACGGCCGCCTTCAGCGGCACTGCGATCGAGCGGAACACCATCATCAGCAGCACCAGTGACAACCCGACGACCAGGATGCCGAACGGCAGCAGCGCCTTGCCGAGCTGATCGGAGACGTCGATCTGGATCGCCGTGGTGCCGGTGACGTTCACCGCGGTGCCGTGTTCGTCCTCGAACCCGGGGGCAAGATCACGGATCCGCTGGACGAGCTGCTTGGTCTGCTCGGAGTCACCGGCCGAGGTCGGCACCACCTGAACGATGCCGGTGTCGGCATTCTGGTTCGGCGTCGCCAGCGGCACCCGGGCCACGCCCGGCAGGTCCTCGATCTCGGACTTCAGGTCGTCCATCACACCGAGCGGATCGTCGGAGGTGACGATGTCGGCGGTCACGATCAACGGCGCGTTCTGTCCCGCACCGTAATACTTGGCGACCAGATCGTAGGTGACCCTGGCCGGTGAACCGGCTGCCGCACTGCCGTTGTCGGGCAGTGCCAGCTCCAGCCCGCGTGCCGGCAGCGCCAGGGCGCCGAGGCCACCGATCACCACCACGACGGTCAGGATCGGGATCTTGGTCGCGATCTTCACCCAGCCGGAGAAGAACCGCTGAGCACCTCGCAGCGCTGACGGGTCCTGTGCCTGTCGGGCGGCCTTCTGCTTGGCCCGGCGGGGCTTGGGTCGGAGCCGTTCACCGGCCAGGCCGAGCATGGCCGGCAGCAGGGTGAGGGCGATCGCGACGGCGACGGCGACGCCGATCGCCGCAGCAATGCCCATCGTGGTCAGGAACGGGATGCCGGCGACCGACAGGCCGGCCAGCGCGATCATCACCGTCAGCCCGGCAAAGACCACCGCCGATCCGGCGGTGGCGACCGAGCGGGCGGTCGACTCCTCGGCGTCCATCCCGTCGGCCAGCTGATCACGGTGCCGGGAGATGATGAAGAGCGCATAGTCGATGCCGACGGCCAGGCCGAGCATCAGGGCCAGCATCGGCGTGGAGGAGTTGATCTTGGCCACTCCGGTGGCAGCCATGATGCCGGCCATGGTGATGATGACACCGAGGATCGCGTTCAGCAGCGGCATTCCGGCGGCGACGAACGATCCGAGGGTGATCAGCAGCACCACCAGGGCGACGACGACGCCGACCACCTCGGTGATGCTCAGCTCGACCGAGTCCATGCTGAAGGCGTCGCCTCCGACCGAGGCCTGCGATCCCGGGACCGCTTGCTGGAGTTGCTCGGTGATCTTGGTCAGCTGTTCGGTGGTTTCTTCGGTGATGTCGGCCCGCTGGCCGTCGAGCTGGACACTGATCAGCGCCGCCTTGCCCCCCTCCGCGATCGCGTCGCCGGCGTTCTTGTCGAACGGCGATGCCGCCGCCGCGACCTGGTCCATCTTCTTGTAGTCGGCGACCGCGTCGTCGATCGCGTCTCGGACCTCGGCATCGCGGACCGACTCACCGTCGGGAGCGACCATGATCACTTGGGCCGAGGCACCGCTGACCTGGGGGAAGGTGTGCTCCAGCTGCGTCAACGCCTGCTGGGAGGAGGTCCCGGGCAGGGTGAACGCGTTGTCGAAGGTCTTGCCGAGACCGAGCGCGCCGAGACCGGCGAGCACCAGGATCGCCAGCCAGACCCCGAGGACGCGGAACCGGTGCCGGAAGGCAGCCCGGCCGAGGCCGTACAGAAATGAGGACATCTGAGCCTTCCGACGCACCCGCTCGTGATCGCAACTGTGCAGGCTCCCCCGTTGGACCCCGCGTCGTTTCGATACAGTACTGTATCCGGATACAGATGTGTATCCAACCGGAACGAGACGTGGCCCACATCTGCCGCTAAGGTCGTGCGACGAACGGGGCGGCGAGCCGGAAAGCCGCCGACTCGAGATGTCCGGCCTCGACACGGGTAGGAATGGGTAGATGACGAAGACGGCCGCCAGCACACCGGCACCGTCCGCTCGTCGTGCCCAGACTCGGGACCGTCTGATGGCCGGAGCGGTCGGTGTGTTCGCCGAACGCGGCATCATCGGCGCCAGCGTCGAGGAGATCTGCGAAGCAGCGGGCTTCACCCGGGGCGCGTTCTACTCGAACTTCACCGACAAGGACGACCTCGTGCTGGCGATGGTTCAGCGCGACGCCGAGGACGCCCGAGAGAAGGTCCGGGAGATCTCGGTGACCTTGGTGGACAACGCCGCCGAGCGCGGGAACCAGCCCGGGATGCTCATCAATCTGGCCTTGAGCACGATGTTCGGCGACGTCGCCAAGGAACCGGCCGAGGTGCTGGCTCGGCACGAGATGGATCTGTACGCCATCCGCCGTCCCGAGCTGCGGGCTCCGTACAGTGCCTACCTGAACCAGCTGTACGACAGCCTCGGTCATCTGGTCGAGCAGGCACTGACCGCGATCGGTATCGAGTTCACCGTCGACTACCGGACCGCGATCTCGATGCTGCACGCCTGCGCGTCCCGGATCGAGCTGACCGCTCTGCTGACCGAATCGGCGGTCGACCCGGGCCCGATGGAGGCGCTGCTCACCGCGATCAGCCGTCCGGTCGGGCAAGATGGGTGCACCGGAAGCTAGGCACAACAGGATCGGCCAACGGAAGCGGATCGGGAGTCAGATGTCGGGTCAGAACGCGGACATGCACGTACTGGTGGTCGACGACGATCAGTCGGTCCGGGAGTCACTGCGCCGTTCGCTGGCTTACAGCGGGTATCAGGTGACCACGGCCGGGGACGGTCTGGAGGCGATGGCCCGGCTCGGCGCGGTCCGCCCGGACGCGGTGATCATGGACGTGATGATGCCGAAGTTGGACGGGCTGGAGACCACTCGGATGCTGCGTTCGGCGGGCAACGACGTGCCGATCCTGGTGCTCACCGCGCGGGACGCGGTCGGCGATCGGGTCGACGGTCTGGATGCCGGCGCCGACGACTATCTGGTCAAGCCGTTCGCACTGGACGAGTTGCTGGCCCGGCTGCGGGCCCTGGTCCGGCGGGCCGGCACGGTCGCCGATTCGGCCGATCCGTCCGCCGACAGCCTGAGCTTCAGCGATCTGGCGCTGAACATCCAGACCCGTGAGGTGGTCCGTGGTGGCCGCGCGATCACCCTGACCCGGACCGAGTTCGCCCTGCTGGAAGCCTTCATGGAGCATCCGCGGCGGGTGCTGGAACGCTCCTGGCTGCTGAACGAGGTCTGGGGCTTCGACTTCCCGACCACCGCCAATTCGCTCGAGGTCTACATCGGCTATCTGCGGCGCAAGACCGAGGCCGAGGACGAGCCGAGGCTGATCCACACCGTCCGCGGGGTCGGCTACGTGCTCCGCGAGACGCCCCCGTGATCCGCAGCGACTTCACCGGCGGGTCGTGATCGGCGATGGCCGACAACGATCCGGGCCGCGAGGAACCGGGCCGGGAGACTGCGGGCCGGGACATCGCGGGCCGGGACGAACCCAGCCGCGACGACTCCACCGGGGACGATCTCGAACGGTGGGGCCCGCCGGAGCCGCGGGTGTTGCGGATCCGGGGTACTCAGCTGGTCATCCCGGGTTCGTTGATCCTGCGGTTCCGGTCCTTCCTGCGCACCTTCTCGCTGCAGACCCGGGTCACCGTGCTGACGGCGGTCGCGGTCGCCCTGGCGGTTGCGGTGACCGGTGCGGCAGCGTACCTGACGACCCGGGTTGCGCTGTATCAGCAACTCGACTCCGGGCTTCTTGATCTTGCCACCACGGTGGCCACCTCGGTCGGCGACGATCCGCAGAACCTGGACGAGACCACCGCGGCCGCGGTCCGCGCTGCCAACGCCAGCGCGGCCCTGATCCGGGCCGACGGGCAGGTCTATCAGCTGCCGCAGGAGCAGATCGCGTTGCAGCCGGGTCCGGAGGAGCTGTCGGTCGCCCGGCTGGGTAGTAGCCGTTCGGTGCGGTCGGCGACCGCGTCCAACGGCGAGCCGTATCGGGTGGTCGCCGTCCCGGTGCCGAATTCGGAACTGGCACTGGTGCTGGGTCGGCCGCTGCGGCCGACCAACCTGGTGCTCAGCTCGCTCTGGCTGGTGTTGGTGATCTTCGGTGCCGCCGGTGTGGTCTGGGCGGCGATCGCCGGATCGGCGGTGGCCAGGTCCGGGCTGCGTCCGGTGCGCCGGCTGACCGCGGCGACCGAGCACGTCGCCGACACCGACGATCTTGATCCGATCCCGGTCACCGGCAACGACGAGCTGTCCCGGCTGGCCGAGTCGTTCAACAAGATGCTGACGTCGCTGGAGCAGTCCCGGGAACGGCAGCGGCGGCTGATCGGTGATGCCGGGCATGAGCTGCGGACGCCGCTGACCAGCCTGCGGACCAACATCGAGCTGCTGCAGGCCGACCAGAAGCAGGGCCATCTGCCGGAGCAGGCGCGGGCCGAGATCCTGGCCGACGTCACCGCGCAGTTGGCCGAATTCACCAGTCTGATCGGCGATCTGGTCCAGCTGGCCCGTGACGATCAGGTCAAACCCGCGCCGGAGCCGATCGACTTCCGCGATGTCGTGAACGCCGCCCTGGAACGCGTACGGCGGCGCGGCCCGGGTCTGAAATTCGACGTCGAGCTGAACCCGTTCTATCTGGTCGGTGAGGCCGACACCCTGGAACGGGCGGTCACCAACCTGCTGGACAACGCGGTCAAGTGGAGCCCGCCGGGCGGCACCGTCCGGGTCCAGCTGGAGGGTGACCGGCTCCGGGTCGCCGATGAGGGTTCGGGCATCGCCGAGCAGGATCTGCCGCACATCTTCGACCGGTTCTATCGCGCCGACACCTCCCGCAACACCCCAGGCACCGGGCTCGGTCTGTCGATCGTCGCGCAGGCCGTCGCCCGGCACGGCGGCACTATCCGGGCCGGCCGGTCGGCACAGGGCGGTGCGGAGTTCACCGTACGGTTGCCCGGCTCGACCGACTTCGAGAGCCTGCGCGTCGACTGACGGCCCGGCGCCCACCGCTGAGCCGGATTTCACCCATAATCGGCGGATGCGCCAGCCGCTCCGGATCTCCGCCGCCACCCTGCAGATCGCCTGCGGGGCGCTCGCCGTGCTGGCCTGCGGCGCCGCGGTGGCCGGGTGGGCGGACGGTTCCGGCGTCGACGTCGACGGCGCGCGCAGCATCTTCTTCGGCATCGTCGCGGTGCTCGGCATCGGGTTGCTGATCGTCTGGAGCAGGGCCCGCAGTCGGCGCCGTTGGCTGGTCGCGCTGATGATCATCACGGGGGCGCTGGCGGCCGCCATGTTGTTGATCACCATCGTGATCATCCGACCGGCCCGGTTCGATGCGCATCGCGGATTGTGGACGACGGCCTGGACCGCAGCGCTGGACGTGCTGCTCTGGGTGATCATCGTCGCGGCCTGTGTCGTCGAACTCCGCGCCCTGGCCGGCCGTGGCGGCGAGGAGTCCGGTGATCGGCCCTGGTGGCACGCGGCGGCTGGCGTGGCCGCCCCGTTGGCGCTCCTCACTGTGCTGGTGATCCTGCTGGTCACGGCTGCGCCCGGCTGGATGGTGCGGGCCAACAGCACGGTCACCGCCGGTGCCGCGGCCGTACCGCAGCAACCGTCGACGTTGTCCGGCCGGACCCGCTGGCAGATCGACCTGGACACCGACCAGCCGCCGCTGCCGACCCGTTCCGGTCTGGCGGTCCCGGTTGCTGCCGATCAAGGCCACAACGCCGGCGTGGTGATGCTCGATCCGACCAGCGGCCGGGTCCGGTGGCGGTACCAGATCCGTGGCCTGTCAGCCGCGCCGTCACTGCAGTCGACCGAGGGTGGCCGGTCGGTCGTCGTCGGCGTGGATGGGCGTGACGCCGCGGATGACATGTCCGATCAGACCTTCACCCTGTCCGCCGACACCGGGCAGCTCCGTGCCTTCTGGCCGTCCGGCGGCGGCGACCCGCAGGGCAGCGATCCACCGGTGTATTTCGATCATGTGGCGCAGGGCACCAATTCCGCGGTTGCCGTCTCCCCGACCACCGGGCGCAGGCTCTGGCGATACCGGCCCGAACGCTGTGCCGACCCACGCGACGTGACCAGCACGCCGACCGTTGTGCTGGTCTATGCCTACCGCTGCGACGACGAGGGCGCCGACCTGATCGGTCTCGACCCGAAGACCGGCGACCGCCGCTGGGCCCAGCAGGTGGCGGACTCCGACCGGCCGGACCAGGTGCTGGTCCGGCCCGGCTACCAACTGGAAGGTGACCCGAAGGCGCTGCAGCGCCGGGACCTGACCACCGGCCGGATCAGCTGGACGACGCCGGCCAGGTCGGACTGCCTGGACGACTCCACCCTGGTCGGCAGCACCCGGACCGCGTTCGCCGCGACCTGCGTCGGCGACACCGACGGTCCGACGACGCTCACCGCGTACGACCTGGAGAGCGGCAGGGAACTCTGGCAGCGGCGCGGAGGTCAGCCCATGCCGTCGATGGTCGCCGTCGATGACGACCGGGTGTTGGCGCTGCAGCGCACCGACCGGACCTGTACGGTCTCGCTGCTGACCCGCTCGGCGGCGACCCCGCTGAAGACCTTCGCCGAGGACTTCCGCAACACCGGCTACAGCTCACCGTTCAAGCCTGGCAGCGTGCACTGCAACGGTTCGCAAGTGCTGCGCGTCGGCGACAGCTACCTGCTGGCGCTGCACCTCGTCCGGGACCCGAAGGCGTCCTCGGTCGCCGACGAGCCTCGCTACCGGTTCATCGGTCTGAGCTGAGCCCCATCGCGTACGGGGTGTGAGTGGGCAGTGTCATCCGCGGCGCCCGCCGCGGCCGGTGCAGCCCCATCATCCCGAGCAGCACCTGGACCCGGTAACGATGTCCGCGGTAGGGCTCAAGGATCTCGGTGCAGGCGTCGTCGTCGAGCACCTCCCCGGTCAACGCCCAGGTGATGTCCTTGCCGACGTGGTAGTCCCCGATGCTCCAGGCGTCGGCGTCGCCGTGGGTCCGCTGCCGCACCTCGGCCGAGGTCCAGGCACCGATCCCGGGCAAACTGCGCAGTCCTCGGTCGGCGTCGGCAGCAGATCGGCCCGCCAGCCGCTCCAGTGCGCTGCCGCGGCGAGCGGCACCGACCAACGCCCGGCTGCGGGTCGACTCCAGACCGAGCTGCAGGAACCGCCAGCTCGGGATCGTCGCCCAGGTCCGCGGATCGGGCGGTAGCCGCATCCCGTACGCCGCCGACCCCTGCTGCCGGGCCGGGCCGGGCGCCGGTTCGCCGTAGCGGGTGACCAGCCGGCGGAACGCGCCGTAGGCCTCGAGCCCGGTCACCTTCTGCTCGATGATCGACGGGGCGAGCGCCTCGAACACCAGCCCGGTGCTGCCGAGCCGGAGGTCGGGCAGCCGCCGCACCGCTTCCTGCAGCACCGAATGCCGGGGCCGGAAGCTGGTCGGATCGTCGTCGGCACCGAACAGCGCGGGCAGTTGGTCCAACGCCCATTCGGCTCCTGCTCCCCAGGCGCGGCCGTGCACTCCGTCGGCGGTCGGCGATACCCGGAGCAGCACCGGCCCTTCCGGCGTCCGGGAAGCCCGCAGCCAGCCGGAGCCGCATCGTTGATGCGTCGGATCATGCGACCCGCGCTGCAACCCGCCGAACACCGAACCGACCATCGGCCGATACGGCAACCGGACGCCCCTCGCCCGAGAGCTCGAACCAGTTGCCGTCACAGTCACCCCACCATCATGCCGCCGAGCACCGACAGCTCCGGCAACCCCACCCAACCCCCGTCGCACCATTTGCGTACCTTCGCACCAGGTGTACGTGGTGCGAAGGTACGCAAACGGTGCGACGGGGTGGTGTCAGTTGCTGACGGCGGCGATCGCGGTGATGACCCGGTCCAGGTTGGTCGGGTTCAGGGCGGCGACGCAGAGCCGGCCGGAGTCCAGACCGTAGACGGCGTGCTCCTCCCGCAACGCGATCATCTGCTCGGCGGTCAGGCCGGAGTAGCTGAACATGCCGTTCTGGGCGGTGATGTGCTCCCAGCCGGTCGCTCCGGCCGCGGTGAGTCCGTCGACGAGCGCCGTCCGCATCTGCTTGATCCGGTCCCGCATCCCGCCGAGTTCGCTCTCCCAGCCCGCCCGCTGGGCCGGATCGGTGAGGACTGCCGCGACGATCGCGGCGCCATGGGTGGGCGGGTTGGAGTAGGTGGTGCGGACGATGATCTTGAGTTGGCTGAGCACCCGACCGGCCTCGTCCGCGTCGGCGCAGACCACGCTGAGCGCCCCGACCCGCTCGCCGTACAGGCTGAAGGTCTTGGAGAAGGAGGTGGTCACCGCACCGTTGATTCCGGCGGCCGCGAAGGCCCGGACCGCTGCCCCGTCGGCCTCCAGTGACGTGGCGAAGCCCTGATAGGCCATGTCCAGGATCGGGAACAGGTCCCGCTCGACGACGACGGCCAGCACCCGTTCCCAGTCGGCCGGCGAGAGGTCGTAGCCGGTCGGGTTGTGGCAGCAGGCGTGCAGTACGACGACGGTGCCGGGTTCGGCGGACTGCAGCGCAGCCACCATCGCGTCGACGTCGACACCGCGCCGGTCGGCGTCGTAGTACGGATACTCGGCGACCTCGAAGCCGGCCCGGGTGAAGATCGCCCGGTGGTTCTCCCAGCTCGGGGCGGAGATCAAGACGCCCGCGTCGGGCCGGGTCTGGTGCAGGAAGTCGGCGATCACCTTCAGCGCGCCGGTGCCGCCGAGCGACTGGACGACGGCGACCCGGTCCCGCTCGACACTGTCGTCGAACACCAGGTCGGCGACGGCGTTGTCGTAGGCGGCCAGTCCGTCGATCGGCAGATAGCCGTACGGCTTGCCGCCGGCCGACAGGTCGGCGTCGGCGGCCCGGACGCACTCCAGCACCGGAACCTTTCCGGACGCGTCCTGGTAGACGCCGACCCCGAGGTTGACCTTGTGCTCGCGTTGGTCGGCGACGAACTGCTCGGTCAGGCCGAGGATCGGATCACGCGGGGCACGCTGGACTGTTGCGAAGATGCTCACGGTGTCCATCGTCTCAGGCCGCGTTCCGAGCACGAACTGACCTCACCGAAATCCGCTGCGGCGGCCCGAATTCCGCTGCGACGGCGACGTCGAGCCGCTACGGTCGGCTGCATGAACATCGCATCCTGAGCCAGGCATCCCCCGTAGTGACCGCGTACGGTCCGGACTCCGTACGCGTGTCGGGCGTGCCGCTACGCCTACCCTCTTCGCCTCAGGAACCGACGGATGTCACTTCTCGGTCGACGCCCGATCCGCGCGTCGCATGCCTACCTCTGGTTCGACGGCAGCTGGTCGTTGCTGCACGCCGTCTCGTTCACCCTGCTATTGGTCTATCAGGTCCAGACCGCTGATCTCACCCCGCTGCAACTGGTGCTGGTCGGCACCGTGATGGAGGCGACCTGCTTCCTGGCGGAGGTGCCGACCGGAATCGTCGCGGACCTCTACTCCCGTCGGCTCTCGATGCTGATCGGAGCGGTCGTGGTCGGCGTCGGCATCGGAGTCCAGGGTGTGTTCCCGGCGTTCGTCCCGATCCTGATCGGGAACGTGATCTGGGCCATCGGCTACACCTTCCTGTCCGGAGCCGGCGAGGCCTGGATCTCCGATGAGGTCGAGCCCGACGGCGTCCAACCGGTGTTCACCCGCGCCGAACAGATCAACCTCGGTGTCGGGGTCGGCGGAACGCTGCTGGCGGGCGCACTCGGACTGCTCGATCTGCGGTTGCCGATGATCATCGCCGGCTGCAGCTACATCGCTCTGGCGTTGATCATGGCGCCGCTGATGCCGGAGACCGGCTTCACCCCGACACCGCGCAACGAACGGGAATCCTTCCGACACCTGCGCCGGCTGATGGTCGAAGGACTGACCGCTGCACGACGCCGTGGCGTGGTCCGCTCGTTCTTGATCATCGCCCTACTCACCGGCATCTCCTCGGAAGTCTTCGATCGGCTGTGGACAGCGCATCTGCTGCAGACCTTCCGACTCCCGTCGCTGGCCGGCGTCAACGAAGCGGCACTCTGGTTCACCGCGTTCGCGCTGGCCGGCCGACTGATCGCCTTGATCTCCAGTCTGGCCGCCAACAGGTTCGCCGCCGAACGGATCAACGCCAGACATCCGGCCGGCGTGATGGCGCTGTTGATCTTGATCCAGCTGGCTGGAGTGATCGGCTTCGCCGTGTCCGGCTCGCTGTGGTTGGCTCTCGGCGCGATGTGGCTGCGTACCGCAGCCCAGACCGTCGCCGCACCGATCCGCTCGGCCTGGTTGGCGCGCAACGTCTCCTCGACGTCACGCGCCACGACGCTGTCCTTCGCCAATCAGGCCGATGCGATCGGCCAGGTGATCGGCGGGCCGCCGCTCGGCGCACTCGCGACCAGGACCTCGATTCCGGTCGCGTTGATCGTCTCCGCGATCCTGTTCGGTCCTGCAGCCGTGGTGTCCGCACGACTGCGGCCGAACGTCGACGAACGGCGCCGGCCCGTCACTCGGCAGCAGAGTTAGAACGAGTCAGCCGGATCATGGCCCGCAGGGTCGGCGAGCACGGCTGATTCGCCGATTTCCGAGCATTCCTCGTATCCCGCACCCGAAGTTCGGTCGCGAGATACTCGCTACGCTGGCGACCATGACGACCGAGGCCGAGAATCCCTCCGCCGATGCGCGAAACTCCGAATACGGCGGCGACGACTTCTACTGTGATGTGGCGATCCCGGACCCGTCCCGGCTGCAGGTCGTGCACGAAGATGATCTTGTTCTGGCGTTCCACCACACCCGGCCGTTCTGGCAGAACCACATCGTGGTCGTCCCGAAGCGACACATCGGCTCGTTGACGACGCTCACCGCGGCGGACGAACCGGACGCCCGCCGGCTGCTGGAGGTCGTCCAGTCCGTCGCCGCAGAGACCGAGCGGGCAACCGGCGCTGCGGCGGTGCTCACCAACCTGGGCGATTATCAGGACTCCAAGCACCTGCACATCCACGTGCACAGCGGTCCCCGGCGCTGACCTGCGGGACCACTATGGGGATCGAGTCCGACCGCGAACCCGTCATCGCCGAACTGCTCGCAGCCTTTCAGCAGGTGCGCCCGGGAGAACGGGCGATGATCGCCCTGGACGGACATGACGGAGTGGGCAAGACGCAGCTGTCGCACGAACTCGTCGACGCCGCGGGTCCGGCTTATCGGCCGATGGTGCCGGTGAGCATCGACGGTTTTCACCATCCGAGGGCGGTACGGAGAGCCGCTGGGCAGGACGCGGAGAGTTATTACCGCAGCTCCTACCGTTATCAGGAGTTTCGTCGGCGGGTGGTGGAGCCGATCCGCGCGGGGCGGCCGATCACGCCGGCGATCTGGGACGTCGCACTCGACCGACCGGTGCCGCACACGTCTGTCGAGGTCCCGCCGGAAGCGATCGTGCTCGTCGACGGGATCTTCCTGCAACGTCCCGAGCTCGCCGACGTGTGGGATGCCACCGTGTGGGTCGACGCACCGTTTGCGGTGACCGTGCCGCGCGGCAACGCGCGGTTTCCCGGTGATCACGATGCCGACCCCGAGGCGCCGAGCAACCAGCGCTACGTCGGAGGCCAACGGCTCTACCTCACCGAGGCCGACCCGGTGTCCCGCAGCACCTGGATGCTGGACAACACCGACCTTCGACGCCCCAGACTGACACGCGTCACGCCGCCCGTCGATCGGACGCCCAACCACTCGTGACACCGAGACGTTACGGAACAGGATGATCATGGCCGACTTCACGATCCGTCGCATCACCGATGTTGCCGATGTCCGGGCGGCAGCCGTGCTCTTCGATCACCCGCCACAGCCGGCGGCGTCCGAGCGGTTCGTCGCCTCTGCGGATCATCATCTGCTGATCGCCTATGTCGGGGAACAGCCGGCCGGGATGGTCACCGGGGTTGAGCTCACCCATCCGGACAAAGGAACCGAGATGTTCCTGTACGAGCTCGGGGTCGATCAGCGCTACCGACGTCGCGGGATCGGGTCGGCCCTGACCCGGGCTCTTTCTGATCTTGCCCGGGAGCACGGTTGCTATGGGATGTGGGTGCTCACCGACGCCGACAACGAAGCTGCGCTCGGCACCTACCGAAGCCTCGGATCCGTTGTCCAGGAGTCGAACGTCGGGTTCACCTGGTCCTTCGCCGAGGAGGAATGAACTGACCGGACCGAGTCAGTCGGGGACTGCGGCGCCGGTCATCATCCGCCGGCACTGCTTGCTCGTCGTGTCGGTCGAGTGTCCGGGTAACCGAGCCGGACGAGCTTGATCGTCTCGGCCAATCGTTCGTCCCCCGCAGGCACGCCGGTCGGATCGTCCACGCTGATGGCAGCCCGCCAGACCGCATCAGCGAATGGTCCTCCACCGAGGTCATGAGTCCCAGCGGGATTGGTGATGAGCACCCGACCGAATCGGGTCCGCCAGACAAAGGTGCCCGCATCGGGCTGCAGCACCGAGATCCGGCCGTGGGTCTTGAACCGATGCTCTCGGCGACTCAACGGTCCGAGCTTGCCCAAGCCGGTCTGGCCCGGCGGGCCACTGGGCGGAGGTCGATACGGGATGGTGTGATCATGATCAAGATGACGACCCGACGACCACGGGAACACACTGCCCGGTGACCGAGCCAGCAACGCCTCCGCCATCATGGCCGGCACTTCGTAGCGGTCCACCGACGGGATCCGGTCGGAGTCGATGATCGTCTGCACACTCACCCGACTGCCGTCCAGCCACTGCCGAACGGTGCTGATCAGGTGCGGCCCGAGCTGCTCCACCCGAGCGATCCGGACTTCGTCGGTCGAGCCGTCAATCGCATCCGGACTGATGTGGATATGCAGGACGGACCGCGGCGCAAGGCGGTTCGGATCGATCCGTCGCGCCAACTCCAGCAGCAGTCGCTCCCGATCGCGCGGCGCCCAGATCCCTGCGGGTTGAGGGTTCGGCGCGGTCCGGGACTGATTGCCGGATTCTGCCGCGGCTGGCTGCCTGGGTGCTCCAGGAGTCGTCGATGCGGCGTCAGGTTGCAGCCCTTCGACAAGCTCAGGACCCTTGTCCGAGTGGGCATGCTCCGGGACGTCGTCCGGATCGGCTTGCTCCCGGACATCACCGGTGGGGTCGTGGCCGAATTCAAGATCATCGAAGAGGTCCGGTTGCTCGTGGTCGGCGATCACCCGTGCCGCGATCAACGGCTTGCCGAGCAGGCCGGCGGCGACCGCGCGCCACTCGTCCTTGCTCTGCGCTGCACGATCAGGCACTCCGGCGGGCAAGGCATCGCGCTGACCGGCGAGGATGTCGGCCAACCGATCGACCGTCGCGTCGAGCGCGATCGCATCCGGGGTGTCCATCGTGGCGTAGATCGTCGTCAGACCCTCTTCGGTCGACCTGCCCATCCGGACCGAGCGCTGCTTGGCCGCTTCCTCGGCGCGCCGCGCGACATTCACATGATCAACACGCAGGATCGCTGCGTCCAGCCTCAGCTCCAGCCGATAGAACGACAACTGGCCCAACGTCGGCGCGATCTCGGCGTCAATCTCCGCAGCCTGCGCCGTTGTCAACGTCCGGGTCCGGAACGCGACCCGGCGGGCCAGCCTGGCTCGAACCGAACCGGACGTGACGCGTCGCCAGATCATCGGGAAGCGGTGCCGCAGATCCAACGCGTCGGCCAGCAGACTCGTTGCCTGATAGACGCTCTCGCCGATCTCGGGGGCCAATTCGGCCGGCGCGAACTCCGCGACATCCGGGGTCCCCTCGCCACCGAACTGCATGGTCCGTTCGCCGGCGACAGCGAGCGGCGTCCGCTGGTGGAAGATGCCGTCCGCAGGATGGTTGTCGGCCCAGATCGCGGCGATCTGGAGCAACCGGCATCCGGCGGCCATCTCGGCGCTGGCGCAGACCGACGCGGCGGCCGCGAGGCCGCCGAGATCGAGCTGCTCCAGATCCTCATCCATGATCAAAACTCTAGAGGGCGGTACTGACATTCTTCGGTCCACGCCGCTCTGTGTACCCAGCGGTGCCGGAGCAGGACAGTAGACTTCCCGATCATGATCAGCCGCCCCGAAAGCGTGTCGATGCTGCACAGCAACATCGCTTCCCCTGCCCACGATCAGGCGGACCGGCTGCCCAGGAGCTGATCGGTGTTCATCAGATTCCAGTCCCCGGTGCCGGGCAAGCGGGGCGTGCACACCGGCGTCTTCGGCCTGATGAACGGCCTCGGCCGCAGTGGACTGCTGACCGACGCCGAGCATCGGATCTGGCGCCGCGGCAACGACTGGTTCAACGCCGCCTACCCCGATCCGAGCGCAGCCGATCCCGACGTCTACAGCGAGACCGTCAACCCGCAGGCCACGGCGTGGTTCAAGGACACCGCCGTCCATCTGCTGGCTCGGGTGCCGCCCTACCTGGAGATCCTGCGCTCCCATCAGGTGCCCTGCCTCCGGGTCGAGTCCGACGATCCGGGCAGCGTGATCTACGAGGACGGGGTGCAGATCGTGGTCAACCCTCGCCCAGCCATGGCCTACCTACCTCGCTGAGCCCGGATCCGTGGACGGGCGCCGTACCGGACTGCACTACCCTCGCTGGGCCGTCCGGCGATCCGACAGAAGGTGCAGTCAACGCTGGTGATCGTTCGTCTGCTCGCTGATGATCCTGCTCTGCAGTTCGGTCCGCATCGCCAGCAGATCCAGGAACTGCTGTGCGCTGTAACTCTCCATCGGATCAAGATCGGTTCGACCGGCCGCCAGCCAGTTGGTGATCACCTCGACGGCTTCGGCTGCTGCGTGTATCGCCAGCAGGTCGGGCAGCAACCTGCACTCGTACGGCGTGAGCGAGCGGACCGCGTGGTAGGCAGTGATCAACATCTCGACTCGATCCGCGTCGATGCGGCGCTTCTGGTCCTTGCCGAAGTTGCTGATGATCGGACCGAGCTCGTAGCACAGACAGGTCTGAGCGCTGTCATCGAAGTCCAACAGGGCAACGATGCTGTCGTCGTCGCCGAGCAGCAGATTGGGCGGACTGATGTCGTTGTGGATCAGGCCGACCGGCAATTCTTCCTGATCATCGCTGAGCGATGCCATTCGGTCATTGAGGTCTCGCAGTGGTGCAATCAACGATCCGAAGACCGGTTGCTCGGCGAGATCGCCGTCGAGGAACGCCTGCACCCGATGCCGCGGATCGCGGACCGGCGATCTTGCGCCCGGCAACTGGTGGCCGGCCTGTTGATCTTGGGCGAGCAGCAGCTGCATCCGACCCGCCAGACCGGCTGCCGCCCGGCCGAGCTCGAGGTCCAGCGACCCGTATCCGCCGGGGCGCTGCACCGGATGCCGGCCGTCGACGAAGTCGAAGAGTGCCGTCGGACGCCCCTCGACCATTTCCCAGCGGCCGGCGAGGGACTCGCCACTCACGGCGATCGGTGCGGGGGTAGGAAATCCGGACCTCGCCAGAACGTCGGCGGCTGCCAACTCGCAATCGAGCTCCTCCGGCTCGACGGTCTGTCGGTATCGGCGCAGCACGACGGCCGACGCACCCGGCCGCTCGATCTTCCAGTTGTCGTTGACTTCTCCGCCGTACAGCCGGGTCACCGTGCCCGCAGCAAGATCAACATCACGACGACGGCAGAATTCGATCAGCTGCTGACTGAGGATCACGATCTCGCAGTCTGGCAAGGACGCCGACCGACTGTCCAGGCGTTATCGACCGGTCAGTGTCGGACCGGATAGCGCAGATGCAGCGCCCGACGACCTTCAACGACGGTCGGGTCGTCGAGCAGGATGTGCCCGCCGACCAGCTCCCCGAAGTAGCGGATGCCGGCACCGAACAGCACCGGCACCTGACTGACACAGAGCTCATCCACCAGGCCGAGATTGAGTGCCTGTTGGATGATGTCGGCGCTGGCGATGGTGACGTCCCGGTCGCCGGCGATCTCCCTCGCCCGCGCGACCGCCGCCTCGACACCGTTCACAAAGGTCGTCCGCGGCCACCGTTCCGCGTTGCTCGGTGGTTGGTGAGTGACCACGACGACCGGAGCCCCCACCGGGTGCACATCGTTCCAGCCGTCGGCGATGTCGAACAGTCGGCGCCCCGAGATCAGGGCGCCGACGTTGTCGGTCAGCTGATGCAGGACCTCCGCTCCGCCCTCGTCGACGGAGAACACGACATCGTCACTCGGATTGTCCACGGTGATGTCACCGGCCTGGTACCAGTCGAACAGCTCGCCGATCTGATCGTCGGGCTCGGCGATGAAGCCGTCCAGGGACATCGTCATGTGGGTCAGGATCTTGCCCATGCCGTCTCCTCCGCTTGCGGCACGTGTCGGATGTCGTGCCTGATGACAACGCGTCGAACATCCTGCAGTGGATTCGACAAGACTGTCGCAGACGACAGCCCCGCGCGAGACGTTTCGGCCTGTCCGGAAGACCGGTGTCGTTCAGGACGGTGCTGCCAGCCGGCCCAGCGAATCGGTGATCACGGTCAGCTCCCAGCCGCCACGGCCCGGTCCGGTCAGCTCACACTGGGCGCTCTCGGCGACGAGGGCGGCCACCCGGGCGGGGGTGCGCGGCGCCCGGGGTGCCTGCAGCAGGATCCTGGCGACCGCTCCGCGGGTGTGCTTGGCGAAGTGCGACACCACGCTGCGTCGACCGGCCTTCTCGGTGACCGCGGTGACCTTGATCAACTTCTCGGTGCGCTCCGGGCGCCAGGCGGCGTACCCGCTGGACCGGCAGTCGACGATCAGTTCGCTGCCCGCCTGCTCGTCGAACACCCCGGCCAGCTGTTCTCGCCAATAGCTCGCCAGCCCGCCGATCCCCGGCAGGGTCGTACCGATCGAGAGTCGATAGGACGGGATCCGGTCAGTGATCTTGATCGGTCCCCACAGCGCACTCTGGACCCTGATCGCCGCCCGAGCCCGGCGCCGGGCCGCCGGATCCAGCGTGCCCAGAGCGAGGGCGTCGTAGAGCACACCGGTGTAGACCTCGGCGGCCGGCCGGGCCGGCTGCTCGAGCAGGGTCCGGTTGCGCTGCAGTTCGTCCAGCTGACCGGCACTCAGGCCGAGGATCTCGGCCGCCTCCGGGAGCGAGCTGCTGGCCACCAACGCATCGGCCACCTTTCGCCGGGCGGCTCCCAGCTCCGGGGTGGACAACGCGTCGACCTCGACCGGCCGGCCGCGGCGCGGTGGGTCGGCTTTACCTTCCGACGGGGGCAGCAGGATCAGCATCGGTGGAACCGCACCTCACACTCTCTGATTCGACCTCAGGGATTCGGCCTCAGCCCTTCGGATTCGGCCACGGGTTGCGGCGGCAGCCGTCGAGACCCTTGGTCTGTTGCATCATGATCGGCGCCCGCTTGCCCTTGCCGGGGCAGGACACGTGCCCGTGACCGAGGCTGTGACCGAATTCATGATTGACGAGGTTGCGACGGTAGCCGATCAGGTCCTTGCCGTAGGACTTGGCACCGTAGGCCCAGCGGTCGGCGTTCAGCACCACCCTGCCGTTGTTGAAGCAGGACACCTTCCTTCGGGTCTGCAGCGGCGCGCACAGCCGGTCGGTGGTGGTCCGGGTGACCAGATAGATGTCGACGTCGGAGTCGGCGGTGGTCGGCACCAGCTTCAACCGCCACTGGCCGGACCGTCCCCAGCTGCGCTTGTCGTTCAGCACGCCGTGGATGAAGCGGGCCGTCTGCTTGGCGTCGTACGGCAGGCCGTGCTGCACTCGTACGGTGTAGGTGATCAGCGCGCCGCGCTTGCCCTTCGGCGCGCCCCACAGCTGGGCCGGGGTGTATTTGCGGGGGCCGTTGGTCGCCACCCGCTGCGGCGCGGTCCGCTTCGTGGACGGTTTCGTCGTCGGTTTGTGGCTCTTGGCCGCCTTGGACGGCTTCGCCGAGGCCTTCTCCGACACCGAAACGCTCCGGCTCGGGCTCGGCGACCCCTCCGGCGATCCGGCCAGCTCATCGGCCCAACCGAGCCGATTCACCGCGAGTCCCGCGGTCAGGACCACTACCAGGACCGCGACCGGGATGGCCAGTAGGCGCCGCGAATTGGACGATTTCGGTATGAAATCGTGCTCTTCTGGGCTCGGGTCTGTACCGTTCCCTTGTTCGCTGGATGGAACCACGTCTAGAAAGATTAGGTCCTGTGACCCACTCGCACGCTACCGACCACCCGACGACGGCCGAAAGCTCGGTGCGCCAGTTGAAGGCGTTGCGGCTGATGATCGTGATCCTGATCCCGATCGCGATCTGGACCGTTGTCGGGCTGATCTGGCTGTGGCCGCACGACGTCAGCGACCACATCCGGGAGGACACCTCGACCTATTCGGCCAAGGGCGTCACCCTCCCGAAGGCCGAGATCACCAAGGTCCAGCGCACCTCCTGCCAGGGTCAGGTCGGCTCGGTGTCAGGCTCCGGCGACCAGAAGTCCTGCGGCAACATCACCGCCAAACTGCTCGAGGGCCCGGAGCAGGGGCGCGAGGTCCAGGTCGTGCTGACCGAAGCCCAGTTCCGCTCCGGGGTCGAGGTGGGCCAGAAGGTCAAACTGGTCCGGGTGCCGGCCGGCACCCAGGGCGGAGCCCAGGCGTCGTACCAGTTCTCCGACTTCGACCGTACGGTGCCGCTGATCGTCCTGGCCGGTGCGTTCGCGCTCGCGGTGATCATCGTCGCCCGATGGCGAGGCTTCGCATCCTTGATCGGGTTGGGTTTCGCGGCGTTCATCCTGATCAAATTCATGTTCCCGGCGATGGTCAGCGGGTCCAATCCGATACTGGTCGGCCTGATCGGCTCGGTGGCGATCATGTTCGTCGTGCTCTACACCGCGCACGGATTCAGTGCCCGGACGACGACCGCCCTGCTCGGGACGTTGTTCGGGCTGCTGGTCACCGCCGGCCTCGGCTGGGCGATGAGTTCCTGGGCACATCTGACCGGGATCTCGGCCGAGGACGACTATCTGCTGGCCGCGTCGGCACCGGACATGGCGCTGACCTCGGTCGTGCTGTGCGGCATCATCGTCGCCGGCCTCGGCGTGTTGAACGACGTGACCATCACGCAGGCCTCCGCGGTCTGGGAGCTCGCCGAATCCGATCCGGACCAGAAGAAGCTGTTCTCCCGGGCGATGCGGATCGGCCGCGATCACATCGCCTCCAGCGTCTACACGATCGCGTTCGCGACCGCGGGCGCCGGGCTGGCGACGCTGCTGCTGATCACGGTCTACAACCGGCCGCTGGGTGAGGTGGCGCAGACCGAGGCGCTCAGCGAGGAGATCGTCCGGACCCTGGTCGGCGCGATCGGGCTGGTGCTGGCGATGCCGCTGACCACGGCCGTCGGCGTCGCGGTGGTGGCTGCAGGCAGGATCGGTCGGAAGCCGGCGGAGCAAGCGGCCGGTGGGTCCGGCTCCGGCGGCGCGGCCAAGCCGGCAGCGGCGAAGAAGACCTCCGGCAAGGGGGCGAAGGTGGCGGCCAGCAAGCGGACCGGCACGAAGGAACCGGCCGAGACCCCGGTGGGCGCCGTGACCGACAGCCAGCGGGTGCGTCCGACCGCCGCCACGACGGCACCCCTCGACGAACGCGAGACCACCCGGCTGCCGCGGATCCGGCGGGACGACGACAGCGCCGCCGGCCAACCTGCGGCCGACGGCACCGGGTCGGACGAAACGACCGAGACGAAGGTGCGTTCCCGACGCTCACGATCCGACGACGAGTCCTTCAACTTCGCCGATCTCCGCGAGGACGACGCGGAGGACGATCAGCCGCGGGGCCGTCGCTGGCGGTGACCACTTGCCGGGCGGACCGTGCTCCGACGGGGCCGGCTCCGTCGCGGGCCGGCACCGATTCAGTCCATCGGCTTGCCCTGGTCGTACATCGTGTGCGGCTTGCTGCCCGCGCTCTGGCCGCCGTCGATCGGGATCACGGTGCCGGTCACGTACGCCGACGCGGAGGAACACAACCAGAGAACGACGTCGCTGACGTCGGCCGGCAGTCCCATCCTGCGCATCGGCACCGATGCTGCCGCGAGCTGCTGGGCCCGTTCACCGGCCGCCTCGATGTGATGGGTCTTGATCGGCCCGGGCGCGACGACGTTGACCCGGATGCCCTGGTCGGCGTAGTCCAGGGCCGCGACCTGGCTGAGTCGGATGATGCCCGCCTTGGCCGCGACGTAGGCGGCCAGGTTGGCGATCGCGGTCAGCCCGGCTCCGGAGGCCATGTTGACGATCGAGCCGCCGCCAGAGGCCAGCAGCGCCGGGATCTGATACTTCATTCCCAGGAACGTGCCCCGAAGGTTGGTGGCGATCTCGGCGTCGAAGATGTCGATGTCCAGGTCGGCCAGCGGGCCGGGGCGGTTGACGCCGGCGGTGGCGTTGTTGAACGCGAAGTCGAGTCGGCCGTACGTCCGGGTCGCGGTCTCGACCAACTCCCGGGAGGAATCGGGATCGGCCACGTCGGTCCGCTGCGCGACCGCTCGGCCGCCGGCCTCGGTGATCTCGCCGACCAGCACGTCCAGCCGCGCGGTGTCGCGGGCACCGAGGACCACCTCGGCCCCCGCGCCGGCGAACGCGCGCGCGGCATCGGCCCCGATGCCGCGGCTGGCGCCGGCGATCAGTGCCACCCGACCCGTCAGGTCCGGCCGTCGACCGTCGGCCGAGGGTGCACTCATGACCGGTCGCCGGTCGGCGGCCCAGCCGGTGCGCCTCCCGGCGGAGCGACCATCTGACTCAGCTGGACGTGTGCGATCAGCCAACCGAAGCGAGCCTGCGGATCGCGGACGAACACGTGGCTGATCCGGAAATCGCCGTTGTTCGGTGTGCCACGGTAGGCGGCCTGCTGGTGCTGCCGTCCGATCGCGATCGCCACGTCACCGAAGGTCCTGATCTCGACCTGGTCCCAGGTCAGTTCGGTGGTCTCCAGATCACCGGTCGCGTAGCGATGCACCCAGGCGTTGCGGTCCAGGATGAAGCCGAGCGGGCCGACGAGCTTCAGCTCCGGATGCGCCATCGCGTCGAGGGTGTCGAGATCCTTGGCGACCTCGGCTTCGGCCCACCGTCGACCGAGGTCGCGCAGCGCAGCCTCGTCGGCTGTTGTCTGTTGTTCCATGATCATCTCCAGGGTTGGCGGCGGCCCGATTGCCGCTCGCGGTGCACGTGATCCACGCTAGGATCGCCGACCGTTAGACATCAAACGGTTTCGGCCCTGGCCGTACCCCGAACCCCGGCGTACGTCGAGCAACGTAGCGTTGAGAGGTGCCCGGACCACCCCGACAGATCCCGATCGGCCTTCGGACGACCCGATCGGCGCGGGTTCTCGAACGCGCCTTCAACGAAGCCATGGCCGCGGCCGGCGGCTCCGCTCCGGTGTGGTCGATCCTGATCGCCTGCAAGTCCCGCGGCGGCTGGAACCAGAACGAGCTCGCCGCCTCGATCGGCATCCGCGGGGCAACGCTGACCCATCACCTGTCGGCGATGGAGGACCAGCAGCTGATCTCCCGGCGCCGCGACCCGGACAATCGCAGGGTGCACATCGTCGAGCTGACCGAGGCCGGTGAACAGTTGTTCCTGCGGCTGCGCGACGTCGCCAGCGACTTCGACCGCCGGCTCCGCCGAGGCATCCCGGCCGCCGACCGCGAGACCTACGAACGCGTCCTGGACACCATGATCAACAACGTTCGATGATCACGACCTCCTCGCCCGGTAATCTGAGGACGTGTCCGACCCTTCCGCGATTGCTGGGTTCCTGCTCATCGGGGCCGGATTGGCCCTCATCGGAATGTTGATCGTCGGCATCGCGCGACTGGCCGCTCACCGGCTCGCACCGTCGATCGTCGTGGAGTACCTACCACCGCGCGGCGGCAGCATCGTCGAGCACGGTCTGGCCGTGCGTGCCGACCGTCGCGTGCTGACCGCCGCGATCATCGACCTGACCGTCCGCGGCAAGGCTCGGCTGCTCACGGTCCGGGGAGGTCGCCGACCCGTCGCGTTCCAGGTGGCGCCCGGGGCCCAGCTCACGGCCGAGGAACACGATCTGATCAGAGCTCTCCAGCCGGAACAGCTGCGGGGACGACGAGAACGCCGATATCTGCGGGCGTTGCGTGCCGTGGGCATCGTCGTCGGGTCCGCCGAGGAGGCCCCTGGGGTGATCTTCTTCCGCGGTCGCGGAGCTTTCCGTTGGCACCGCAGCCGCAACCTGCCGAAATTCCTCGACCGGGCGCGGAGCCGGCTCGCGGCCGACGGATGGACCCGTCCGCGGGCCAACTCGGTGCACCTGGTGCTGTTGTCGCTGCTGTTCCTGGCCGCCCTCGTCACCGGCCTGGTGTTGATCTTGGGCGCGATCATGAACGACGAATGGATCGGAGCCGTTGTGGTGCTGGTCGACATCGCCGTCCTGTTCGGGGTGCTGATGCTCGCACCTCCGCCGCTGCTGCGCTTCACCGACCAGGGTGTGGAATTGCGGCGACAGCTCTCGGGGCTGCGGGCCTACATCGGGATGGCCGAGCAGGATCGGCTCCGGATGCTGCAGTCTCCGCAGGGTGCGCTGCGGACGAGCGCCGGCGGACTCACCCCCGGTGGCGTAGCGCTCGGCCTCCAGTCCCGGCCGACCGCCGGTGATCCCGTCGCCCAGTCCGCGTTGGACCGCTACGTCCTCACCGAACGACTGCTGCCGTACGCGATCTTGTTCGGACAGGAAGGGACCTGGGCCCGCGAGTTCGAGCACCTGGGAGGCGCCGCCGATACTGCGCACAACCTGCGCAGCCTCGGCAGCACCCTGCAGGGCGTCATCGCCGTCCTGCAAGCCCTCGTGATCATCGTCCAGGTGTTGCGTGTGATCGGCGCCGTCGCGTCGCTGTTCGGCCGGGACTGATGCCGTCTCAGGCGACGGTGATCGTGGCGCTGCGGCGGACGCCGTTGACGAGGACCGAGAGGGTCGCTGTGCCGCGCCGCAGGGCGGTGACCTTTCCGCTGTCGGGGTCGAAGGCGATCACCGCCGGTCCGTGCTGATCACCGATCCGCACCTGCCGGCCGGACCACTGGGCGCTGACCGGCCAGCCGACCGGCACCGTACGGTCGGTGTCCTGGGTGATCTCGGCGGTCACCGTCCCGGTCTGTCCGCGCCGCAGGGTTGCCGGTGCCGTCAGGGTCAGCTCGTCGACCCGAGCCTTGGTCTCGATCCGTAGCCAGTCCAATCGGGCACCCGGCCGCGGCGCCCGACCGATCCGGCCCTCGGCCGGGTCGAGCCCGAGCATCGTCCAGCCGGTGAAGCCGCCCTGCGCCGCCGAGCCGCTCGGGCTCTTGCCGGAGTTGCCGTTGGTGGTCCGGGTGACGCCGCCGGCGGCGTCGGTGGAGAAGATGCCGACGTGGCCGTTGACCTGGGCGATCGCCTTGCCGCTCTCGGCGGTGAAGGCCGCCAACTGCCGCGCCAACGCCGCTGCTTCGTAGCGGTCGCCGAGCCGAGAGGCCTTGTCCGGCAGCGGATCGTCGACCGGGTGGTGGTTGAAGACCAGCACCCCGGTGATCGACGGATCGTCGGCGGCCTGCTCCAGTTGGTCACGCAGCATCTGCAACTGTTCGGTGGACCCGCCGGGATGCAGGTTGCCCGAGGAGGAGTCCAGCGTGATGATCTTGGTGCCGGCGAGATCGCGATGCGTGGCCGCCGGGCCGAAGACGTCGGTGAAGTTGTCGATGCTGCCGCCCATGATCTCGTGGTTGCCCGGGACATAGACGTACGGGATGGTGTCGCCGACCTCCTCGGTGAGGATCTTCTTGGCCAGTTGAAGATCGGCGGGCGACCCTTCGTCGACGAAGTCACCGTCGATCACCAGCAGATCCGGCTTCGCGGCGACGATCTCGCGCAGGGTCCGGCGACCGGCCGCGACGATCGGCGAATCGGGATCGCGGGCGACGAACTGGGTGTCGCTCATCACCGCGATCCGTTGCCGACTGTGTTCGGTGGTGCCGTTGGTGATCACGCTGCCATCCTGCGGCCAGGTCTGCTCCGGCTGCTCGGCGTCCAGCGGCACCTGCGCGGTCAGATCGGCAATTGCGACCTTGTCGGTGTAGGAGGCATCGGACCGAGTCTCCATGAATCTGATCTTGGTCAACGAGATCGGGTACGGGGTGCCGGCCGGCACCGGGAACCGAACCTGCTGCCAGCCGTTCCAGGTCATGATCGGGTTGCTGGCGCCCTGCTCGGGATCCAGGTTGGTGACGGTTCCGTCGCCCTTGTTGATCATCAGCCGCGGCCACTCGCCCTTGCCGGTGCTCTTGATCCACAAGGCCAACGCCTGCGGCTGTCCGGGCACCGCGATCGGCTCCGCCGGCACCGCGTAGCCGCCGCGGGTGGCGGTGGTGGTGCTGAAGTCGAAGTCCAGCCCGAGCCCCGGCTTGCCATCCGGACCGTCGGTCGCAGCGACCGACCCGGTGGCCCGGTCGGCGGCGAAGGTCCAGGAGCCGGCGTTGGCGAAGTCGGCCAGCTGCGACTCGTGGTAACCGACAGTGACCGGGACGGTGATCTTGCGTCCGGCCGCGGCGAAGGTGATCGTGGTGGACACCAGGTCGCTGCCCGTCGGTGTCACCAGGAACCCGGACAGGCCGTCCTGGTCGACCGTGATCCCGTCGCCGGCGTCGACGGTGACATCGGAGTTCTCCACCGGCACCCGGTAGCCGTCGCCGTCGACCGCGGTCAGCGTGAGCGAGCCGGTGGCATCAGCGGACGGGATCGAGAGCACCTGACTGGATGACTCCAGCCGTTCGGGGCGGCCGTGCACGGTGAGCGGGACCCGGACCCGGTCGCCGTCGGCGGTGTAGCTGACAGCGGTAGTGCCGGTGGACCGGCCACGGACCACCAGATCGTCGGTGGTCCGATGATGATCAAGGTCGACGGTGCGCAGTTCGGGGCCGGTGACGCCGAACCGGCCGCCCCCGGCGCGGGCGGCCAGATCGCCGTCCACCCGGGAACCGGTGACGGTGCGGGACAGGCCGATCAGCAGCTGGTCCGCGCCGTCGGCGGGCAGCCCGGCGGCCGGTTGCAGGGCCGGCCGCGCGGTCACACCGCCACAGGCTCCGGAGGATGCCGTGGAGCGGAACACCAGGGCGTTGGAGACCTTGCGTTGACCGCCGTCGGACGGCCGGTCGATCAGGGTCGGTTCGGTACCGCCCGCGGGCCGGGCGACGAGGGTGGTGGACCCGCCGCCGTCCAGGTTGAGCGCGTTCCAGGCGCCGAGATCGGCCATCAGCGCGGCAAGTTCCTGGATCGTCATCCCGTGGCTATCGCCCTGCCGGCCGTCGATGCTGACCACCCAGAGCCGGCTGCCGTCCTTGCTGACGCCGACCGCGGTGCGACCGGCGGTCACCTGGTCCTCGTCGGTCGGCTTGCCGTCGGTCAGTAGCCGTTGGCTGCCGCCGACCGCCAGATCGACATCGGCACTGGCCTTGACCGTCAGGTCGACCCGTCGTCCGACGGTCAGGTCGGCGAGCCTCGCTGCTCCGGCGCCGCGGCCGACCAGCACCGAGGTGCCCTGCGGGACCGGTTCGGCGGTACCGATGGTGCTGCGGTCGTCGGAGACGGCGGTGACGGCGCCGTCCTTGATCCGTACCACCCGGACCGGCTCGTCGGCGGGGAACAGCCGAGAGATCGGGTAGCTGCCCCAGACCGAGGTGAACAGGCCGACCGAGTCCGCCGCGAAGGTCGGCGAGTTGACCGATCCGACGTCGGTGCTGCTGTCGCCGACCCGGAACGAGGCACCCGACATCAACTGGCGGATCGCCGCCTTGCCTCCCGCGAGGGTGAGCGATTCGCGCGCTGTCGAACCGGCGGTCCGCAGCCCGGCGCTGGAGATGTCGGTGCCGATCGGCGCGTCGGAGGCGTTCATGTCGTAGTAGTCACCGTTCACCGCGGCCACCACCCTGCTGTCGGCTGTGGCGAAGTCGCCGACCGTCGCATTGGACCCCGAGACGGTGCCGCCGTCGGCCACGTCGAGGGACAGCGAGGGCGTCGACAGGTCCGCCGTCATCACGTGGCCGGTCACCCAGCCACCCGGCTGCAGCCGTTGGAACGAGGTCAGGTCGAGTCCGGGCGCGATCGAGGTCTGCCGCTGCTGGCGATAGACCGAGTCGGCGCGGTCCAGACCGGGCAGCTCCCGGGCGTCGGCAGTCGCCGGGTCGGCCCGGGCTGCCGGCGCCTGCAGCCAACCGGTCCCGAGAACGGTCAGCGCAAGCAGGGCGATGGTGAGCCGGCGAGCCGCCGGCCGTCGAGACGATGGCTGAGTCACCTGCTCACTGTGGCGTGCAGGTCAACAATTGACAAGACCGGATGGCGACCGGTGAGGAAAATCCGTGTGAACGGAGCCGATCACCAACCGTGGCTCATGATCCGCGGCACGTCGCCGCTGCCGTGGAACTCGGCCCGTAGCGCCATCAGCACCGCCAGTTCGTGCGGCACCACCGGTTCGGGCAACTCGTCCAGGGCGAACCAGTCCAGTCCGGCGGACTTCTCCGGCTCCATGGTCCGCGGCTTGCCCTTCCAGCGTTCGGTGCTGAAGAAGAAGTCGACGCGCTCGTCGATACCGTTGTTGCGCCGGTCGGCATCCCGGTTGGTCCGGTGCATCGCGGTGACCGGCTGCAGATTGGATTCCTCCACCTCGACGCCGAGTTCCTCGAATGCCTCTCGGCAGGCCGCCCGGAAGACCGACTCGCCTTGCTCGACGTGGCCGGCAGCGCCCATCGCCCAATGATCATCGCGGTAGCCGGTGTTACTGCGCAGTTGCAGCAGCACCTGATCGTCGCGCCTCAGGATCACGTACGCCGCCGGCACCACCCGGAAACGATCATGCTCCAATTGATCTTGATGTGCTGAACTCAGCTCACCGTTTCGCACCGTTGCGGGTCACGTTCCTTTTCCTGTTGGGATAGTACTTCTGAGCAGTCGGTGGCACCGACGCGATGATCAGTGCGGCTTGGCCGTCCGCAGCGTCTGCAACAGATCGGGCCGATCGAAGAAGGTGGCGGTGTCCCAGGCCGACGGGGTCCCCGCGCGAGGGTCGGCACCGGCGGCGATCAGGACCTCGACGACATCGCCATAGCCCTTGAACACCGCGCCGGCCAACGGCGTCTGGCCACGATCGTTGAGCGCATCGACGGTCGCGCCCCGCTCGATCAGGGTGGACACGGCCGCGGCGTGACCGTGGTACGCCGCCAACATCAGCAGCGTGTTGCCGTGGGCATCGGTCAGGTTGACCGGCATCCCGGCTTCGATGTAGGCGGCCAGCCGTTCGGCCTCGCCGGCCCGGGCCCGGTCGAAGAGCCAGTGCGCCAGCTCAACCGGGTCCGAACCGTCCGGCACCGGTCCGCCCGCTCCCGCTGTGTGCTCGCCGTCCATCGGTCAGCTACCCCGTCAGCCTTCCGGCTTCAGCAGTGGGAACAAGATAGTTTCCCGCAGCCCGACGCCGTAGAACAGGGCCAGCAGCCGATCGATGCCCAGACCGACGCCGCCCATCGGCGGGGCGCCGAACTCCAAGGCAGACAGGAAATCCTCGTCCAGTTGCATCGCTTCCGGATCGCCGTTGGCCGCCTCCAGTGACTGCTGGACGAGCCGTTCCCGTTGGATCACGGGGTCGATCAGTTCGCTGAATCCGGTGCCGCGTTCGACACCGCCGATGATCAGATCCCAGGCCTCGATCAGATCCGGATCACTGCGATGCGGGCGAGCCAGCGGCTGCGCGATCGGCGGATAGTCGCAGACGAAGGTGGGCTGCTGCAGATCGGGCTCGACCAGGTCGCCGAAGAGCTCCATCACCAACTTCTGCTCGCCCCAGGCCGGGTCGACCTCGACCTGGTTGGCCTCGGCGTACTTGATCAAGGTCTGCAGGTCGGTCCGGGGCGTGATCTCCTCGCCCAGCTTGGCCGACAGTCCGGGATAGACCGACAGCCAGGTCCACTCGCCGTCCAGGTCGATCACACCGTCGGCGGTCTCGATCTGTCGCTTGCCGACCGCATCAGCCGCATCGATGATGATCTTGCGGGTCAGCTCCGCCACCGAGGTCTGGTCGCCCCAGGCCTGGTAGAACTCCAGCATCGTGAACTCGGGCGCGTGGGTGTGATCGCTGCCCTCGTTGCGGTAGATCTTGCCCATCTCGTAGACCTGCTCGACGCCGCCGACGACGGCCCGCTTGAGGAACAGTTCGAGCGCGATCCGCAGCGTCATGTCGATGTCGAAGGCGTTCATGTGGGTCCCGAACGGCCGGGCGTGCGCGCCGCCGTGCACCAGTTGCAGCGCCGGCGTCTCGATCTCGACGAAACCGCTGCCGTGCAGGCTCTCTCGGACGCTCCGGGTCACCGCGGCTCGGTTGCGGACCATGTCCCGGGCCGCCTCCCGCACGGTCAGGTCGGCGTAACGCTGCCGGACCCGGGTCTCGTCGGACAGCTCCTTGTGCAGGTTCGGCATCGGCCGCAGCGCCTTGGAGGCCAGTCGCCAGTCGGCGGCCATCACCGAGAGCTCACCCCGACGGGACGAGATCACCCGACCCTCGACGAAGACGTAGTCGCCGAGGTCGACATCGGCCTTCCAGGCGGCGAGTGCGTCCTCGCCGACCTCGGCCAGCGACAGCATCACCTGCAGCCGGGTCACCGACGTGTCCTGGGTCAGACCCTCTTGCAGGGTGGCGAAGCACAGCTTGCCGGTGTTACGGATGAAGACCACCCGGCCGGTGACGCCGACCCGGTCCTGGGTCTCCTCGCCGGTCGTCAGATGGCCCCACTGCTGCCGGACCTGCTGCAGCGAGTGGGTCCGGGGCACCGACACCGGATAGGGCTGGGTGCCGCTCGCCAGCAAACGGGCGCGCTTTTCCTGCCGGATCCTGGTCTGCTCCGACACCTCGGCCTGATCCGCTTCGCTACCGAACTCCTCCTCGCTCACAGCGGGCAAGCCTATGCGATCGCACCGACGGGCACGCACTCCGATATCCGCGTCGGCATCCCGACCCGGGCATATCGCTGGCGTGCTGCCCCGCCGGTGGTCAACAATGGCCCCATGACTTCCGACACCGACAACGCCGCCGGCAACGGGCCAGAGAACGATGGCCGGAACGAATCAGCTCAGGAAGCCACCAAGCGTCGGTTCCGGGAGGCCCTGGAGGCCAAACAGGGCCGCCAGGGCGAGGACCATGTGGATTCCGACCCGCATCCGACCGAACACGGACACGGCCCGGTCAGCGAGAAGAGGGTGTTCCGCCGCAAGACCGGCTGACCCGTCCGGGACCCGGCACAGGTTCAGTCCGACCGGTCGGCGTCCGGTCGCACCCCGTCGACCTGCCCCAGCACGGTCTCGGTGATGTCGGCGAGCGCAGCCACCTGATCGGCGCTGAGCAGATCGAGCAGATGGCGGCGCACCGACCGAACATGCAGCGGAGCGGCCTGCCGGATCGCAGCCCAACCGGCTTCGGTGAGCTCGATCACGGTGGCCCGGCTGTTGGTCGGGAGCTGTCGGCGTAGCACCAGCCCGCGGGCGACCATCCGGTCCAGATGATGACCGAGTCGGCTCTTCGACCAGAGCATCACCTCGGCCAGTTCGACCAGTCGCAGCTGCCGGTCGGCGTCCTCGGAGACGCTGACCAGCACCATGTAGTCGGCCATCGACAGACCGGAGTCGCGGCTCAGGTCCCGGGAGATCCGCAGATCGACCAGCGGGTGCATCAGCATGTAGCCGCGCCACGCGCGCTCTTCGGCGGGGGTGAGCCACGGAGAGTCCGGCATCCCGCCACGCTAAACCGGGTTGACGTGTCAACTCAAGCGGGATCATTCTTGAGTTGACACGTCAACTGGAGTTGGTTCCCATGGTCCACACCGCCCTTCGTCCCCCGGGTGGGCACCCCTCGACCCCCCGACCGACTGCAACGGTCGTCGGCGGCGGGATCGCCGGACTGGCCGCCGCAGCGTCCCTGGCCCGAGCCGGCTGGACCGTGCGGGTGCTGGAGCGGGCCGCGGCGTTCTCCGAGGTCGGCGCGGGGCTCGGCGTGACCAACAGCGGGATGAACGCGCTGGCAGCGCTCGGGCTCGGCGAGCAAGCACGAGCGGCCGGCCATCGCGTCCGGCACGCCGGCTACCAGGATCCCGGTGGACGGTGGCTGGCGCGGTTTCCCGACCGCGCCGAGTTGGCGTCGTTGACGTCCTTCTGGGGAATGCATCGCCGGCGGCTGCACCGTGTCCTGCTCGACGGCACCGATGACCCGCGGATCGATCGCCTCACCGGGGCCGACGTGATCTCGGTCGCGCCGGGCCGACCCGGCAGCGAACCAGCGGTGGTGACGTGGCGCCGCCGATCCCGTACCGAGGCCGCGACGTGCGATCTGGTGGTGGCCGCCGACGGCATCTGGAGCACGATCCGCAGCCAGCTCTTCCCGACCGGTCGGCCGCAGTATGCCGGCGCCAGCAGCTGGCGGGCCGTGATCGAGGACGCCGATACCGACGACCGCTACATCGAGGTGTGGGGGCCGAGGACGTCGTTCGGAGCGCTGCGGATCAGCGACAACGAGACCTATTGGTACGGCGACGTCGTGCAGCCCGAGGGGACGACCGTCGACGACGAGGCCGAAGCCGCCCGTCGCCACTTCGCGACCTGGTCGCCGCGGATCCGTGCGCTGACGACGGCAACCAGCTC
This sequence comes from Microlunatus soli, assembly GCF_900105385.1. Lineage (NCBI taxonomy): Bacteria > Bacillati > Actinomycetota > Actinomycetes > Propionibacteriales > Propionibacteriaceae > Microlunatus > Microlunatus soli. Next base: position 3,302,723 of record NZ_LT629772.1, on the reverse strand, counting down.
CGACCAGCTGATCCGCAACGACATCTACCACCTGCCCGGCGGGCTGCCCTGCTACATCTCGGGCCGCGTCGTCCTGATCGGTGACGCCGCGCACGCGATGGTGCCGAACAGTGGCTACGGTGCGGCCACCGCCCTCGAGGACGGCGTCCAGGTCGGACGGCTGATCGCTGCGCCGGTGGCAGCGGGACAGGACCTCGGCGACGCCATGACCGCGTTCGACCGCACTCGACGGCCACGGTGCCGACGGCTCGCCCGGCAAGGACTGCTGCTCGCCCGGATCGGCGATGCCGTACCCGGCGGCTGGCGGCAGATCGTTCGCAACACGCTGCTGCGAAGGGTCCCGGTCGCCCCGATGATCCGGGTCGGCGCGCGATTCATGAAGACCGAACAACCCGATGTCGACCATCGTTGACAGGAGTCACCATGCCATGGCCCGACCATCTCGCCCAGGCTCTCGCACCGATCGAGGCCGCCGTCCGCGCAGATCGCCGCTTCGTCGGGTTGGCCGCCGGCGGGTCGGTGCTGTCCGGCACCGCCGACGACAACTCCGATCTCGACCTCGTCGTGGTCAGCGAGGACGACGCGTACGACGATGTACTGCGCGACCGGCTGCGGCTCGCCGGCCAGTGGGGAGATCTGCTCGCCGCCTTCACCGGCGAACATGTCGGCGAACCACGGCTGATCATCGCCCTCTATGCCCCACTGGTCCATGTCGACCTGAAGTTCGTCCGGCTCGATGATCTTGAACCGCGGATCGAGGATCCGATGATCATCTGGGACCGTGACGGTCGGCTGGCCACCGGGCTGGCCCGGACGACGGCGACTCCGCTGACCGTGTCTCCGCAGTGGATCGAGGATCGGTTCTGGGTGTGGATCCACTACGCCACGACGAAACTGGACCGAGGCGAACTGTTCGAGGTGCTCGAATTCCTGGCCTTCATCAGGGCCCAGGTGCTGGTGCCGTTGGAGTGTGCGCGGCGTGGCATCGAGCCACGCGGAGTGCGCCGGGTCGAATTCTTCGCACCCGAACTCGCCGAGGAGCTCACCGGCACGCTGGCAACCCACGATCGCGCATCCTGCGGCGCGGCGATCGGCCGTTGTGTGGAGATCTACCGACGGCTACGCGACCAGCTGCCGCCGGTCCGGCAGCGGGATCGTGCGGCGGCCGCGGCCCGTGAACAGCTGCGGGTCGTCGTCGACGCGATGTCGGACGGCGGCGATCGGACCGGCGGGGTCGGTCCGCACCGGTCCGGTCTGAAGAACGCCTACCTGCCGAGGATCATCTGAGGCCGGCGGCCGATCACCGACGGCCGACGCTGATCGTCAGGTCATCGTTGATCAACCAGTCGACGGCGCTCAGGTCCGGTACGACGAGATCGGCCAGCAGTTCGTCCCTGGGTGACGTGGTGACCACCGCAAGCGTCGCGGCACCGGCGGCGTGGGCCGACTGCAAACCCTTCGGGGCGTCCTCGACGACCAGGCAGCTGGTCGGGTCGAAGCCGAGCAGTTCGGCCGCCTTCAGGTACGGGTCCGGTGCCGGCTTACCGCGTTCGACGTCGTCGACGGTCACCAGGACCTTCGGCGCGACCAGCCCGGAAGCCGCCAGCCGAGCAGCGGCCAACGGGGCCGTGCAGGAGGTCGCGATCGCGATCCGGTCCGGCGGCAACTCGGCCAGCGCACCAGTGGCACCGGGCAACGGCACGATGCCTTCGGTGTCGGTGAGTTCCAGCCGGTTGATCAGCTCGAGGCCGGCAGCCTGCCGGTCGGCCGGGAGCACGGCGGCCACCACCCCGGCCGACGGGACACCATGGAAGCCGTTCAGGGCCTCGGCCGGCACGTCCTGCTGTAGGGCCCACGTCGTCCAGGCGCGCAGCACCGCCGGCGTGGAGTCGATCAACGTGCCGTCCATGTCGAAGATGACGGCCTGGAACCGGCGTTCGGCCAGCCCGGCACCACGATCGGAATCAATGGCCATGGTTCTCCTGTCCTGCGGTCGGGGTAGGCCGCCAGCGTCGCACGGTGCCGATCACGGCCTCGGCCAGGGTCTCACCGGCCAGCAGCACCAGCCCCCAGCCGAGCACCGCATCGGGGCGGCCGATCAGACTCGCAACCGCGATCAGCAGTGCCAGCACGACGATCCGGCCGTCGAAGCCGAGCAGTGCGGTGGGCCCCGCCAGGCCGCGCAATCGGATCGAGTAGATCAGCTCGTAACGGCGGTAGGCGATGACGGCCAGGGTGACGAAGAGCAGCACCCCCGGCACCGACCAGGACAGCAGCGAGCCGATCACCGCCGATTCCGCCGCCCAGACCAACGGCAGCGTCAGCCAGGCCAGCCGATGGGTCAGTGGGGACGGAGCGCTCCCCCGGCGAGGACGACGGCGATCAGACCGGCAGCAACACTCAGCGGCCACAGCCGGGCACAGATGCCGAGGATGATCAGCAACCAGCAGCCGATCAGCAACACCGACCCGAGCAGGAACGGGATTCGTAGCCGACCGGACGCCCGAGCCAACCTGCCGAGATCGAGTTGTTGATCAAGCGTGTCGACCGGCGGTGGCGGCGCCGCCCGGAAGGCGCGCAGCAGCCTGCCGCCGAAGGTCCACAGCAATGCGAACGCCGACACCGCGATCGCCGCCACCAACACCCAGATCGGTCGTCCGGTGAGCAGCGCCAAACTCAAGATCAAATAGCGTTCGGCGATCGGGACGTGGGCGATCTTCTTGCCCCAGAAGGCGATCCGCTGCCGGGTCGACGGAACCGGCGGCAAGATCCCTGAGCTTGTCGGAGGCCCTGGATCCGCCGAGCTCCCTGAGCCTGTCGACGGGCCGTTCGCTGCCGTTGCCGCCGCTCGGACCGCCGCCGTCCGATCGCCGTAGGAGTAGTCCTCCAGGTGGCGCCCGGTGACGATCACCATCGCGATCATCGCCAGCAGCCAGCCCGACTCGTGGCCCTCTCGTACGGCGACCGCGCCGACGGCGGCGAAGACCAGGTACTCCTTGATCCGGTCGCCGATCCCGTCCAGCCAGCCGCCGAAGGCGGAGAAGCGCCGGGTGAAGCGGGCGATCTCGCCGTCCATGCAGTCGATCACGAGGGCGACTTGCAGCAACACCGCGGCGACGATCCACAGCGGCCGATTCCCGGTCAGGACCAACAATCCGGAGCCGATACCGACGAGCAGGCTGATCGCGGTGACCAGATTGGGGGTCAGGCCGACCGAGAGCGCCAGCCGGGTGCCGACCCGGGACAGCGGCCGGACCACGGCTGCCGAGTAGGCACCGTCGCCGAGCCGGGACGACGTCCGGAGCCGTTGTTTCCAGGGCGAGCCACCCAACCCGGTCTGTCCCACAGGGCCGCGGGACCAGGTGTAATAGCCCAGCGACTTCCCCATCACCGGCAGCCCGCCATCGACGAGGACCTGCAGCGCGAGATCGAAGAGCCGGCCGGGGTCCTCGCCGGGTTCTTTCGAGATCGACCCTGCCGCCTGTTGCCACAGTGTGGCCGCCCGGGCGCGGTCGTCGGCGTTGACTCTCAGGATGCCGACCACGATCCGGTTCGGCGCGGCACCACCAGACAGCAGACCATCGGCATCGACGCCGGCCGTCGTCGCTCGATCGAGGCCGTGTTCGGGTTGCCGCGGGGCTTCGACGTTGCGGGGGTCGGCCAGCAGCGCAGCGGTCGGGTCGGTCGGCACGTCGAGCAGATCCAAGGTGCCCGGCAGTTCCAACTGCAGTCCGCTGTCGACGACGACCAGCGGCCCGCCTGGCTCCGCGGCAGCCGCCGCCAAGCCGGCCAGGTTGTCCGCCGCCGTCACGGCCGTGGGCCGACAGACCTGCTGGAGGATCTCCGGCCAGCGCCCGCCGACTTCGGTGTTGCCGAGAACGACGCACCCGGCGCCCGCGCTGAAGCCACGGATACCCCGTGCGGCGGCATTCCCGATCAGCGAGTCGGACACCCGCAGATGCTATCCGCTACCGTCGTGCAAACCCTGCCTGGGCGCATTTCACCAAATCGCCGCGCAGCACCCCGTAGATCACGACGTCGACCCACCGTCCATAACGGAGCACGCTCTGCCGCAGGACGCCCTCGCGGACGAAGCCGACGTCTTCCAGGAGTCGGGCATCCGTGGGTTTGCGGGTACACCTCGGCGGTGATGCGTTCAAGATCGAGAGAACGCATATTCGACGCCCAGCGCGGCTGCTCAATGGCGTACCCGCGGCCCACATCTGCTTGTCGCCGATGACGATCGTCTTGCGGCGCCGGAACGTTCAGCTGGAGCCTCCCGCATTGAGCAGCCGCGCGTTCAGCTCAGACAGGGACCGGCCCGCGCCATCGATCGCGTAGCCGCTGGGGCGTTCTCGCTGGAACGTCCCAGCTTGAGGGGACCCGACCGGTGCAGGATCGTTGGCTCGGACAGTCTGGATCGGCAGCAACACGACCCCTGGGACGTTCCACCCGAACGTCTCTATTCACCCGCTCAGATCGGGTCGCGTCAGACTACTCGAGCTTTGAGTTGTCGATCCTCGGTCCTGAGAGTTCGATTCTCGAGTAGCTCGGCTGTGTCGGCGGCAACTGGAGCCCGAACAGACCCAGCCGCGCAAGTTGCCCGAGAAGGTCGCTGTGGTAGGGCCCGTTCGGCAGCAACTTCCTCGGTCAGGTTCCCCGGGGACGCAGGTAGCCCATAGCCGGTTCCGGTATCGGTCGGTCGCTCCGGGAGCGATGGCGCGGGCCGGTCCCGGTCCCAGCTGACCGCGCGGGTGCTCAATCCGGGAACGTTCCCGTTGGAACGTTCCCGGCCCGCAAGCCGATCCCTGACCGGCAGTGGGCAGGTCAGCACCCGCAGATGACGACGCCCGCGCGAGTTGGCCATCAAGCTTCCCTACCGCGCGGTCGAGATGGTGCAGGGGTCGTGGTGAAGTGGATGCCGATACGGCTCTGTGCGAAGAACGCAACAGCACCAGGGCCAACCCGGCCCAACACGAGGGGAGGCAGGCCCACTCGTGCTGCGTTATTGGCACCGCCAGCTCGCACCCTCCTCACGAGACATTTTTGAGGCATTCCCGCGCGAACACACCGAACGGCGACGCAACCGGCCTGCCGGCCCCGCCACGACCACTTCACGCCCGGCTTGCTCCTGAGAGCAGAAATCTGCCGCGCGGTCCGATCAAGCCGGGCGTGATTCTGGTCGCCGTGCCGTAGTGATGGTCACTCGACAGGCCGCCCGCAAACCGTTCCACCAACGGGCCAGTGGCGGCGGCTCCCGCAGGCGGCGCAGCGAGGTGCCCGCAGCACCCGCCCGGCTCCCCCGCCCCGGTGAACGGACGACCTACGGAGGCCCGAACTCGCACAACCTGGATACACGGGTGACCGGGTAGTCCCTCGGCCCAGCGGACTCGGTCGGGGTCGGTTTGTCCGTGTCGCACTCCGCGGCAGATGCTCGCGCAGACGGTGACCTGTCTAGAACATGATGACGGTTCTCCTCACTTTCGAACATGTGAATGGAACCCTCGTAAGCTGCTCTCGCGGGGTCGGGTGCGTGCCCTCGCCGGGAGGCCGGCGATGTCCGGGCCGTGACAGTTGTCATTGATCCGGGCGCAACCCTGAGACATTCTCAACCCTGGCAGTAAATCCCTTGAATGAGTGAGCGCTCACTCACTATCCTGTTCGTCGTGCCCCGTGCGACTGCCCTGCCACCCGAAGAACGCCGTGCCCAGATCCTGGACGCGGCCGATCCGCTGCTGCGTCAGTACGGGCGCAACGTCAGCACCCGCCAGATCGCTCAGGCTGCCGAGGTCGCCGAGGGAACGATCTTCCGGGTCTTCGACAGCAAGGCGGATCTGATCAACCACACCGTGGTGCGCTCACTGAGCGCCGAACGGACGGTCGAACAGTTGCAGCACATCGATACCGACCTGGAGCTGGAGGACAAGCTGGTGCAGATCACGATGGTCTTGCAGCAACGGTTGCGCGAGACCTTCGAACTGCTGCATGCTCTAGGTCCGCCCGCTGACGCGACCGAAGAGGATCGCAAGCAGTTCGGGCAGTACATGACCGAGCAGAACCAGCTGGTCACCGCCGCGGTCGCCCGCCTGATCGACTCGGATCAGGACAAACTTCTTCTCACCTCCGACCAGACCGTCCAACTGCTGGCGACCGTCACCCTGACGGTCTCCCATCCCATGATCGCCCGCACCCAAGGTGTCTCGCATCTCTCCGACGACCCCGAGGCGCTGGTCGACCTGATCCTGCACGGTGCTCTCGTCGACAGCGCTCGGACGACACAGCGTTTCGACCATCGTGCGGCCGACCCGTCCCCCCTCGACTTGTCCGCCTGCCCGGCAACTCCGTAGACCCGCAGCCACTTCCTAGAAGGGACGCTTCGTGCTCATCTCCCTGCTGCGCCGATATCTGGCGCCATACAAGGGATTCCTCGCGTTGGTGGTGCTGTTCCAACTGATCGGCACCCTCGCCAACCTCTACCTGCCCAGCCTGAACGCCAAGATCATCGACGACGGCGTCGCCAAGGCTGACATCGACTTCATCTGGCGGACCGGTGGCATCATGCTGGTGATCAGCCTGGTGCAGGTCGTCTGCACCATCACCGCGGTCTACTTCGGTGCCAAGACCGCGATGGCCTACGGCCGCGACGTCCGGGCCGGCATCTTCGACAAGGTGCTGTCCTTCTCCGCGCGCGAGGTCAACCACTTCGGTGCGCCGTCGCTCATCACCCGCAACACCAACGACGTCCAGCAGGTCCAGATGCTGGTGCTGATGTCCTGCACCATGCTGGTCGCTGCCCCGATCACCATGGTCGGCGGCGTGATCATGGCACTCCGGGAGAACGCCGGGCTGGCCTGGTTGATCCTGGTCTGTGTTCCGGTGCTGGCGATCTCGATCGGGCTGATCGTCTTCCGGCTCGGCCCGCTGTTCCGCAAGATGCAGGAGCGGATCGACAACGTCAACCGGGTGCTGCGGGAACAGATCACCGGCATTCGGGTGGTCCGCGCCTTCGTCCGCGAGCCGTACGAGGTGGATCGCTTCGCCAGCGCCAACAACGATCTGACCGACATCGCGTTGCGGGTCGGCAGACTGTTCGCGTTGATGTTCCCGGTCGTGATGTTGATCATGAATCTGTCGAGTGCGGCGGTGATCTGGTTCGGCGGACACCGGATCGACGCCGGCACCATGCAGATCGGCGAGATGACAGCATTCCTGACCTATCTGATCCAGATCCTGATGTCGGTGATGATGGCGACGTTCCTGTTGATGATCGCCCCGCGGGCCGCCGTGTCGGCAGAGCGGATCAGCGACGTGCTGAACACCGAATCCAGCGTCGTGCTGCCGGCACAGCCGGTGACTTCGACGTCCGGTGAGCACGGCGTGGTCCGGTTCACCGACGCGGAGTTCACCTACCCCGGCGCCGATGCGCCGGTGTTGCAGGACATCACCTTCAGCACCGAGCCGGGCAAGACCACGGCGGTGATCGGTTCGACGGGCGCCGGCAAGACGACCCTGATCTCGTTGATCCCCCGACTGTTCGACCGGACCGGCGGTTCGGTCACGGTCGACGGCGTCGAGGTCAGCGAGATGGACGCCGACCTGTTGTGGAGCAAGGTCGGCCTGGTACCGCAGCGACCGTTCCTGTTCTCCGGGACGGTGGCCAGCAACCTGCGTTACGGCGACCCCGATGCGACCGACGAGGAGTTGTGGCACGCACTGCGGGTCGCGCAGGCCGCGGACTTCGTGGCCGAGATGCCCGGCGGACTGGACGCGCCGATCTCGCAGGGCGGCACCAACGTCTCCGGCGGTCAGCGGCAGCGGCTGTCGATCGCCCGAGCACTGGTGAAGAAGCCGGAGATCTACGTCTTCGACGACTCGTTCTCCGCTCTCGACGTGACCACCGACGCGCGGCTGCGGGCGGCGCTGCATGCCGAGACGGCCGACGCTGCGGTGATCATCGTCGGTCAACGGGTGTCGACGATCGCCGACGCCGATCAGATCATCGTCCTGGAGGACGGCAAGATCGTCGGCATCGGCACCCATGATCAACTTCTGGAGTCCAGTCCGACCTACGCCGAGATCGTGGACTCCCAGCTCAGCGCAGAGGAGGCCTTGGCATGAGCGACCAGACCCGTACCGAGGTCGAGACGACCGAGAACGCACCCGACGACACGGGGTCGAGCAACACTCCGGCCAAGTCCAACGAGCGGCCCGACTACGCCAAGAATGTGCAGCGTGGACCGGGTGGCGGCCAGGTGCACGAGAAGGCGATGAACTTCTGGCCGTCGCTGAAGCGACTTCTGGGCCACCTCGCGCCGGAGCGGATCCGGCTGGTGCTGGTGATCCTGCTGGCGATCGCCGGCATCGTCGCCAGTGTTGTCGGCCCGAAGATCCTCGGCCGCGGCACCGACATCCTGTTCGCCGGCATCCTCGGCAAGCAGATCGGCGGCAGGTTCCCAGCCGGCACCACCAAGGAGCAGGTGATCGAGGCGCTCCGAGCGGCCGGTCAGGGCAAGATCGCCGACCTGATCGCCGGGATGAAGGACTTCGTGCCCGGCCAGGGCATCGACTTCACCCACCTGGCGCAGATCCTCGGGCTCGCGGTCGGACTGTTCGCGTTGTCCTCGGTGCTGTTGGCGATCCAGGGCCGGATCCTGAACGTGGTTGTGCAGCGGTCCATCTACCGGCTCCGTGGAGACGTGGAGTCCAAGATCAACCGGCTGCCGCTGAGCTACTTCGACAAGCAGACCCGCGGTGAGCTGCTCAGCCGGGTGACCAATGACATCGACAACATCTCCCAGTCGCTGCAGCAGACGCTGAGCCAGTTGCTCACCTCGCTGCTGACCGTGATCGGCGTGCTGTTCATGATGTTCTGGATCTCCCCGCTGCTGTCGGTGATCGCGTTGATCACGATCCCGGTGGCGATCGGTGTCACCACCATCATCGGCAAGCAGGCGCAGAAGCGTTTCGTCCAGATGTGGAAGAGCACCGGTGAGGTGAACAGCCATGTCGAGGAGGCCTACACCGGTCACGCGCTGGTCAAGGTCTTCGGTCGCCGCAGGGAGGTCGAGGAGGTCTTCAACGAAAAGAACGGCGAGCTCTACAAGGCCGGCTTCGGCGCCCAGTTCATCTCCGGGATGATGATGCCGATCATGATGTTCGTCGGCAACCTGAACTACGTCATCATCGCCGTCGTCGGTGGCCTTCGGGTCGCGAACGGGCAGATCAGCCTCGGCGACGTGCAGGCGTTCATCCAGTATTCCCGACAGTTCACCCAGCCGCTCACCCAGTTGGCGTCGATGGCGAACCTGCTGCAGTCCGGCGTCGCCTCGGCCGAACGCGTCTTCGAGGTGCTGGACGAGACCGAGCAGACCAAGGAGTCCGACGGCGAGCTCGGGCCGACCCGCGGTCGGATCGCCTTCGAGAACGTCGACTTCAGCTACAGCCCGGACAAGCCGCTGATCGAGGACCTCTCGCTGGTGGCCGAGCCCGGTCAGACGGTCGCGATCGTCGGACCGACCGGTGCCGGCAAGACCACGCTGGTCAACCTGATCATGCGGTTCTACGAGTTGGACGGCGGCCGAATCACCCTGGACGGGACCGACGTCTCCAGCGTTCCGCGGGCCGACCTGCGGTCCAAGATCGGGATGGTGCTCCAGGACACCTGGTTGTTCCACGGCACGATCCGGGACAACATCGGCTACGGCCGACCGGACGCCACCGACGAAGAGATCATCGCCGCCGCGGAGGCGACCTACGTCGATCGGTTCGTGCACTCGTTGCCGGACGGCTACGACACGGTGATCGACGAGGAGGGCAGCAACGTCTCCGCCGGTGAGAAGCAGTTGCTCACGATCGCCCGGGCGTTCCTGGCCGATCCGGCATTGTTGATCTTGGACGAGGCGACCAGCTCGGTGGACACCCGTACCGAATTGCTGGTGCAGCAGGCGATGGCCCGGCTGCGCAGCGACCGGACCAGCTTTGTGATCGCGCACCGGCTGTCGACCATTCGCGATGCCGATGTGATCTTGGTGATGGAGCACGGGTCGATCGTCGAGCAGGGCAATCACGAGACCCTGCTGGAAGCCCGCGGCGCCTACTACGAGCTCTACAACAGCCAGTTCAACGAGGCGCCGGAGGAGTTGGACGACGCCGCGCAGGAGACGCCGGCGATCCCGGGAGCAGTCCCGGCCGGCTGATCATCCGCAGGACTCACGGGCCCTGAGCCTGTCGAAGGGCCGCCACCCAGACCTTCGACAGACTCAGGGCCCTTCTTGCGCAGCCGAGCATTAGCCTCTTCATATGCAGATGCCGCCGTTGGACGATGTTCGAGCCGTGATCGAAGCTCTTGAGGCCAACGGTGCCGTGGCCGCCGTCGGCGGGTCCGGGCTGCTCGCTGCGATCGGGGTGGTTGACACCATCCGCGATTGGGACGTGACGACCGAAGCAGCCGACAAGGTAGTTGTCGACGCGCTGAGCAGTGTCGGTCTGCCGTACCGCGACGCCGCGATGCGCGACGGCGTGTATGCAACACGGCAGCGGTTCCTGGTCGACGCCGGTGATCACGAGATCGACGTACTGGTCGACTTCTCGGCTCACTCGCCCGACGGTGTCGTGCATTTTCCGACGCGGGTGACGCGACGGTGGCACGGTCTGCCGATCGCCGACCCGGAAGTATGGGCCGATGCCTACCGACGAATGGGCAGGCGGGAACGAGCCGAGCTGCTGGATCGCTGGCTGGCAGAGAATGTGCCGGTCTCCGCCGGACACGCCGATGACGAAGTCCGCCAGCACTGGCGAGGTGGCGCGAGGGTGTCCAACCGAGCCACCTGATGGCATTGGTTGTCGCCGGCATCAGACCCGCGACGGACCTCTATCGCCGACGGCGGCCGAGCTCTGTCGGACGACCAGTTCGGGTGTGATCGGCGGCGACGCGCCGGCGGACGGGTCGAGCAGCATCTGCAGCGCCGCCGCGGCGGCCGGTCCGGCCGGGATGGACAGCGTCGTCAGCGGCGGACTCATCAACCGCGCCTCCGGACGGTCGTCCAGGCCGACCACCGAGACATCGGCACCGACCCGCAGGCCACGCGCCGTGATCGCCCGATAGGCGCCGATGGCCAGCACGTCGGAGACGGTGATCACCGCGGTAGCCGGATCGGCCAGGTCCAGCAACGCCTCGGCGAAGACCTCACCGGCCCGTTCGTCCACCTCGCCCCAGCGGATCAGTCCGGTGTCCGGTTCGGCGCCGTGGTCGGCGAAGGCCCGGTGATATCCGTCCAGGCAGCGTTCGCTGGCCTGCAATCCGTACGGGCCGAGCACCAGGCCGATCCGTCGGTGGCCCAGGTCCAGCAGGTGCCGGGTGGCCTGCCGGATACCTGCGGTGTAGTCGATGTCGACCGTCCGATCCGCGGCCACCGCCGGCACGTCACCGTCCAGGATCGCGAACGGCAACCGGTGCGCCACCAGCCGGCTGTGCTGTGCGGCGGTGATCCGACTGGAGACCACCAACAATCCGCGACTGCCCCGGCCCAGCGCCCGGGTCAGGGTCTCGTCGGTCAGCACACCGGGCGCGGTGCCGAGCACGATGCTGAGTCCCTCACCGGTGGCGTGCTGGTCGAGCTCGGCCAGCACGCCGGTCGACCACGGGTCGTGCAGGCTCGGCACCACGACGTCCAGCCAGCCGGCACGTTCTGCACCGCCGTAGCCGTAGGCGTCCAGCAGCGCCTGCACCCGTCGACGGGTGTCCTCGCCGACGCCGGGCCGACCGTTCAGGACCTTGGAGACCGTCGCCTTGGAGACACCGGCCCGGCTGCCGATCGCCGTCAGCGTGACACCACGCTGTGGCGGATCGAACTGCTGAGCGGTCTGCATGGCACCAACCTGTTGTCGCCGGAACCCCCCGAGGACACGAAGATTGTAGTCACGAGTCGCCCGACGGCTTGCCGTTGGCCGACGCGTAGCCGCTCGGTGGCTGCGGGCGCTGAGCCAGCAGGTCACGCGGAGAGAGCGTGAATCCCTGCCAATGCAGGTCCATCGGACTCTGGTCCTCGTCCCGGACCACATGGTGGAATCCGACGGCGACCCAGCTGGTGACATCGGTCAGCTGCTGACGGTCGGAGAGGTAGTCGTCGACGCCCTCGCCGCAACTGGCGTTGTCGTTGTCGGAGGCGAACTTCTCGCAGCTGTCGTCCTGGGTGAAGGCGACGTCGTAGTCGGGTTCGGCCTCGACGCCGTGGTGATCGGCGCCGGCCTGATCGGCCGTCGCGTGGTAGGAGTCGGTGTGGTCGATCTCGATCTGGTAGGAGATCGGATGATCATCGGCGTTCCGGACACCGGGGTTGAGCACCCGCCACCAGCGCCGGTCGGCCTTGTCCCGCTTGGATTCTCGGGCGATGTCGGTGAGCTCGCCGTCGATCTCCAGCGACTGTTTGCCCTGCTTGCCGTTGAACCGGGCGTCGTATTCCTGGACTGCGAGCGGGCCGTGATCGCCGAGCGCCCAATGCACCCGCCAGACGGCGTTGTGCGAGTGACTTGACGCCTTGTCCTGGTGACCGTGGCCGACCGCGTTGCCCTGATGATCATCGTCGGTGTAGTCCTCCGGCGACAGCGTTCCGGTGGCACCGAGTTGCGGCTTGATCACGCCGTCGGCGGTGAAGCTGTACTGGTTGACGTACTCGTACCAGCCGACCTTGGAGATGGTGTTGAGCTGCAACGCCTCGCCCTGGGCCGCGACCACCTTGCCGCCGCCGTTGGCCCGGTAGGCGAGCCCGGTCTGCTCGATCTTCTGGCAGAGCACCGGTCGGCGTTCACCGCCGCCGACCTTGCCGCTGCCGAAGTTGGGGACGAAGATCGCCCTGACATCACCGGTGCATTCGGCCTGGCCGATCGACTGCAGGTTGCGGCCGCCGAAGCCCTGCTTGGTGATGTCCTTCGTGGTCCGGATCCCGGTGTCGTAGGGGACCTCGAGTTGTCCCAGCGACAGCTCGGCGATGATCTTGGTCGACTCGGCGCCCGGTGCCGCGTAGGAGATGTCGGACAGCACCAGTCCCTGGTACGGGTCGATCCCCCAGCACATCGTCCAGCGCGCGCCGTTGCTCAGCTCCCGGGTGATCGGCTGGGTGTCCTCGGCACAGGTGGTGCCGGCTCCGGCGCCCGGTCGGGCGGCTGCCTGCCCGGGGCCCTGGTGTTGTCTGACACTGACGACGGCGATCACCAGCCCCAAGATCACCACGAACGCGATCGCCGCTGCGATCATGGTCCGTCCGGTTCGTGTGTTGTCGCCCTCGGTCACCGTGCATCCCTTTCCGTGACCCCGAGTCGTACGCCATCCGGCCCTCCAGGACGCTGCCTGGAGGGCCGGATGTGCTGTACGTGGTGGGGATCCTATCCCACGACCGCTGCCGTCAGATCAGTCCGGAGACCGTCCCCAGCAGTGATCCCAGCAGACCGTCGCTGCTGCCGTCGACCGACACCTGCGAGTCGGCCGACTGCTGCTGATCAGTGGCTTCGCCGCTGACCTGCACGGTCGCGTTCGCGGTGCTGACGTTGCCGTCGACGTCCTCGACGACGATCTTGACCGGCTCGACGGTTCCGGTGAGATCACCGGCCGGTTCGAAGGTGACCGTCCCGTGCTCGGTGTCGACGGTCCAGGAGCCCTGATCGGTCGACAGTTCGGTGACCTTCTTGCCGTCCGGGCCGACCAGGCCGATGGTGGCCGGATCGATGTCGGCGTCGCTGTCGACGTTGACTCCGAAGGTCACCGGCTGACCCTGAACGGTGGTGACGGTGCCGCCGACGTTCACGTCGGCATTGCCGGTACCGGTCGGCTGCTCGGAATCGGCGTCGTCGCCGGTCACTCCGGTGCTGGCGCAGACGTCGGGCGAGACCCGGACGCCGGAGTTGCCGAAGTTGAGTCGTCCGGTGTCACCGGCCAGCCCCAGGCTGATCGCCGAGATCCCGACACCGGCCAGTGCCGGTTCGCTGCCGGTGCCCGGCGTGCAGGTGATCGCCTGCTGGTGGTTGGCCTGGACCGAGACGAATCCGTTCAGCGCGTCGAAGGCGGGCTTGATCGCGTTCACGATCGAGGTGGTGATACCCAGCTTGATGTCGTTGATCGCCAGATCGAAGATGTGATCGCCGTCATCGCTCAGGATGAAGTCGTACACCGGCTTGAAGATCGGCGCCGCGGTGACGCCGAGGGTGTTGATCACCGTGGTCAGCGAGTTGCCGAGGGTTCCGCCGGTCGGGCCGGAGCTGTTGTCGACCGCCGCCGGGAAGTCGCCGTTCACGGCCTGCCGCAGATTGACCGGCCAGGTCACGTCCAGCACGTCGTCGGGCCCGAAGGTCTTGGTGAACTGGAGATTCACCGTCACCGAGCCGAGCGCACCGTCCACCGAACCGACGATCCGGTTGGTGATGTCACGCATCATGTCGTGCACGGTCTCGGCGATCAGCGGGTAGGTCTTGGAGGTCAACAGCTCGCTGTTCGGGTCCATGTTGTTGATCCCGTTGTGCGCCAGTTGATCAAGGTGCACCTGCAGCTGACCGGTGGAGAAGTCGATGGTGATCAACTTGTTGGTCGAGGTGATCGGCTTGGCCAGCAGGTCGGCGAAGATCTCGTCCTGCATGTCGCTCTCGACGGTGATCTTCGGCTCCGGGACGCCGGGAACGGCGCCCAGCAGGCCGGTGACCGAACCCGGGTCGAGCTTGTCGGAGACGATCGACTCGACCTCGTCGTCCACCGAACCGACCGCACCATAAATGCCGTTCGCGGCGTCCTTGATGGCCGGCGACTGGACCAGCAGGTCCGCCTGACCGATCCGATACTGGCCGGCGCCGCCAACACCATCCGGATCGGAGATGGTGCCGTTCTCGGCGGTGACCTCGGAGCCGAAGGCGCCGAGCTGCAGTTCCAGCTGATCGATGGCTGCGTTGGTGATCGCGTTCTCGCCGGCCTTGTCGGCCAGCTTCAGCAGATCGACGGTGGCCGGAGCGAAGCTGGCGTCATCACCGCTGAGGGTGACCGAGCCGCCCTCGGCGACCAGCCCGGAGACGGCGTGCGCATCGCCCGGGGAGGAGACCTCGCTGGCGCTGCCGATCGCACCGCCCTTACCGAAGTCGACCAGTTCGGACACCGGTACCGAGACACCGCCGCCGAGGTCGATCGTCTTGTCGCCGAGCACGCCGGCATTCAAGGCGTCCTGGTCGGGTCCGGGATTCGACGTGGATGCCGCCGTGCTGCCGGCGCCGGCGAGGGCCTGCTGCAGGGTCGACACGTCGATCACGCTGGCCGCGGCCTGCGCCTCATCGGCCGGGTCGGGCTCGGCGCTGGCTCGGTCGAGGCCGCTGCAGCTCAGGGCGAGTACGGCGGCTGCGCTCACGGCGACCGGACGAAGCCACCGTCGTCGTCGGTCGGAGCGCCGCAACGGCGCGTCTTTGAACAGCATCTGTTCTCACTCCTCAGGAAGGGTTCACGGCATCAGCACAACATCGCTGTCACTCCCCCGAGGCAGTTCGAGAAGCTAATCGGGCCCGGCCGAACCGCGCCAGCAACGGCCCGCGAAACCTGTTTCGCAAGGTGTTTGTCCGGCTCCGGCAGGGCCCGACTGCGAGGTGCCGCTATCGCCGCAACAGCTCGTCGAGGAAGGCGGAGGCCTCGGTTGCGGCCCGGTCGGCATCGCCTGCCTCGATCGCGTCGACCAGACCCCGGTGCCTGATCACCTCGGCGTGCTCGGGCTGTCCCGCGGTCGAGGCGATGCTGGCGGTGATCGTTTCCATCAGGCCGCGATAGAGCTCCGACAACAAGGTGTTGTGGCTGCACCGGACGACCTCGACGTGGAATTCGGCGTCGGTGCGGGCGAAGTCGTCGAGCCGGCCGTGCTCCCAGTCGGCGTCGCGCTGATCGAGCAGCGCATGCAGTCGATCGAGGTCGTCGCCGGTGCGACGCACGGCTGCCGATCGTGCTGCCTCGACCTCCAACGCCCGGCGGACCTGCAGCACCTCTCGGAGTTCCACTCCGCAGAGGCGACCGATCGCTCCGGCGACCTCGCTGGTGGCCCGGACGTAGGTGCCGTCACCCTGGCGGACCTCGAGGATCCCCGAATGCGACAGGGCGCGGACCGCTTCCCGTACGGTGTTGCGGCCGACCCCGAGCTGATCGGCCAACTCCGGCTCGGTGGGGATCCGGGCCCCGATCGCCCACTCACCGGCAACGATCGCGTCCCGGAGTTGATCGATCACCTGGTCGACAAGCCCGGTGCGTCGGGCACTCGCCAAGGGCATCTGCTGCCGCCTCTCGTCATGAACAGGTTGCCAGCTGGACCGGACCTTGAACATCCTTTCGTCCAATCATCCTATGTATGCGATCATAGGGCAATGCCTTCCGAAACCCCCGATCTGCGCGCGCTCGACGACTACGCCGACCGCCTGGAACTCGAGATCGAGGGCAGTGTGGAGGAAGGCGTCGAGGTCGCGGAGACACCGGCAGCCGTCCGAGCCGGCGCCGGTGCGTTGGTGGCGGTCGCGGTCGTCCTGACGGCGATGAACTTGCGGCCGGTGATCACCGGCGTCGGACCGTTGCTCGCCGAGATGCGGGGCGATCTCGGGACCTCAGCACTGTGGGCCGGTGTGCTGACCACGCTGCCCGGATTCTGTTTTGCCGGTGCCGGCTTCGCCGCACCCGCCGTCGCCCGTCGGCTCGGCGTCGGCCGCGCGATCGCGGTGGCACTCGGCGTCCTCACCCTGGGCACATTGATCCGGGTGTTGGACGGGCCCGGCGTGGTGCTCGGCGGCACGCTGGTCGCCACCGCCGGCATCGCGGTGATCAACGTGCTGATCCCGGTGGTGATCCGACAGTCCTTCCCGGCCAGGATCGGCGTGATGACCGGCATCTACACCGCCGCGTTGCAGGGCGGCGGCGCCGCCGGATCGGCACTGACACCGATCCTCGACGGCGCCCTCGGCGGTTGGCGACAGGCCCTCGCCTCCTGGGCGGCGATGTCGGCGATCGCGTTGCTGACCTGGCTGCTGTCCGGTCGCGCCAAGGCCGGTCCCGTGGTCCAGCCGCAGCCGGCTGCCGGGCCGGGATCCGGCGCGACTGCGGGGCGCCGTTCGCTGCTGGGCAGCCCGCTGGCCTGGGTGGTGACGATCTTCTTCGGGCTGCAGTCCTTCATCGCCTACGTGATGATGGGCTGGCTGCCGCAGGTCTTCATCGACTCCGGTGTCGGCAAGGTCCAGGCCGGGCTGCTGATGGGCCTGGTCTCGGTGATCGCGGTCCCGATCAGCCTGGTCATCCCGCCGATGGCGGCCAAGCAGAAGAGCCAGAGCCCGTGGATCGTCGGACTCGGTCTGTCCGGCCTGGCCGGTGTCATCGGTCTGCTGATCGATCCGGGCGCCGTCCCGCTGCTGTGGAGTGCGCTGCTCGGAATCGGGATGAGCGTGTTCTCGCTCGCCCTGACCGTGATCGCACTGCGGGCGCGCAGCGATGCCGAGACCGCCCAACTGTCCGGGATGGCGCAGGGCTTCGGTTACCTGTTGGCTGGCGTCGGCCCGTTCGTCTTCGGCACGCTGCACGGTCTCACCGGCGGGTGGACGGTTCCGCTGGCGTTGCTGCTCGTCGTCTGGAGCGTCCAGATGGTGTTCGGTGCGCTGAGCGGCCGGAATCGCTACGTCTGAACCGAGGCCAGACCGGACTTGAGTCCGGCTCCGCAGAGCGGGACGACGACCTCTTGATCGGCGAGCAGTTGCCAGCCGAGTTGATCTTCGTCGGTCTCGGCGCGTTCGGCGTGCCGGACCGCGGCCCAGCAGGCGCCGGCGGTCGCCTCGACGTACAGCCCGCGAGCCGCCAGGTCCTGTTGCGCAGCAGCCACCTCGGCGTCGGCGACGGTGACGATGTCGCCGCCGCTGCGTTCGATCGCAGCCAGGATCTGCGGTGCCCGGGCGGGGTCGGCGATGGCGATACCTTCGGCGATCGTCTCAGCCGAGGTCGCATAGCCGGCCGGCAATTCGATCAGTCCTTCGCGGTGCGCTCGGGCCAGCGGAGCAACGACCTCGGTCTGCACCGCGACCAACCGCGGCCGCCGGTCGAGCAGGCCATGATCGACAAGTTCCTCGATCGCGAGGGCGACACCGAGCACCAGAGTGCCGTTGCCGACCGGCAGCGCGATCACCTCCGGCAGCCGACCACCGTAGCTCTCCCACAACTCATAGCCGTAGGTCTTCGTCCCGTGCAGGAAGTACGGGTTGTAGACGTGGCTGGCGTAGAACGTCCCCGGCTGATCGGCTCCCCACTGGGCGGCTCGGGCGGTCGTCTCCCGATCGCCGTCGATGATCATCACCTCGGCGCCGTGCGCGCGGACCTGTTCGATCTTCTTCGCCGACGTCGTCGCCGGCACGTAGATCGTGCACGACAACCCGGCCCGGGCGGCATAGGCCGCCACCGCGGTGCCGGCGTTCCCGCTGCTGTCGGCGATCACTCGCTCCGGCCGCAGCCGATTCGCAGCCTCGATCAACATCGCCGCGCCACGGTCCTTGAACGACAACGTCGGCATCAGGAAATCGAGCTTGGCGCTGACCCGTTCGTCCAGAGCGACCATCGGGGTGAACCCCTCGCCCAGACTGATCGACGGGTCGTTCAGCGGCAGCGCCTCTGCATAGCGCCACAGTGACGCCGGCCGGGACGCCAGTTGATCTTGGTCGACCCGGCCGGCCGAGTGGTCGAGGTCCCACGGCGAGCCGCAGTCCGGGCAATGCCAGTTGAGGTCCGCCGCCGGACTGGTCCGGCCGTCCCGCGGGCAGCGATATCCAGCGATCACCTGGCAATTGTCCCATCCGCCGCGTACCGGCGGATCCGGACTCAGCCTCGAGCCGCCGGGTGCATCGCCAAGTTGCCGCCGCGAGCTCCGCCGATCTCGTCACCTCTGATGCCGGTCGCGTCGGTGTACATCGGTGTTTATGGCCTGGGCACGCTCAGTGGGCCGATAGCAGCGCCGGACTAAAGGACTGGATGGCTCCTGACGATTCGGGCTAGCGTCGTTGACCATGATCAATTACGTCCTCGGCGCGCCCGGGTCGGGCAAGAGCCGGATCATCCCGAGACTGCGGGCGCTGCTGCCCGATCGGGTGGTGCTGGACTGGGATGCATTCATGGGGCCGGCCGGCGAACTCGCCGGCGCTCCGATCTCGCAAACTCCGCAGACCTGGGAACCGTACGGGCGACTTGTCCGAGCGATCGCAGATGTGGTTCTGCCTGTGGACGTGGTGCTGCTCGGGGTCTGCACTCCGGCCGAGTTGGCCGATTGGCCGGCTGGTCCGTGGCTGCTGTTGGACTGCTCCGACGAAGTGCGCCGGCAGCGTCTGACTGCGCGTGATGAACCCGACGACATCGAGGAAGTGCTGCGTGATGCTGCCAGCTACCGAGCACTCGCGTTACCGCTGGTCGACACAACCCGACTTTCGCCGGAGGAGGTCGCACAGAAGGTCGCCGACAAGATCACTGAGAACAACCGACTGAACTCAGCGAAATGACCTCATCGAAGAACTGAAATGGCCTCCCGGTTTGGATGGAGGTTTCAACTGGCACACCGATCTGGCGTCCAGATCGATGCCAGTTGCCGGCGTCGGTCGGTGCTGGAGTCCGCCAGGAACTTTCACCGGGTTGGGTAGTCGACCGGCGCGGCGGCCCGAGGTCAGGCGGTGTCGCGAATTGTCCGAGCTGGAGGACATCGTGGCCCGATGACCTATACATCGACTGATCCGCGACGACAGATTTGCGCAGCCCTCGACCAAACCCAGCGTCAGGTCGACGCGGTGCACCCGTCCCAGCTGGCCCTGCCCACGCCATGTGCCGAGTTTGATCTGAAGATGCTGTTGGCCCACCTCGTCGCAGTGCTCCGCAAGCTCACGCTCGTCGGCGACGGCCGCGACATGACTCTGGTCACCGATCCGGCCAACGACGTCGTCGAGGAGTGTGCCGATGTCTTCCGAAGTGCCCGCAGCGAGTTCGATCAGGTCTGGGCGGCGGATGGAAAGCTCGGCGAGGACTTCGCGTTGGTCTGGGGGACGATGACCAGGAATGAGCTGCTGGACGCCTACACCCACGAGTTCACCGTCCACGCGTGGGACCTCGCTCAGGTCACGGGCCGCAGGGTGGAGCTCGATCCGGTGTTGGCGCACGCTGCTTTGGACTGATTCTCCCGCAACATCGCAGAGGACGACCGCGTCGACGGCGGACCGTTCGCGTCAGCCGTTCCGGTAGCCGCTGACGCCGATATCTATACCCGACTCGCGGGCTTTGTCGGGCGACCGGTCTAGAGACACCAGCCGAGATCGTCAGCGAAGTCGTTGATCACTCTGCTCGTCTCGGCGAGCGCGGTCAGTGACCCGCTGGCGGTGGGACTGTTTGAACGTGATCTTGGTGTCTACGACGAACGTCTGTCCCCGAGCCGCTGTTTTCGTGCCACGAGCGGCTGCCACCTCGGGCGAATGGCGCGAGCAGACTCAAGAAATAGATGCAACACCTGATCCAGAGGAAGGTGTTGCATATGGCGGCGAGGTTCATGCCGACCGAGGAGTTCTGGGCTGCGTTGCGATCGGGCGCTTCGATCCTGGTCGCGTCCCGCGCGGTCGGGGTGTCGCCGGTGTGTGGTTATCGATGGCTGGCCGACGCAGGTGGTTGGGCAGGCCTGGGGCTGCCGGCCCCGGGGCATGGCCGTCTGGAGGCTTCGGTATCAGCGCGGTTGCGGCCGCTGTTTTGGGCCGAGCTCCGCAAGGGTGCGGGCGTCCGGGCTGCAGCCGCCGCGGCGGGCGTGTCTGATGTCACCGGCTATCGCTGGTTCCAGCAGGCTGGCGGTGTGCGTCCACCGACGGTGAATCCCGAGGTCGAGGCCCAGATCACGCCCGGCCATGGCATGGTGACCTTCACCGAGCGGTGTCGGGTCGAGGACCTGTTGAACCTTCACTACAAACCGAGCCGGATCGCTGACCTGTTGGGGAGACCGCGGTCCACGATCACCCGTGAGATCGCCCGCGGCACCGACCAGGTCGATGGATCCTATCGGGCCCGCATCGGCCAATCGAAGGTCGAGCAGCGCCGGCACCGGGCCGGCGCCCGGCCCCGGCTGGTGCCTGGCACTCGCTTGTTCGACGAAGTCGTGGAACGGTTGGTTGCCAAACACAGTCCGGAGCAGATCTCGCAGCGGCTGCGGCTGGACTTTCCCGCCGACCCGGAGATGCGTGTGTCCCACGAGACGATCTACCAGGCCCTCTACGTTCGCCCCAAGGGCGAGCTGGCACGAGAGGTCGAGCAACGGTTGGGCGAGGCCAAAGCACTACGCACCGGCCGCGTCCAACGCCGACACCAGGGGCGGCAATTGCGGCCAAAGTTGAAAGACATGTCCTCGATCCACGACCGCCCGGCCGAGGCCGACGATCGGCTGATGCCCGGCCACTGGGAAGGCGACCTGATCATCGGCGCCCACGGCAAGTCCGCAATCGGCACCCTGGTCGAGCGCACCACCCGATTCGTACTGTTGCTACACCTGCCCGACGACCACACCGCCCAGACCGTGGCCAAGGCGATGACGGCCAAGATCACCGAACTACCCGAACAGCTCAAACGGTCCTTGACCTGGGACCAGGGCAGCGAGATGGCCCTCCACACCAAGATCACCGCCGAGACCGGGATTCCGGTCTACTTCTGCGATCCACACTCACCCTGGCAACGTGGCACCAACGAGAACACCAACGGGCTCCTGCGGCAGTACTTCCCCAAAGGCGCCGACCTGTCCTTCTACGGGCCCGGGCTCCTCGACCAGGTCGCCGCCGAACTCAACACCCGACCCCGCAAAACACTGGAGTGGGCCACCCCAGCCGAAGCACTCCAACGACTACTCTCAAACGACGACGACCAATCTGTTGCATCGACAGCTTGAATCCGCCGCGGGGTTGGGCGCAGTGCTGTTACGTTCTTCGCCCTCGTTACTCGACCGAGCGATCATCACGCCTGAGTAGGGCGTTGAGCCGCACGAGTACGTCAAGCTGCGCGGGTCGGTAAAGCTCCTTGAGCGCAATACCGATAGCCGCGCGTGCAAGCGGCCGTTGGCGGCCCGGAGCGAAAACGGGATCAGCCAGTTCTGGATGATCGGCATAGAGCTGGCGGACCACGTCGGCCAGCCTCGTGGCCAGATCGGATCTGCTCGTGGGTGTCGACGATTCGTCAAGGTCTACGAACTCTGAGAGTGCTGCGTTCTCGGGCCTCGTTTCGAGCAGGCTGTTCCACGACGACAGGGTGTCGGCGTGCAGCAGCCGGGATAGCACCGTCATGAAGTCCTTGTCGGCACTTGGGGGTAGGAACACGCTTCGGGCGGCAGATTCCTCCGCGTCAAGCTCTTCTCTGATCCCGGCCCTGATTGTTTCCAGGCGCAGGATCGCACGTTCTGCTTCATCATCCAGGTGACGAAGCTTGTCCCGGTACTCGAGGGAGGCTTTCTCAGTGTCATCGACGAGACGCATCGAGCGAATTTCGCTCAGCGGTGCCCCGAAATCCACGAGCCGCCGAATGCGCAGCAGTTGGGTGAGGTGGCTGACGCCATAGTCCTTGTATCCGTTGGCTCCGCGGGGTGGTTCAGCCAGCACGCCGATCTCGTGATAGTGCCGCACAGTACGCAACGTCGTGCCAGCAAGGTCAGCGATCTGTTGCGTGCTCCATCCCATCAGTGACACTCCTGAATGCACGGTCGACTTGACTATGCCGTAACGGCATGACCTTTCCTCGGTCTCAACACCTTACGACCGATGGAGAAACTGATGAGTTCCACTCTGAAAGACCACCGCGACCACCGCGTGCTCGACCAGCTGGGTGGCCCGCTTGGCCTGATGTATTCCGTCGTGCCGGTGATCGTGTTCGTTGTCGCCGACGTCTTCCTGCCCCTCCCCTTGACGATCGGAGTATCGCTCGCGGCCGGCGTCGCGCTGTTCGTGATTCGTTTGGCGCGCCGAGAGCGGGTCGTCTCTGCGATCGGCAGCCTGGCGGGCGTTGCGGTGGCTGCCGGGATCGTGGCGTGGACGGGTTCCTCCCGTGACTTTTTCGTGCTGGGGATCTGGGGCTCGCTGGCCGGTTTCGTGCTGACGGCGGTGTCCGTGCTGGTGCGACGACCGGTGACTGGCGTCATCTGGAATGCCGTTCACGGCGGACGACATGCCTGGCGTACAGATCGCGGCGTGTTGCGGGCTCACGACCTCGCCACCGGTGCCGTGGCGCTGGTGTTCGGCGCCCGCTTCGTGATTCAACAGTGGCTTTATCTGGAGGAGAACACCGGTGGCCTGGGTATCGCGCATCTCGTGTTGGGCACGCCACTGACCGTTCTCGCCGTGGCCGCCGTGGTGTGGGCCATCCGCCGCAGCGCCGTACGCATGACGACTGCCGCCACTCCCGCCTCGACCAGTGACCTCAAGGGAACAGCCTCATGACCTCATCTGACCTGATGCCGATCAACGATTTGCTGCGCCATCCCGGGCGCACGGGTATCACGATCTCTCCGGACGGCACGCGCATCGCCTTCTTGGCACCCTGGCGTAATCGGCTGAACGTGTGGATCCAGGACCTCGACGGCAACTCAGCACCGCGGTGCGTCACCGCCGACGACACCCGCACGGTGTCTCGCTATCAGTGGACCGCGGACCCGCGATGGCTGCTCTATCAGCAGGATGGCGGCGGCGACGAGAACTGGCACGTGTTCCGCATCGATCTTGAGAACCCGGATGCTCCGGTCGTCGACCTCACCCCTTTCCCTGGTGCCACCGCCCAGCGGGTCGAGCTGCGACCAGGTCGCCCGGGCCGCGCCGTTCTCCAGCTCAATGCTCGTGACCCGGCAGAGTTCGACCTCTACGAGCTCGACATCGAGTCCGGTGCGCTGGCAGTGCTTGCGGAAAGCCCCGGGGCGGGGGCAACATCGATGATCGCCGGAGACACTGTGTTCACACAGACCCTGCATGCCGACGGGACATGGGAGCTGTGGCGGGGCAGCGATCGGATCGCCGCCTTCGACGGTGACGCGTATCCGATCGGTGTGTACCCGTTCGAGGCGACGCCGGACGGCACCGGAATCTGGTTCGGTTCCTACCGCGGCACGGACCAGATGCATCTGGGCCGGCTCGACCTGCGAACGGGAGTCGAGACCGAGGTCGACCGGCACCCCTCCTACGATCTGGACACCCGGGGGCAGGTCTTCACTAGCCTGCCCTCCCCGCTCATCCGCCACCGGCGAACCGGGGAGCTCCTGGGCGTGCGGTATCAAGGAATGCGGATGGTCGTGCACGCGCACGATCCGCACTTCGCCGAGGTCCTCACCGAGCTGCGTTCTCTTTGCGATGGCGATCTCGGCACGATCTCCAGTGATGTGGAAGGGCGTCGCTGGATCGTGTCGTTCCTCCATGATCGCGATCCGCAGACCTGGCTCTACGACCACGAGACAGGAGAGAGCCTGCTGCTGGCACGGACGACAGAGCATCTCGACCCGGACCTGCTGGTGCCGGTGAAAGACATCGTCATCCACGCCCGAGACGGTCGCTCTGTGCCGGCCTACCTCACATTGCCCCGTGGCGCATCGAACTCGGAGCGGCTGCCGATGATCCTGATGCCACACGGCGGCCCTTGGACCCGGGACTGGTGGGGCTTCGACCCGACGGTTCAGCTATGGGCAAATCGCGGGTACGCGGTATTGCAGCCGCAGTTCCGTGGCTCCGCCGGATTCGGGCGAGAACATATGGAGGCGGCGGTCGGCGAGTTCGCCGGGCGGATGCACGACGATCTGATCGACGCCGTGGAGTGGGCGATCAACAGCGGCCACGCCGATCCCGAACGCATCGGACTGTTCGGCGGCTCCTACGGCGGCTACGCCGCATTGGTCGGGATCGCGTTCACTCCGACCACGTTCGCGGCTGCGGTGGAGTACGTCGGCGTGTCGGACCTCGCCGACTTCATCCGCTCGGTGCCCGAGTATGCCAAGACCGGTCTGACGAACAACTGGCTCCGTTATGTGGGCGACCCATCGGACCCAGAGCAGGAAGCTGACATGCTCGCCCGTTCGCCGATCAGCCGGGTGGACGAGATCCGCAGCCCGTTGATGGTCGTCCAAGGGGCCAATGACATCCGTGCCCGGCGGACACATTCGGACTCGATTGTTGGGAAGCTACGACAGCGTGGAGTAGAGGTCGACTACTTGGTGTTCGACGACGAAGGACACTTCATCGTCAACCCAGAGAACCTGCTGACCATGTTCTGTGCAGCGGAACAGTTCTTCGCCACCCACCTCGGTGGTGCCGCCGCGCTGGAGGACAGTGCCGCCGGTTGAGTGCCGTGGAACGCGCCCGCCTCGATCGGTCGACCCGATCGAGGTGGGCGCGAGGCGTCCGGTTGGTCGTGACGTCAAGATCACCATCGCGGCGCCGATGTTGGCTTCAGGTGAGTTTCGCTGCCGCGACATTGCCGAGCGCTGTGAGATAGGCGTCGAGTAGGGGGCGCAGCTTCGAGCCGGGTGTGCGGGCCCATTCCTGCCAGGCGAGGTCCACGGCTGCGACCCCGGCGGCGGCGGCGGCGCGTGCGGTGCGGTCGTTGTCGAGCCGCCCGCGCAGCACGTCGGTAACAGCCGACTGATCGATACTGCGCTGGGAGGCCAACTGGCCCTTGAGTGCGGGCACGTCGGTGATCATGCGGATGCGCGCCCTCAGCGGGTCTCCACGCGTCTCGGCGGTGTCGATCATCGATTGGGTAGCTGTGCGGATGATCGCCCACACGGTCGTGCCGGGCTCGGCCGCATCGGCGACCTCGGCGACACGCTGCGCGAAGGTGCCAGCGCGCGCGGCGGAGCCGTGTGCAGCGGAGACAACCGCATCCTCCTTCGAGGTGAAGTAGCGGAAGAAGGTCGCGCGCGAGACGCCGATGCCACGGGCAATCTCGTCGGTCGTCACCTCGTCGAAGCCGTGCTCGGCACAAAAACTGGCCGCGGCATCCGCTAACTCGGCACGCAGGATCTCGCGGCTGCGATCGCGCACATCGTTAGGCATGACCTAAAGTCTATTAGATGATACGGTTTCTACTGATTGAGACTGTGTCTCACCATGACGATGAACAGATCGGAGCGGGTGAACGACCGATGAACCACACCCAGGTCCCGGGTGCTCCGAGGGCCACAACCGACAGCCACGGCACGCACGAAACCGAAAGCGCCCACCGCAGGCGCCAACACCGCTCGTGGGAGATCCTTGCTGTGCTGGCCTTCGCGGGTCTCGGTGCGTCGTTCATGCAGACCATCCTCATTCCGATCCAGGGCGAGCTGCCGAAGCTGCTGCACACCACGCGTGACAACACCGCATGGGCGATCACCACGACCCTCGTGGCTGCTGCGGTCTGCACGCCCGTCGCCGGACGGCTCGGCGACATGTTCGGCAAACGGCGCGTTGCCATGGCGCTCCTCCTACTGCAGGCGTTGGGCGCAGTTCTCGCCGCCCTCTCAGATGATGTGGTGACCATGATCATCGCGCGGATGCTGCAGGGCATGGCAGCTGGCGTCATCCCGTTGGGTATCTCGATCCTTCGCGACGTGCTGCCGCCGCAGAAGCTCGGCTCGGGTATCGCACTCGTCAGTGCCACCCTTGGCGTCGGCGGCGCGCTCGGCCTACCGCTCAGCGCGGTCGTCGCCGAGAATTTCGATTGGCATGTGCTGTTCTGGGTGGCGGCGGGGATTGCTGCGCTCGCGTTCATCGCCTATGCGGTCGTCGTGCCCCCGAGTAGCCAGCGTACGCGCGGACGCATCGACGTCGTCGGCATCATCGGGCTGGCACTCGGGCTCGTCGGCCTGCTCATCGCCGTCTCGCGTGGTGGTGAATGGGGGTGGGGGGATGCACGAACTCTGACCCTCCTGATCGGCGGCAGCGTCGTCCTGGTGATGTGGGGTGTGATCGAGTTGCATATGAAGGATCCACTCATCGACCTCCGGGTCAGCATGCGTGGACCCGTACTGCTCACCAATCTCGCCTCTGTCGCGTTGGGCTTCGCCCTGTTCGCATCGAATGTGGTGCTCCCGCAGCTACTTGCGCTGCCGCGAGCGACCGGCATTGGTCTGGGGCTGACGCTCACGGTCGCCGCACTCATCCTCGCACCATCAGGCCTGGCGATGATGGCCGTCTCGCCCCTCGCAGGCAGGGTCGAGCGGCGCTGGAGCGCTAAGTCGCTGCTCATCATCGGCGCTGCAGTCCTCGCGCTCGCCTACGGGCTTGCGTTGATCTTCCACGCTGACGCATGGCAGATCCTCGTCGTCAACATCGTGCTCGGCGTAGGAGTCGGCCTCGGCTACGCCGCGATGCCGGCACTCATCATGCAGGCTGTGCCGGCGCACGAGACCGGGGCGGCAAACGGCCTCAACGCACTCATGCGCTCACTCGGCACGACGATTGCCTCAGCCGTCACCGGCGCGATCCTCGCGCACTCCGTCACGACAGTCAACGGCGTGACCGGACCAAGCGAGGGTAGCTTCCTGCTCACGCTGATGCTCGGACTCGGCGCAGCGATCGTCAGCATGATCATCGCGGTATTCATCCCGCACCAACGCGCAGGCCAGGAAAACACGAACGATCGCTCCTGACCCGACAGCCCACCGTTGCGCGTCGACAACGCCGCCGGTGCACCCGTTCGGTGCCGCGCCGCAGGTGCGAATCGGTTGTGCCAGGCTCAGTCCAGCGACCGGGGCGTGACGTCGACCGGGTGCTCGGCGCGGAATCCGAGCAGCGTCCGGGCCCGGGTGAGATCGATCGGCACCTCCCGACCGACGAAGGTCCGGGTCCGCAGGATGCCGGGCGCGTAGCGGTCCAGCACCTGCTCGGTCGGATACGGCAGCAACGTGTCGTCGGCAGTGACGTAGACAGGGACGACGCCGGTGGTCTCGGCGACCAACGCCTTCTCCACCGCCAGCGCGGCGTCGCGGACATCCAGATACGACCAGGCCTCGACAACGGCACCGGACGGATCGTCGGCCAACGATTCCGCACGCCGGGCCACTTGCTCGGCCGGGACCGTGAACGGGAATCGCAGCGCGACCACATCGATACCGGTCCGCCGATGGACGGTGCCCGCGGTGACCTCGTCGACCACCTTGCTCAACGCGTACGGGTCGGTGAGCTGGGACGGCATCGCTTCGTCCACAGGGAAGTACGACGGGCGGGCGGTCGGATCGCTGTTGAACGGCAGCCCGGTGTGGTTGATGCTGCTGGCGATCACGGCCCGCCCGATCCCCCGCTCCGCTGCCTGCCAGAGCACGTTGAAGGTCGACTGCACGTTGGTCCCGAAGACCTTCGGCGCCGGGTTGCCGATCGGGTGCGGGATCGCGGCCAGGTGCACCACCAGTTCGATGCCGTCCAGGGCGTCGGCGACCACCTCGGGATCGGTGGTGTCACCGTACAGGGCCTGCACCATCGGCGGCGACTCATGATCATCCGTGGCAGCCAACGACAGCCCGGTGATCTTGGCACCCAGGGCCGACAATCGGCGGCAGACAGCACTGCCGATGTTGCCTTCGGCGCCGGTGACCAGGATCGATCGGCCGTCCAACGGGTGACTCATCACTCTGCCTCCATCTCGGTGAGGAAACGGTCCAGGTCGGCTGGTCCGAAGCCCGCGAACCCGAAGCCGGCGATGGTCGAGACCGGCATCTGCTCGACCATCTTGATCATGGTCGGCTCCGCGTGTTGCAGGATGGTCGCCACCTTCGGTTGTCGTTGCAGTACCGCACGGGCCGC
The DNA here is from genome assembly GCF_900105385.1 of Microlunatus soli. Classification (NCBI taxonomy): domain Bacteria; kingdom Bacillati; phylum Actinomycetota; class Actinomycetes; order Propionibacteriales; family Propionibacteriaceae; genus Microlunatus; species Microlunatus soli. The sequence goes on along the minus strand of NZ_LT629772.1, from coordinate 3,273,938 downwards.
CGGGTCGGCGAGCCACTCGGCCAGGGTCGCTTCGCGATTGATCGGGACCGCCACGCGTGGCGCCTCGATCGTGATCACCGTACTCGCCGCATGATCACGAGAAGATGAACCGACGGTGATCTCGAAGTCCCCGGACTCGACCAGCCAGCGGTCGAACCTGGTGGACCAGAAGGCGAACGCACGCTCGTCGAGTCGCAGTTCGACGGTGCCGGACTCCCCGGGGTCCAGAGCGATCTTGTCGAAGGCCTTCAGCTCCCGCAGCGGCCGAGGCACCGCGCTCTGCCGGTCACCCACATAGACCTGGACCACTTCGGCGCCCGCCCGGTCGCCGGTGTTGGTGACCGTCACGGCAACCGTGACCGCCAGGTCACCGTCGGCGATGCTGCCCGTGGTCGACACCTCGAGGCCGTCGATGGCGAAGGTGGTGTAGGACAGCCCGTGACCGAACGGGTAGCTGACCGCGAGCTCGGACTTGTCGTAGCCCCGGTAGCCGATGAAGACTCCCTCGCCGTAGCGGACCGTCCCGTCCCCGCCGGGGAAGTTGAGGTAGGACGAGTTGTCCTGCAGTCGGATCGGCAGGGTTTCGGCGAGCTTGCCGCTCGGGTTCGCGACGCCGAAGATCAGGTCCGCGACCGCGCCGCCGGCGGCCTGGCCGGACAGCCAGCATTCCATGATCGTGGCGGCATGGCGTTGCCAGCTCGCCACCTCGACGACGGACCCGCCCGCGATCAGCACCGCGATCCGATCGGTCTGCTCGGCCAGCTGCGCCAGCAGCTCGGTCTGGTTGGCCGGCAGGTCGATGTCGGTCCGGTCGAATCCTTCCGATTCGGCCGCGTCCGGCAAGCCGACGAAGGCCAGCACGACGTCGGCGCTCTGCGCCATCCGGACGGCTTCGTCACGAAGATCCGGATCGACGGTCGGTTCGTCCAGCCGGTAGCCGGGCGCGTAGTCGATGGTGATCGCGTCGCCGGCCAGCGCCCGCAGTTCCTCCAGCGGGATGTCGACCCGGGTCGGGTTGACCTGGGAGGAACCGGCCCCCTGGTAGCGCGGTGTCCGGGCCAGCTCACCGACCACCAGGACCCGGGTGGTTGCGGCGGGATCCAGCGGCAGCAGGTTGCCGTCGTTCTTCAACAGCACAGCCGATTCCCGGGCTGCGACCCGGGCGAACGCGTGCTGCTCGGCCTGGTCGACGGTGTGCTCGTCCTGCCGCGCCGGACGGGACTTGGCAACCAGATCCAGCACCCGCCGTACGGTCCGGTCGAGCAGCTTCTCGTCCAGCGTCCCGGCGCGGACCGCTTCGACGACGGCGACGTCGCTGTGTCCCAGCACCGGCGGCATCTCCAGATCGAGTCCGGCGGCCAGCGAGGCGACCCGATCATGGACCGCACCCCAGTCCGAGACCACCAGCCCGTCGAATCCCCATTCGTCGCGGAGGATCTCGGTGAGCAGCTGATGGTGTTCGGAACCGTAGCTGCCGTTGATCTTGTTGTAGGCGCACATCACGGTCCACGGCCGGGCGGTCTTCACCACCTTTTCGAAGGCCGGCAGGTAGATCTCCCGCAACGTCCGCTGATCGACTTCGGCGTCGACCCGCATCCGGTCGGTCTCCTGGTTGTTCGCCGCGAAGTGCTTCAGCGACGTCCCGATGCCCTGGCTCTGCACGCCCTGGACCAGCGCGGTCGCCAACTCACCGGCAAGATACGGGTCTTCCGACAGGTACTCGAAGTTGCGTCCACACAACGGGGACCGCTTCATGTTGACGCCCGGGCCGAGCAGCACCGACACCTGCCAGCGAAGGCATTCCCGGGCGACGGCCTCGCCGACCTGCCGCAGCAGCGTGCGATTCCAGGAGGAGGCCAGGCCGGCGGCGGTCGGGAAGCAGGTGGCCGGAACGCTGTCGCCGAGTCCGACGTTGTCGGTCTGCTGTTCGAACTGCGCCCGCAGTCCGTGCGGGCCGTCGGAGACCATGATCGACTCGACGCCGAGTCGCTCGATCGGCGCGGTGTGCCAGATGTCCGAGCCAAGGCTCAGCGAGGCCTTCTCCTCCAGGGTGAGCGCGGCCAGCACCGCATCGACATCCAGCTGATCGGACATGGATCCTCCCTGATCCCCGGCGACGGTCCTGCTGGCCCGATGCTAGTGCTCGGCCGACGTGCGTCACCGATCAGGTCGCGAACTGTCGGAAGGTGAGATTCATCCGCTGCCCGACCGGACGCATGGTCTTGGGCACCGCGTGTCGGTAGTCCGACTGTGATTCACCGGACATGATCAACAAGTCACCGGCGCCCAACTCGAGCTCCCAGCGTTCGCCGCTGTCCTGGTGCCGCAGCACGAACCGTCGCCGGTCGCCGAGACTGATCGACGCGATCGTCGGCCGCCGGCCGAGCTCCGGCTCGTCGTCGCTGTGGTAGGAGATCGAGTCGTGACCGTCGCGATAGAGGTTGGCCAGGCAGGAGTTGAAGGTCGCACCGGCTTCGACCTGCACCTGCTGCTGCAGTGCGGTCAGCGCGGCCGGGGTCGGTCGGGGTTCGTTGCGGACACCGGAGTAGACGTACTGCGAGGTCCCCATCCAACAGGTCAGCCGGGGGATCGGGATCGTCCGACCGGCGATGGTGATGTCGTTGCGTTCCCAGTCGATCACCTCCACCAGCTCGGCGAAGATCCGCCGGTGATCTGCGACCCAACCGGGGAGATATCGCACACAGCTCGGCAGCGCCCGGTCCAACGCCGCCCGGCCCCTCTGCTGCCCGCTGGTCATGGGACCACGGTAGGCCGCAACGATTACAGTTCTCTGACGGCCCTTCCCTGGACCGAGACCGGGGAGCAGGATGAATTGGTGACCGCCGTACGCACCCCCACCCTGCCGCCGACCCCGGACGTGGCGCCGGCACCGCATCGCGGGTCGGGCCTGGCCTGGTGGTCCGGGATCGTTGCCGGACTGGTCGGGCTGTCGGTGACCGAGCTGCTGGCCTGGCTGGTGTCACCGCTGGGGTCGCCGTTGTCGGCGGTCGGCGAGTTGGTGATCGACATCGCACCTGCCGGAGTGATCAACTTCGGCAAGGAGGTGCTCGGATTCGCCGACAAACCGATCCTGCTGGCCGTGGTCGGAGTGGTCGCCCTGCTGGTCGCCGGTGCGTCCGGTCGACTGGAGTACGCCCGCCGCAGCGCGGGCTTGATCGGCCCCGTCCTGCTGACGGCGTTCTCCGTGATCGCGATCGGCCGGCAACCCGACGTCACCGGCACTGCCTATGTGCCGGTGGTCATCGGACTGGCCGTCGCCTACCTCGTGCTACGGCCGTTGGTCAATCGCCTTCGGCTGTGGGATTCCCCTGCTGGGCTTGACGATTCGGGTCGACCGGTGGGCCGTCGAGGATTCCTGGTGCTGACCGGGACACTGGCCGCCGGCGCCGTTGTGGTCGGCGCCGCCAGCCGCGGTTTCTCGCACGGCAAGTCGATGGCGTTGCAGGCCCGTTCCAAGATCAAACTTCCGATCCCGCAACGGACCGCGCCGGCCGTCCCGGCCGGTGCCGATCTGCAGGTCCCCGGCATCACCCCGTACGTGACCGCCAACGACGGCTTCTACCGGATCGACACCGCCCTGCAGGTGCCCGTGGTCGATCCGGCGGACTGGTCGCTGACGATCACCGGGATGGTCGACCGGCCGATCACGATCAGCTGGGATCAGCTGCTGTCGCTGCCGCTGTCGGAGTTCTACGTGACGCTGACCTGCGTCTCCAACGAGGTGGGCGGAAACCTGGCCGGTAACGCGCGCTGGCTCGGCTACCCGATCCGGGAACTGCTGGAGCGGGCCGGGGTCAAGGCCGGCGCGGACATGGTGCTGTCCCGCAGCGTCGACGGCTTCACCGCCGGTTCACCGTTGTCGGCGCTGACCGACCCGGACCGGGATGCGATCGTCGCGATCGGGATGAACGGACAGCCGCTGCCTGCCGAGCACGGCTTCCCGGCCCGGCTGGTGGTGCCCGGTCTGTACGGCTACGTGTCGGCGACCAAGTGGGTCACCGAACTCAAGGTCACCAGCTACGCCGCCGACCATGGCTACTGGACCCCGCTCGGGTGGTCGGCCTACGGTCCGATCAAGCTCGCCTCCCGGATCGACACCCCGACCGGGAGCACGCAGGCCGGCCCGGTCGCCGTCGGTGGCGTGGCGTGGGCGCAGCACACCGGAGTCGAACGGGTCGAGTTGCGGATCGACGACGGTCCGTGGCAGCGGGCCAAGCTCGGCGATGCGGTCAGTGACGACACCTGGCGGCAGTGGAGCTATCGCTGGGATGCCGATCCCGGTGCTCATCGGCTGACGGTCCGGGCAACCGATAAGAAGGGGATGACGCAGACCGCGGCGACGGCAGCACCGGCTCCGGACGGCGCGACCGGCTGGCACACGGTCAACGTCCAGGTGCACTGACCGGCTGCCAGCCGAGGTCCGGGCCGTCGGCCGACTCGACGGATCGCCAGTGTTCCGCCGGACCGGCGAGCTGCAGCAGGTCGGCCAGCCACCAGGTCTGGTCGGGATCCCAGCCGGCCAACACGGTGGCATGACCGTCGACCACCGGCAGCGCCCGCAGCGCCGTACTCAGGTAGCCGGCAACCGTCAGGTGGATCGCGTCCCAGTCCGCGGCAACCGCAACGTAGTCGGGGATCAGCCAGCCGCCGTCGCGCCCGGTCGCGCGATACCAGTCGTGCCGCCGGGAGGCGCTGACGTCCAGCGGGTAGCGCCGGACCAGCTCGGTCCACGCCTGCGGACAGTCGATCTCATACACCCGGGGCGATCCGGTGACCGCCAGCGGCCGGACCAGGGCATCGCACTGGCCGAAGCTGTCCTCCTCCCAGACCAGCTTGATCGAGCCGAGCCCGTCCAATGTGCGGGTGCTGGTCGGGATCGGGTTGCGGCCGCTCGGCGATGACCACCAGACCCCGCTGTACGGCGCCGTCGGATCGTCCGGCAACTCCAGCTGATCGCGGTGGTTGCCGATCACCGCCGACCGTCGCCAGTCCCGGACCAAGTCGGCGGCGCCGGCCAGACCGGGCGGTTCCGGCGGATGCGCGTCGTCGTACTTGCTGGTGTGTCGCAGGGTCGAGAGATCGATCGGCGACTGCCACCAGCCGGCCGCCGGCGAGGCCAGGATCGCCTCGCCGATCGGCAGCAGAGCCTCGATCACGGCCGGGTCGGCGGCGACGACGTCCTCGGCCTCCGGCTCCTGCCAGGCCATCGCGAAGTCGACGGCATGCGCCACCGGTCCGATGAACACCAGCGGGTCGGTCCAGCCGCGGACGGCGGCCACGTCCAGCCGGTCGAGCACCCGGCCCAGCTCGTCGACCTTGGTCCGGTCCTCGGGCCGGAAGCCGGCGCCCATCCACGCAGCGGCGACCGACTCGTCGATGACTTCCGCGGTCGCCAGACAGAGACTGCGTCCGCGCGGCGCGGCGACCAGTTCCTGCGCTGTCAAGGACATCAGTTCATTGTGCATCGGGGCGTGCGTCGATGTGCCGATCGGGTGCATCATCACGGAGTTCGGTGATGGCGCGGTGGTAGGCCTCGGTGGCCCGCGCGAAGTAGTCGAACAGGGTCGCGAGCTGCTCCTCGGTGTAGGTCGCGAACAGCTCGCCGACCTCGCGGCGGGCCGGGTCGACAGCGGTGTCGACGTCCTCGGTGCCGGGACCGACCGGTTCCACCATGATCTTGCGCCGGTCCGCCGGATCGATCACCCGTCGGAGGTGACCGGTCTTCTCCAGGCGGTCGATCAGGCGGGTCGTGGCGCCGGTGGTCAGACCGGTACGGCGGGCCAGCGCCCCGGAGGTCATCGAGCCGCCGAGCGCGAGCAGGTTCATCGCGTACAGGTCGGTTGCGCCGAGCCCGACCGCGTTGGCGCTGGCCTGCCCGTGCAACACGACCGCGCTCAGATAACGCCGATAGACGTCGTGGGCGTCTGCGGGCATCCCGTTCGGTCTTGACATGCGCGAAGTACCTTCCCTAATCTAATAGCTGCACGTATGCAACTATTGTCTTGATGCAGCTAACTATACGACAAACCTCCGAGGAGCATCATGTCCACCATCGTCGGCCGCTTCATCCGGCACGAACTTCGCACCGTCGATCCGGCCACCGCAATCGCCTTCTACGAGGGCCTGTTCGGCTGGACCACCGAGCCCTACCCGATGGGCCGGATCATCCGCGCCGGCGCAACCGTGATCGGCGGGATCAGTGAGGTCAAGCCGGGACTCGGCGGCCATTGGACGCCGTACATCGGCGCCGCCGACGTGGACGCCGTCGCCACGGCCGCGGCGCAGGCCGGTGGCATCGTCACCACCGGTGAGCCTGCCGATGTGCCGGGTCTCGGGCGGCTCGCACCGATCTTGGATCGGGACATGTCGATCTTCTGCTCGTTCGCGCCGCTGGAGCCGTCGGAGCCTGCGACGAGCGGCTTCGTGTGGGATCGGCTGCGCACTCCCGATGTTGCCGCGGCTGCCGACTTCTACGCCGGCACGGTCGGCTGGCAGGCCACCGTGGCACCGGACGGTGCAGCGGCCGTCTTCGACGCGACCGACGGCACCCGGGTGGCGGAGGCGCTGGCTGTTGCCGACGGCGAACCCACCGGCTGGCTGCCGTTCGTGGGCGTCGCGGATCTGGAGACCGCCCGCGGCACCGCGACCCGGCTCGGCGGCACCGCGACCGAGTCGGCCGCGATCGCCGGCGTCGGTTCGTACGCCGTCGTCACCGATCCCGAGGGCGCGACGCTCGCCGTGTTCGAGCCTGAGCACTGACTGCCGGACGACTCAGGTGAGCAGCGACTGCAGCTCCGGGAGCCGGTCGAACATGATCGGCAGGCCGCGGACGCCGTCGGCCACGACCTGGTGCGACAGCGCGAGGTCGGGTCCGGTGCCTGCCTCGACACCGGCGAGGCAGCGCAGGATGTTCCACCGGGTGTGGCCGAGCCAGCCGCCGATCAAGAAGACGAACCAGCTCGGCCCGGGTGGTGGCAGCGCGCCACCGGCGGCGACGTAGCCGTCCAGGACGGTTCGGAAGACGGTCGGCTCGATGCTGTCCAGACCGGGTCCCTTCGCCAGGCTCAGCGCGGTCGACCCGAGCTCTCCGGACAGATCGAGCAGTCCGGAGAGCTCCCAGTCCAGCAGCACCGGACGGCCGTCGCGGGCCAGCAGGTTCCACGGCTGGATGTCCTTGTGGGTCAGCACGACCGGACCCGGCCGCACGCAGCCGGCGACCAGGTCGGCGATCGCCAGAAAGGTGTCCAGCCGGGCGGCGAGTTCGGCTGCCCACGGCTGCCCGCTCGCTGCGGCTCGTTCGGCGAGTTCGGGCCAGTCCCGCGGAGTCGGCTCCTCGATGAGCGGGTGCGGCCAGTCGACGTCGAGCGCGTGGATCCGAGCGAGGATCTCGCCGATCTCGAACGCGTACGCCGGCGAGACCGGCGCCACGGGCATCGTCTCGCCGTCGACCCAGCGATGGACGAGGATGTCGTCGTCGGCCAGCACCGGTTCCGGCATCGGGATGCCGGCCGCGAACGCGGCCCGTTCGAACCGGAACACGTCCTGGAGGTGGTAGGTCTCGCGGCGGTCGAGGAGGTTCATTTCCTTCACCGCAAAGGATCCCTGATCGGTGTCGAGCCGATGGAGTCGGTTGGCGAATCCGCCGCTGACCCGGACCATCGGCCGGACCGGGGTGCCGAGCTGCGAGAGATTCGTCCGATGCACGCCGCCCTGCTTCGATGGCGGACTGCCGGAGTCACTCATGGTCGTCCCAGGCCTCGACGATGCGGTCCAGGGTGCGCCGGCCCCACCGACTCATCGTCGGGTTGGACTCGAGGTAGTACCAGACCAGACCCATCGCCTGCTGGAACGCCCATTCCATCCCGCGCCGCCACTGAAGATCACCGGATCCGAGCCCGCGACGGAGGATCTCGCGCTGCGGCGCCGCCAGCAGATGCCAGGCCGCCACCAGATCCAGGGCCGGGTCTGCCGGGCCGAAGCCGCCGCAGTCCAGCACCCCGACAAGACGACCGTTGTCGATGAGCAGATTGGGCGGGATGAGATCGCGATGACACATCGCGTCGGCGTCGACCTCGGGCAGCGCGCGAAGGTCGGCCCAGATCCGCCGCAGCAGTGGCACGTCGAGCAGCTCTTCGCTGTTGTCGAAACACACCTCCAGCCAGTCGTCGTGATTCGGTAGGTGCCCGCCACGACCGATACCGGCGAAGCGCCGACCCCGTGTGTCCAGGGCGCGCATCCCGGCGATCAGTTCGACCAGGTCGTCGGCGAACGCGTCCGACTCCGCAGGGTCCTCGACCGTCGCATCGTGGCCGGACAACCAGGTCTGCACAGCCCATGGCAGCGGATAGTCCGGGCCCGGTTCGCCGATCACCACCGGCTCCGGGATCGGTACGCCGATGGCCGGGGCCAGTTCCAGCGAGGCGTCCGCCTCGGACATCAGGATCGTACGGGTCTGCGCAGGATCGTCGCCGACCAGCGGGAACCGGGCAGCCAGGTCGGTGCCGACGCGGAAGATCGCGTTCACCGTCCCCGGTGTCTCCAGTTGGCTGATCGGCAAACCACGCCACTGCGGAAACTGTGCATCGAGCAGACCCCGGACGATGCCCGGGTCGACATGAAGCTGGTCGGCGTGCATCGTCATGGCCGCCATTCTCACCGCAGCATCCGCGGATCCTCTCCTGATTTTCTGCCCGCTGTGCTGCGATCCTGGGGCGATGCCACTGACCAACCCCTGGCTCGCCGGTCCCGCGCCGGATCGAGAACTCCCACGTGATCGACTCGAGGAACGCATCCTCAACCTGCTCTCCACCCAGAACATGGCCGTGATCGCGACCGTCAACGCCGACGGCTCACCCGCGGCGACACCGGTGCGGTACTACAGCCTCGGCTTCGAGATCTTCTACACCAGTTGGAACGCGTCGCCGAAGTCGCGCAACCTCCGCCGCGATCCTCGCGTCTCCGCGGCTGTCTTCGCTCCCCTGGTCGGACAGGCCAGCAGTCGTGGCGCCCAGCTCTTCGGGACTGCGCGCACGATCGAGCGGGATCATCCCGACGCGGATCGTTACTGGGAGGCGTTCCGGTGGCAGTCCGAATACGCCGAACGCGGCCGTCCACTCGATCAGCCGCCGGCCGATCCGTTGACGATCATCGCCCCGCACCGGATCCTTTACACCGAACACTGGCTTCGTCGGGACGGATTCGCACCCCGGCAGACCTGGCGGCCGGCATGACCGAGCATTGTCTTGCGGTGTTCAGCGGCCGTTGAACGTCGGTTGCTCGCGGGCCAGGAAGGAGCGGACGGCGTTGTGATGATCTTCGGTCTCGCCGCAGCGGTTCTGGGCGGTTGATTCGGCGGCCAACGCCTGGGCGAGGGTGCCGTCCAGGCCGGCGGTGAGCAGGCGTTTGGACTCGGCGTAGGCGACGGTGGGGCCGGCGGCGAGTTGCTCGGCGAGCCGGGCCGCGGTCTCGGTGACGGCCGACGATGCGACGATCTCGCCGGTTATCCCCCAGCCGACGGCCTCGGCGGGGGTGAAGGTGCGGCCGAGCAGTACCAGTTCGCGTGCGCGGGCTTCGCCGACGGATCGCGGCAGGGTGGCCGACAGTCCGGAGTCGCAGGTCAGGCCGACGCCGGAGAAGGCGGTGCCGAGGGTGGCGTCCTCGGCGAAGATCCGTAGATCGCAGGACAGCGCGAAGCCGAGTCCGGCGCCGACGCAGGTCCCGTTGACCGCGGCGATGACCGGCTTGGCCATCCCGGACAGCAGTTCGACGATCGGGCCGTAATGCTCGGCGACCGTGCTGAACACCGAAGCGTGCGCGGACTGCAGCAGCTCGGCGTGCTCGGCCAGGTCCTGCCCGACGCAGAATCCCTTGCCCTCCCCGGTCAGCACCACGCAGCGGATCTCATGATCATCGGCGACAGTTCGGAGTGCGTCCAGCAGCGCGGTCTTCAGCTCCAGGGTCATCGCGTTGCGACGTTCCGGACGATTCAGCGTGACGGTGGCTACGGCTCCGGCACGTTCGATCCGTACGGCATCGGTCATGATCAACTCTCCTCGACGGGGCGTTGCAGCGAACGGCTGCGACCGCGGAACAGGGCGATCACCGTATCGCCACGGGTGACGGTGACGTCGTAGATCCCGGATCGACCACGCCGTACGCGCTCGTGGGCTTCGGCGGTCAGCCGATCACCCAGGTAGGCCGGTTCCAGGAAGTCGATCTCGAATCCGGAGGCGACGGTCACGGTGCCGTGGCTGTTGCAGGCCAGGGCGAAGGTGCTGTCGGCGAGACTGGCGATCAGCCCGCCGTGGCAGACGTCCCAGCCGTTGACCATGTCGGCTCGGACCGCCATGCTGACCCGCGCCGTACCGGGCCCGACGTGTTCGAGCTGCATCCCGAGCGCCGCACTGGCCGCGTCACCGGCCCACATGACGCCGGCGGAGCGGGACGCATCGGCGGAATCGGTCACCACCGGTAGAACCCCTGCCCGGTCTTGCGTCCCAGCTCGCCGCGGGCGACCTTGTCGCGGAGCAGTTGCGGTGGACTGAATCGCTGCCCCAGTTGACGTTCCAGGTGTTCGGCGATCGCCAGCCGGACGTCCAGTCCTACGATGTCGGTGGTCCGCAGCGGGCCGGTCGGATGCCGATAGCCCAGTGTCATGGCGGCGTCGATGTCCTCGGCCGAGGCGACGCCGTCGGCGAGCATCCGGATCGCCTCCAGGGCGAGGGCGACGCCGAGCCTGCTGCTGGCGAAGCCGGGGGAATCGGTGACCGTGATGGCCTGCTTCCCCAGGGCTTCGACCAGCCCCCGGGCGCGGGTCATCAGATCATGATCGGTCCGGCTGCCGACGACGACCTCCACCAATTGGCTGACCGGCACCGGGTTGAAGAAGTGCAGTCCGATCAGTCGGGACGGATCGGTCAGCGCATCGGCGAGTTCGTCGATCGGCAACGCGCTGGTGTTGCTGGCGATCATCGCCGACGGGGTCTGTTCGGCGATCGTCGCCAGCACCGATCGCTTCAGCTCGGCGACCTCCGGAACGGCCTCGATCACCAGCGGCAGCCCGGCCAGATCGGACGGGGCGCTGCTGACCTCGACGGTCCCGCCGGCGGTCACTCCGGCCTTCTCCGCCGAGGTGGCCAAGACCTTCTCGATCCGTTGCCGGGCGGCGATCCCGGCCTGGTCGTCGGCCTCGATGATGACGACGTCGGCGCCGGCGACCGCGAAGGCCTGGGCGATGCCGGCCCCCATCCGACCACCGCCGTAAACACCGATCTTCCGCGGCAGAACGGTCATCGTCGGATCACACCCGCTCCAGCAACAGTGCTGCGCCCTGGCCGACGCCGACACACATCGTGGCCAGTCCACGATCGACGCGTTCGCGCTCCATCCGCCCCAGCAGGGTGACCGTGATCCGGGTACCGGAGCAGCCGAGCGGATGGCCGAGGGCGATCGCGCCGCCGTCCTTGTTGATCACTTCCGGATCCAGACCGAGATCACGGATGCAGGCCAAGGACTGCGAGGCGAACGCCTCGTTCAGCTCGATCGCTCCAAGATCATCTGTGGTCCATCCGGTCCGGGACAGCACCTTCCGGGTGGCCGGTACCGGACCGATTCCCATGATCGCCGGTGGCACGCCGACGCTCGCGCCGGCGACCACCCGTGCCCGCGGCGTCAGCCCGTGTCGTTCGGCGTAGCGGTCACTGATCATGATCACTGCGGCCGCGCCGTCGTTCAGGGCACTCGAGTTGCCGGCCGTGATCACTCCACCGGCAGCGTGGATCGGGCGCAGCGCGGCCAGCCGTTCGGCACTGGTGTCCGGTCGCGGGCCCTCGTCGTCGGTCACCTCACCGACCGGAATGATCTCCGCGGCGAAGCGGCCGTTCTTGATTGCGTCGACGGCCCGCTGGTGCGAGCGCAGCGCAAAGGCGTCCAGCTCCTCGCGGGTCAGCTGCCATTCGGCGGCAACGCGTTCTGCGGTCTGCGGCATCGTCAGCGTGGTGTCGGTGTCGAAGGCAGGGTTGGTGAATCGCCAACCGATCGAGGTGTCGAAGCTGGCACCGGGACGGGACCACGGCTTCGCCGGCTTCTCGGTGACCCAGGGTGCTCTGGTCATCGACTCCACCCCGCCGGCGATCACCAGGTCGGCGTCGCCGGCGATGATCATCTGCCGGGCCACGGTGATCGAGGTCAGTCCCGACGCGCAGAGCCGGTTGACGGTGAAGCCGGGGACGCTGTCCGGCAGTCCGGCCAGCAGACTTGCCATCCGCGCCACGTTGCGGTTGTCCTCACCGGCCTGGTTGGCAGCCCCCAGGATCACCTCGTCGACCTCGGCAGGCTCGATCGCGGTCCGCCGGATCAGGGCGCCGATCACCAACGCGGCAAGGTCGTCGGGCCGGTGGCCGGACAGGGCACCGCCGTAACGGCCGATCGGTGTCCGGACCCCGTCCAGGATGAACGCCTCGGTCATCGTCGTCCCCTTCTCATCGTGTCGGTCCGGTCGTTGTCGGGTCGCGTCGGATCAGGCGTCGAAGTCGACGGTGACGGAATCGCTGAGCGGGTAGGACTGGCAGGTCAGGACGAAACCCTGATCCAGCTCGTCCGGCCCGAGGGCGTAGTTGCGGATCATGTCGACCTCACCGTCGCACAGCTTCGCCCGGCAGGTGCCGCAGACCCCACCCTTGCAGGCGAACGGGAGATCGGCCCGGGTCTGCTGGGCCGAGTCCAGGAGGCTGCGATCGCCGGCCATCGCCGTTGTGGTGCTGCGGCCGTCCAGGACCACGGTGACGGCACTGGTCTGTCCGCGGAGCTGCCGGTCCGGATGTCGCAGCTCCGGCGGTGGCTGGTCGACGTAGAACAACTCGACGTGCACTGCCGAGCCGGGCACACCGAGCTCGGCCAGGACCGTCCGGGCGTCGGTGAGCAGACCGAACGGGCCGCACAGCCAGACGTGATCCATGCCGGCCACCGGCACCAGTTCGGTGAGCAGTCTGCGCAGCCGGTCGGCGTCCAGCCGGCCGGAGAACAGATCGACGTCACGTGGTTCGCGGGACAGCACGTGGATCAGGTCGAACCGGCTCGGATGGCTGTTCTTCAGGTCGGCCAGGTCCTCGGCGAACATCACCGAGGTGCTGGTCCGGTTGCCGTAGAGGAGTGTCACCTCGGCGCCTCGCTCCAGCACCGACGACGCCACCGACAACATCGGCGTGATCCCGGACCCGGCGGCGATGCAGAGGTGCCGCTTGCCGGCGACCCGATCGGCCCGGAGATTGCCGCTGGGCGGCTGGACCTCGATCACGTCACCGGGTCTGACCTGGTGCACCAGCCAGCGGGAGAACAGCCCGTTGGGGATCTCCCGGACACCGATCCGTGGCCGGCTGCCGACCGGAGCACAGATCGAATAGGTCCGGCGTTCGTCCGTCCCGTCGACGATGCGGCGCAGAGTCAAGGACTGACCGGCGGCGAAGTCGTACCGGGCGGCCAACGCCGACGGCACATCGAAGGTGATCGCGACCGCGTCGTCGGTCAGCTGATCGATCTCGGCGACGGTCAGCGGATGGAACGTGGGCCTGCCCGAGTGCCCTTCGACAGGCTCAGGGACCTTGATCACCTCAGAACTCCTTGAAGTGGTCGAACGGTTCACGGCAGACCGAACAGCGGTAGTGCGCCGTGCAGGCGGTGGATCCGAATTCCGACACCGACTCGACAGCATTCGACCCGCACTGCGGGCAGGTCAACGCGCGGCGGGTCGGCCCGAGCCGGAGCGGGATCGGGTCCCTCGCGCTCGTCGGGGCCGGCGACCTCGGGGCCGGTGACGGCGGCGACATGCCGGCCTGACGGAGTGCGGCCCGGCCGTGTTCGGTGATCCAGTCCGAGCTCCACGGTGGGTCGAGGCTGATCTTCACCACGGCGTCGATGAATCCGGCACCGCGGAGCCGGTGGACCAGGTCGTCGGCCATGGTTGCCATGGCCGGGCAGCCTGAGTAGGTCGGCGTGATCGTCACCGTCACCCGTTCGCGGTCGACCTCGACACCGCGCAGGACGCCGAGGTCCTGCAGGGTGAGCATCGGCAGCTCGGGGTCGGTGACCGCCGCAGCGATGCGGCGCGCGCGCTGTACCGAGCGGGGACGCTCGGCCTGCCCCGGCGCGGTGTGGGTAGCACTGGCCATGATCATCACCAGCTGCCCGTCGGATGCGCACGGGCCACACTCTGCATCTCGGTCAGCATCGGACCCAACGCCTCGGTGTGCTGACCGTCACGACCGGACGGCGTCGCCTCCGGCGTGCTGATCGGCTCCTGGGGCCGCTGCAGTGTCGCCGCGGTGAACAGTTGATCAACAACGGTGTCAACCTCGGCTGCCGTTGACGACGGTGCAATCCCGAAGCCGTTTGCGACGGCGGCCGCTTCGACCGGATGATCGGTGAACAGTTCCGCCAGCTGAGGCCGGATCAGCTCGATGGCACCGACGATCCGCCGTCGGGACTCCTCGGTCCCGTCGGCCAGCGTGACGAACCAGCGACCGGCGAAGTCGCGGTGGTAGGCGACCTCCTTGACCCCCTTGGCCGCGATCGCCGCCAGCACCGGATCGCGACTGTCAACCAGTCGCTGCAGCAACGCCAGACGCCAACAGGAGAAGAACATCAGCCGCACGATGGTCGCCGCGAAATCACCCGACGACTGCTCGACCAGCCGAACGTTGCGGAACTGATGACCATCACGGAAGAAGGCCAGTGCGTCCTCGTCCGGCACCGGCGATCCGGCCGGAAGCGCAGGCCGTACCGACGGGTCCGCGGCCGCAGCCCGGGCCAGTAGCAGCCGGGCCTGGCCGAGCAGATCCAGCGCGATGTTGGCCAGCGCGATGTCGATCTCCAGGTCCGGGGCGTTGCTGCACCATTGCGACAACCGGTGTGACAGCACCAACGCATCGTCGCCGAGCATCAGGCAGTAGGCCGCCAATGCGGAGGGTTCGATACCGTCCGGGACTGCGGTGTCGACGCCGGCCAGCGGATCGGTGAAGTCGGTCCCGAAGGCCCAGTGCGTGTCGTTGACCAGCAGCCCGGCATAGGCGTTGTCGTGATCGGCGGGCTGATCATGCTCGGTCGACGGAGAGGTCATGATCATCACCTCACATGTGTGGCACGTTGTCGGGGATCTTGTAGAAGGTCGGGTGTCGGTAGACCTTGTCGCCGCTGGGCGCGAAGAGCGGGTCCTTCTCCTCCGGACTGGACGCGGTGATCGCGTCGGAGCGCACCACCCAGATGCTGACACCCTCGTTGCGTCGGGTGTAGACGTCCCGGGCGTGCCGCAGCGCGAGTTGATCATCGGGGGCATGCAAGGAGCCGACATGGACGTGGTTGAGCCCGCGCTTGCCGCGGACGAACACCTCGTACAGCGGCCATTCGGTAGCATTGGTCTGCTCCGATGCTTGGTCGGTCATCCCGCTCGCTCCCGTACCTTCGCCGCATGCGCGGTCGCCGCTTCCCGGACCCAGGCACCGTCGTCGTAGGCACGCTTGCGGTGCTCGATCCGCTGCTGGTTGCACGGCCCGTTGCCCTTCACCACCGACCAGAACTCCTCCCAGTCCGGCTCGCCGAAGTCGTAGTGATCACGGTCGGCGTTCCAGCGCAGGTCGGGATCGGGGAAGGTGACGCCGAGCGCCTCGGCCTGCGGCACCGACATGTCGACGAACTTCTGCCGCAACGCGTCATTGGTGTCCCGCTTGATCCCCCAGGCCATCGACTGCGCCGTGTTCGGCGAGTCGCCGTCCGGCGGACCGAACATCATCAGCGCCGGCCACCAGAACCGGTTCACCGATTCCTGCACCATGGCCTGCTGCTCGGCGGTGCCACGCATCATCGTCGCCAGCAGTTCGTAGCCCTGCCGTTGATGGAAGGACTCCTCCTTGCAGATCCTGATCATGGCCCGGCCGTACGGTCCGTACGAGGTGCGGCACAGCGGCACCTGATTGCAGATCGCCGCGCCGTCGACCAACCAGCCGATGGTGCCGACATCGGCGTAGCTCGGCGTCGGATAGTTGAAGATCGACGAGTACTTCTGCCTGCCCATGATCAACATCCGGGTCAGGTCGTCGCGGGAGGTGCCGAGGGTCTCGGTCGCCGAGTAGAGGTAGAGCCCGTGACCGGCCTCGTCCTGCACCTTGGCCAGCAGGATCGCCTTGCGGCGCAGCGACGGCGCCCGGGTGATCCAGGCACCCTCGGGCTGCATCCCGATGATCTCCGAATGCGCATGCTGGGCGATCTGCCGAATCAACGTCTTGCGATAGGCCGCCGGCATCCAGTCCCGCGGCTCGATCCGGTCGTTGCGGGCGATGATCGCCTCGAACTCCTCGGTCTGCGCGGGCTCCTCCGACGGCGCTGTGTCGTGCAGCGGCGTCGTCATCGAGCCTCCTGATGCCTCCGGATCCGATCCTCGACAGACCGAACGTTCGGTACTAGCCTGGCACGGGAGTCTGAGCTCCGCAACGGATGTGCCCTTCGACAAGCTCAGGGATCTTGTCGGCGACGGGCTCAGGGACCTGGTGGATCGGGAGGACGGCGTGGTGAGCGCAGTGTTGCAGAGCTACATCGCGGGTCGCTGGGTCAGCGGCGACGGTGAGGGCGAGCCGGTGTTCGACGCCGGCACCGGCGAGGAGGTCACTCGCGTCTCCAGCCATGGACTGGACCTGTCGGCGATGGTCCAGCATGCTCGGCGGGCGGGCCCGGCGATCGTCGAGCTCACTTTCCACCAACGCGCCCTGCTGTTGAAGGAGATTGCCCAGCAACTGACCGCGGCCAAGGACGAACTGTATGAGCTGTCGTTCCGCACCGGCGCCACCCGCCGGGACTCCGCGGTCGACATCGACGGCGGCTTCGGCACCTTGTTCAGCCTCTCCAGCAAGGCGCGGCGCGAGCTGCCGAACGACACCGTCCACCTCGACGGCGGCCTGGAACGTCTGGGCCGCGCGGGTCAGTTCGTCGGGCAGCACGTCTACACCTCCCGGCCCGGTGTCGCGGTCCAGATCAACGCGTTCAACTTCCCCGTCTGGGGGATGCTGGAAAAGCTGGCGCCGGCCTTCCTCGCCGGCCTGCCGAGCATCGTCAAACCCGCGAGCCAGACCGGCTATCTGACCGAGGCCGTGGTGCGCAAGATCATCGACTCCGGCGTGCTGCCGGAAGGGTCGCTGCAACTGCTCAGCGGTGGCGCCGGTGCCTTGCTGGACGAGCTCGGCCCGCAGGACTCGGTCGCCTTCACCGGCTCCGCGCACACCGCCGGTCTGCTGCGCCGACACCCGTCGGTGCTGACCGACGGCGTCCGGCTCGGGGTCGAGGCCGACTCGCTGAACTGTTCGGTGCTCGGCCCCGACGTCGCACCGGACGATCCCGAGTTCGACCTGTTCATCAAGGGCGTCGTCGCCGAGATGACGGTCAAGGCCGGCCAGAAGTGCACGGCGATCCGGCGGGTGATCGTCCCCCGGGAACGTGCCGACGAGATCGTCGAAGCGCTGACCGCACGGCTGACCAAGATCACCGTCGGCGACCCGTCCGATCCCGATGTCCGGATGGGCCCGTTGGCCAGCCTCGGCCAGCGGGTCGAGGTCCGGAAGGCGATCGAGGCACTGCGGAGTTCGGCCGAGATCGTCTACGGCGACCCGGATCGGGTGTCGACGGTCGGCGCCGATGCCGAACGCGGTGCCTTCCTGTCGCCGGTGCTGCTGCGAGCCCGGGACGGCGCGGTCGAGCCGCACGACGTCGAGCCGTTCGGCCCGGTGTCCACGGTGTTGACCTATTCCTCGCTGCCGCAGGCCGTCGAGTTGGCGGCCCGCGGTCGCGGCAGCCTGGTCGGTTCGGTGATCACCAACGATCCGCGGGTCGCTCGCGATGTCACCATCGGGCTGGCTCCGTGGCACGGCCGGATCCTGGTGCTCAACCGGGAGGATGCGGCCGAGTCGACCGGGCACGGCAGCCCGTTGCCGATGCTGGTGCACGGTGGCCCGGGCCGGGCCGGCGGCGGCGAGGAGCTCGGCGGTGTCCGGGCCGTGCTGTCCCACATGCAACGGACCGCGGTCCAGGCCTCGCCGAACATGATGACCGCGATCACCGGTCGCTGGACGACCGGCTCGGATCGCGTCCCGTCCGAGGAGCACCCGTTCCGCAAATCCCTTGCCCGGTTGCGGATCGGCGACACGATCTCCACCGACAGCCGGACCGTCAGCCAGTCCGACATCGATCGGTTCGCCGACTTCACCGGCGACACCTTCTACGCCCACACCGATCCCGAGGCTGCGGCGGCGAACCCGTTCTTCGGCGGGCTGGTCGCACACGGCTACCTGGTGGTCTCGCTGGCCGCCGGACTGTTCGTCGATCCGGCGCCGGGGCCGGTGCTGGCCAACTTCGGCATCGACAACCTGCGCTTCCTGACGCCGGTCAAGCCCGGCGACAGCATCCGGGTCGAGCTGACCGTCAAGCAGCTCACCCCACGGGCCACCGCCGACTACGGCGAAGTCCGGTGGGACGCGGAGGTCCGCAACCAGCGCGACGAGATCGCGGCGTCGTACGATGTGCTGACCCTGGTCGCCAAGGAGTAGAGGACTCACCCGGATGGCACGTTTGATCTATTCCTACATCGCGTCCTTGGACGGTTTCGTCGAGGACGAGAACGGCGGCTTCGGCTGGGCCGCTCCCGACGCCGAGGTGCACGCCTTCGTCAACGACCTCGAGCGGCCGATCGGCAGCTATCTCTACGGCCGCCGGATGTACGAGACGATGGCGGTCTGGGAGACCGACCCCGAGCTGGCCACCGGGTCACCGGAGACGGCCGACTTCGCCAAGATCTGGAAGGCAGCGACCAAGATCGTCTTCTCCCGGAGCCTGGACGCGGTGTGGACCGCCGACACCCGACTGGCCGGCGAGTTCAGCGCGGCCGCCGTCCACCAGCTGAAGGAATCGGCCGATCGCGATCTCTCGGTCGGCGGCGCCGATCTTGCCGCCTCGGCCATCCGGGCCGGTCTGGTCGACGAGATCCACGCGATCCTGGTGCCCGAGGTGGTCGGCGGTGGCAAGCGAGCCCTGCCCAAGCACCGGCTGGGACTCGAACTGCTGGACCACAAGGGATTCGGCAACGGCACCGCCTTCCTGCGCTACGCCGTCCGGCCTCCGGTCTGATCATGACCGTCCGTGCCCGTACGCTGCCGTCCGGTGAACCACGACCGCAGTACAACCTCGACCGGTTGCTGGCAGTGGCGGTCGAGGTCTTCACCGAACGCGGCTATGACGGCACCAGTTTCCAGCACCTGTCACGGGCCTCGGGACTGAGCAAGTCCTCGATCTACCACCACATCGACAGCAAGGAGCAACTGCTCCGGCTGGCTCTGGAGTATGCCCTCGATCCGTTGATGTCGATCATGAAGGACGAGGCTGCGACCACCGGCCGGGCGCTTGATCAATTGACCTACGTGATCCGTCGGGCGATCGAGATCCTGGCCGACCGACTGCCGTACGTCGCTCTGCTGTTGAGTGTGCACGGCAACACCGACACCGAGCGTTGGGCGCTCGAACAGCGACGGACCTTCGACCGGTTCGTCGCCGACATCGTGCGCCGCGCCGTCGACGACGGTGATCTGCGATCCGAACTCGATCCCAAGATCACCGCCCGGCTGATCCTGGGCACGATCAACTCGTTGACCGAGTGGTATCGGCCCAACGAGCACCACTCCCCCGCCGAGCTCGCAGCCCAGATCAGCTCACTGATCCTCGACGGGCTCCGACCCAACCGCTAGTTGCCGCAGGTCGGCGCGGCAGCACCTCGCTACGTTGTGACGCCTCGCGGCGGGCGGTGGTCGACGATGCGGCGCATCTTTCCCATCGACCGTTCGATCGTGCCGGGATCGACGACCTCCACGGCGACGGAGACCCCGATCCGGTTCTTGATCAATCGGCCCAGTTGATCTCGAGCGTCCGGACCTGCGGCATCGGCGACGTCGGCTCGCCGTTCGACCCGTACGGTCATCTCGTCCAGCGTCCCGGTGCGCGCCAGGACGCATTGGAAGTGCGGCGACAACTGCTCCAGGCTCAAGATCAACTCTTCGATCTGGGTCGGGAAGAGGTTGACTCCGCGCAGGATGATCATGTCGTCGGTGCGGCCGGTGATCTTTTCGATCCGCCGCATCGTCCGCGCGGTGCCGGGCAGCAGCCGGGTCAGGTCCCTGGTCCGGTAGCGGATCACCGGCATCGCCTGCTTGGTCAGCGAGGTGATCACCAGTTCGCCCTCTTCGCCGTCGGGCAGCACCTGGTGAGTGACCGGGTCGATGATCTCGGGATAGAAATGATCTTCCCAGATGTGCAGACCGTCCTTGGTCTCGACACATTCGCTGGCCACCCCCGGACCGATCACTTCCGACAGTCCGTAGATGTCGACGGCGTGCAGGTCCAGCCGTTGCTCCAGCTCGGCGCGCATGTCGTCGGTCCACGGCTCGGCACCGAAGATGCCCACCTTCAGCGAGGTCGACCGCGGGTCGATCCCCTGGCGCTCCAGCTCATCGACGATCGCCAGCATGTAGGACGGGGTGACGGTGATGATGTCCGGCCGGAAATCGGTGATCAACTGCACCTGCCGCTCGGTCATCCCACCGGACACCGGGACCACCGTGCAGCCGAGTTTCTCCGCACCACCGTGGATGCCGAGCCCGCCGGTGAACAGCCCGTAACCGTACGCGTTGTGCAAGATGTCG
Organism: Microlunatus soli; assembly: GCF_900105385.1. Taxonomy (NCBI): domain Bacteria; kingdom Bacillati; phylum Actinomycetota; class Actinomycetes; order Propionibacteriales; family Propionibacteriaceae; genus Microlunatus; species Microlunatus soli. The sequence continues at coordinate 3,253,194 of NZ_LT629772.1, read as the reverse complement.
CCGGCGCGACCACCGGCGGCCCGGATGCTGCGAGCGATCACCGTCGCCCAGACCTCCAGGTCGTCGCGGGTGTAGCCGACGACAGTCGGCCGACCGGTGGTGCCCGACGAGGCATGCACCCGGGCCACCTGCTCACGGGGCACCGCGAACATGCCGAACGGGTAGTTGTCCCGCAGGTCGGCCTTGGTCGTCAGCGGCAGCTTCGCAAGATCGTCCAGAGACGTGACGTCATCCGGCACCAGGCCGGCGGCGTCGAAGGCCGCACGATAGTGCAGAACATTCTCGTACGCCTGTGCCACGGTCCATTGCAATCGCTGCAGCTGCAACGATCGCAGTTCATCGACCGACGCGGTCTCGATCGGCTCCAGGTCCCCCGGCTGCGGACTCAGCTGCACCATCGGCGCACTCCTCCTCGAGTAGCCGACGCGAACCCGTCGCTGCCGCGCCGCTGCATCGGCAGCCTACCGAAAAGGAGCCAGTAGCCGGGAGGCGGAAGGGCCCTGATCAAGCCGGTCGGACACCAGTTCGAACGACTACCCTCAGGTCCCTTCGGTCGTGTCACCCCTCGATCAGGAAGACGTGTTGTACCTGTAGAGCTGCGCCCAGGTCCGAGGACCGATGTAACCGTCCACTTCCAGGTGGTCACGGGCTTGGAACGCCCGGACGGTTGCCCGGGTGCGGTACCCGAAGCTCCCATCAACCACCACGTTGCCGCCGGCCTTGTTCAACAGGCACTGAGCCTGTTTGACCGCGGTTCCCTTCGACCCCAGGTGCAGCACCGGCCTCGCGCTCGTGAGTTCGCACCCGCCGATGGGGATGGGCTTTGCGGTGGCCTCCGGCGCAGCGGCCAGTGCGAGGCCGCTACCGAGGACCGATGCTGCCAGGACGGCGCCTGCGATGCGCCGACGAATCGTTGACATGGACCTTCTCCTGTGTGCGTTGACAAATCGGACGACTGTGACGCTAGATCAGTCCTGAGGCGGGCAACAGGTTCGACTTTTGGCCCCCTGGTCGTACCGGATCGGCAGTACCGTGGCCCCTCCTTCGGTTTGACTACTGCCCGGCGATGATCGCCGATGCGGATGAGTCGGAGGGGGAAGTATGGGGTTCTCGGACCGCACGACAGCAGTGCTGCAGGCGGCGGACCGGCGGATCAGCAGTTCGCGACCGGAGTCGCCGACGCAACGATTCGAGGCCTGCCTGCACGCGGTGCAGGCATTGGCGCCGGTCGACAGCTTCTACGGTGGCTGGTTCATCGAACCGGGCGTGCTGTCGGTCGAATACGTGACCGACCGGGGCGTGCCGCACGGCGGCGACGTCATCCCGTTCGGTCCGCGTGGGCTCTCGGCCCACCTGATCAACACCGGCCGGACCTATCTGTGGCGGCACGACGACGGTCATCTGATCCACCTCGGGGTGAAATTCGGCGCGCTCGACGAGGCCAGCCGGGACGCGGTGGTGACTCCGATGTTGGCCGCAAACGGCAGCGTGCTGGGCATCCTCGCTGCACTCAGCTATCGGGCCGGAGCGTTCGATGCGGAGGTCGTCGCCGCGCTGGGGTGGCTGGCCACCGCCGTGGCGATCAGTCAGGACCACCACGCTTCGCTGACCCAGCGGCTCGACCTGGAGGCGATCTACCCCGACAGCCCGCGGGACCAGGCCGCCGAGCAGGTGTTGCTCAGCCTGGCGCAGGATCTGACCCAGCTCGACCATCAGTTGCGGGTGGTCGCGGGTCGCTGTCAGGACGCGACGCTCGACGACGCTCGCGCGGTCGTCCAGCACGCCCAGCGGCAGCTGACCGCGGCCAGCCGGCCCGGCCTGCGTCCGTCCACCCACCACGATCTGCGATTGCTGACCAGCAGGGAGCGCGAGATCGTGGAGCACCTGCTGACACACGGCAGCATGACCAACCGCCAACTCGCCACCCGCCTCGGGATCAGCGAATTCACCGTCAAGGGACACATGACCCGGATCCTGGCCAAGCTCCAGGTCGGCAGCCGGGCGGAACTGCTCCGGCCGGCACCCGAACTCAGTACCAGCCGAAGTTGAGGCCGGTCAGGTGCAGCCAACCGAAGAGGGTCGGCGCGCCGAAGATCACCACCGGCATCGCGATCAATGCCAGCGCCAGCAGGTAGATCGCCACACTCAGCAGCCGGTGCGGTTTGGGTTCGTCGGCCAATCGGGCGACCCGGACGGCGGTGCCGTAGCTGACCCCCATCGCAAAGCCGGGCACCGGCGCCGCCGCCATCGCGACCAGGGCACGGGCCAACGGGATCGGACCGGTCCGACGCCGGGCTGCGTCATCGGCGAGCAGTTCGACCAGCAGCCGGGCTTCCTTCAGCGGCACGTCGCTGCGGACCGCGATCGGGAAGGCGCGGTGCAATGCGGCGAAGGTGTCCAGCACCAGGTCGTGCCGGGCCCGGAGGTGGGCCTCCTCGTGGGCCAGGACGGCGGCGACCTCGTCGGACTTCAACGTCTGCAGGGCTCCCTCGCTGACCACCACCCGGGAGTGCCGGACGGCCGGCAGGCAGTACGCGAGCGGGATGGTCTCACTCATCACCCGCAGACTCGGCAGCTCCGGACGCCGATCGGCCTGCCCGAGCAGATCGACGGCCTGCCGATGCCGGGTCCGCCGCATCCCCGAGATCCGGACCACGGTGATCAGAGACCAGATCAACCGGAGCACGACGACCAGTGTGAACAGCAGGATGATGCCGTAGACCAGCACCTCGGCCACCGACGGGTTGGGGCGGCGGAACAGGCCGAGACTGAGGGCCAGCCCGGCACCGATCACCGACACCAACGCTGCCACCGAGCCTGCCTGCCAGAGCACCACAGCGGCCCGGGGGACCCGATGCAGGAACTGCCAGCGGCCGACCCAGATCGACCCCGGTCCGACCAGAATCACGGCAAGGATGCCGAGTGCGACGCCGATCATGTCTTCGGGAGGTTCAGCTCTTGCTCTCGAGCCGGGAGAGTGCCTCGCGCATCGTGGCCGCCTCCTCCGGGGTGACCCGATCGACGAACGCGACCAGCGCCGCGGTCCGGTCCTGGCCGGTGCCCTCAAGGGCTTCGTGCATCACGTCGGCGGCCATCTCTTCACGGGTCTGCACTGCTGCGTAGAGATAGGCACGCCCGGAGCTCTCACGGTTGACCAGGCCCTTCTTGGCCAGTCGATCCAACACCGTCATCACGGTCGTGTACGCCAGATCACGCTCACGGGTCAGCGCAGCGTGCACATCACGAACCGAACGCGGGGCGGCGGAGCTCCACAGCTCCTCCATCACCCGGCGTTCCAGATCTCCCAGAGAACTCACCACGTAGCCATCCTAGCTCAGGTACTACAAATCAACGTACTACCTTGGCTAGTACGACAGTGCGTAGTAGATTGCTGCACATGGACACGGAGCTGCTGTCCCGGATCCAATTCGGGACCACGACCGTCTATCACTTCTTCTTCGTCCCGGTCACGATCGGACTGGCCGGCCTGGTCGCCGGCATCCAGACAGCCTGGCTACGGACGGGCAACCCGCGCTACCTCCGACTGACCAAGCTGTACGGCAAACTGTTCTTGATCAACTTCGCGGTCGGTGTCGCCACCGGTCTGGTGCAGGAGTTCCAGTTCGGCATGAACTGGAGTCAGTTCTCCCGGTTCGTCGGCGACATCTTCGGCGCTCCGCTGGCCCTGGAGGGTCTGCTCGCGTTCTTCCTCGAGTCGACCTTCCTCGGTCTGTGGATCTTCGGCTGGGACCGGCTGCCGAAGAAGCTGCATCTGGCCTGCATCTGGATCGTCGCGGTCGCCACCCTGTTCAGTGCGTTCTTCATCCTGGCAGCGAACTCGTTCATGCAGAACCCGGTCGGGTACGCCATCCGCGACGGTCGCGCCGAGTTGACCGACTTCGGTGCCCTACTCACCAATCCGGTGCTGCTGACCACCATCCCGCACCAGATCTTCGCCTGCTACCTGGTCGGCGCCGGCATCGTCACCGCGGTCGCTGCCTGGCACCTGGTCCGGATCGCCAAGGGTCCTGAGCCCGTCGAAGGACCACGGCCCAGCCAGCAGGGTCCTGAGCCCGCCGAAGGACCGCAGACCCAATCCGCGAGTCACACTCACAGCCCTTCGACAAGCTCAGGGCCCTCGGAGGAGCGGGCGACCTTCCGATCGGCGCTGCGGATCGGTGCGGTGGCGATGTTGATCGCGGCGGCCGGGACGTTCGTGTCCGGCGACTTCCAGGGCAAGGTGATGACCGACGTCCAGCCGATGAAGATGGCCGCCGCCGAAGCCCTGTACAACACCGAACAACCGGCGTCGTTCTCGATCGTCACCATCGGGACCCTGGACGGCAAGCACGAGGTGTGGGCGCTCAAGGTGCCGCACCTGCTCTCCTTCCTGGCCGAGAACAACTTCTCCGCCGAAGTGCTCGGGATCAACGACCTGCAACGGGACTACCAGGCCAAGTACGGTCCGGGCGACTATGCGCCGGTCATCCCGCTCACCTACTGGAGCTTCCGGGCGATGATGGGACTCGGCATCGTGTCCTTCGGCGCCGCGGTGTTGATCTTGTGGTTCACCCGTAAGGGTCGCGATCCGGCCACCACCGGACTGTTCGGCTTGGTCTGGCGACTCGGCCCGCCGCTGCTGCCGTTCCTGCCGGTGCTGGCCAACTCGTTCGGTTGGATCTTCACCGAGACCGGGCGTCAGCCGTGGCTGGTCTTCGGCCTGCTGCAGACCAGGGCCGGCGTGTCACCCGGGGTCAGCGTCGCCGAAGTGATCGTCTCGCTCACCATCTTCACGATCTTGTACGCCGTACTCGCCGTCATCGAGCTCCGACTGTTCACCCGAACCATCTCCTCCGGCCTGCCCGCCGTCGAGTCCGCACCGGACGACGACGAGGTCGAGGACCAGCCGCTCAGCTACGCCTTCTGACCAAGAACGGATCTGATCATGGAACTGACAACACTCTGGTTCGGTGTCGTGACGTTCTTCTGGCTCGGCTACTTCGTGCTGGAAGGCTTCGACTTCGGGGTCGGGATGTGGCAGACCCTGCTCGGACGTGAGGAACGAGATCGGCGAGCGATCATCAGCACCATCGGCCCGGTCTGGGACGGCAACGAGGTCTGGGTGATCGTGGCCGGCGGTGCGATGTTCGCGGCCTTCCCGGGTTGGTACGCGACCACCTTCAGCGCCTTCTACCTGCCCCTGTTGGCGATCCTGGTCGCGTTGATCATCCGGGTGGTGGCCTTCGAGTACCGCGATCACCACGACGATCCGCGCTGGCGCCGCCGCTGGGACACCTGCATGCTGATCGGCTCCGCACTGCCGGCATTCCTGTGGGGACTGGTGTTCGGCAACATCGTCGCCGGGCTGCCGTTGAACAGCAACGGGGACTACACCGGCTCGCCTTTAGGGTTGCTGAACCCGTTCGCGGTGTTGATCGGTGTCACCACGCTCAGCCTGTTCCTGACCCACGGTGGTGTGTTCCTGGCACTGCGGACGACCGGCGAACTGCGGCTCCGGGCCAAGCGAGCCGCCGGCGTCTCCGGGATGTTCAGCGCCGTCCTCGGCATCGCCGCATTGCTCTGGTTGAACCTGTTGCCGACGACCGGCAATCGTCCGGTGGTGCTGGCACTGTCGGTGATTGCCGTTGTGGCGTTGGTGTTCGCGCTGGTGATGCATCGCGCCGATCGGGACGGCTGGTCCTTCGCCGGCACCGCGCTCACCGTCGCAGCTGTCGTGCTGTCGTTGTTCGCCGCGCTCTTTCCGCGGCTGCTGCCGAGCAGCACCGATCCGCGCTGGACGCTGACGATCACCAACGCCGCGGCCGGTGACTACTCGCTGACGATCATGAGCTGGTCGGCGCTGGTGCTGATCCCGTTGGTGATCGGCTACCAGGCGTGGACCTACTGGGTCTTCCGGAAGCGGGTCGTCGTCGAACCCGCACCGGAGAACGCCGGCGCACGATGACCGGGCGCAAGAACCCTGAGCTTGTCGACAAGGGCCCTGAGCTTGTCGAAGGGTCGGAACATGCGGGCGGCGATCAAGAACACAGTCCTTCGACAAGCTCAGGCCCCTTGGATCCGCGACTGCTGCGGCGGGCGGCAGCGGTTCGTCGGCTGCTGGTCGGGCAGACCGTGATCGGCACGCTGAGCGCGCTCAGCGTGGTGGCGATCGCATACTGCATCGGGTCCGGGGTCGGCACGGCGTTCACAACGCATACAGTGCAACCGTTGCTGAGCGTGACACCCTGGCTGGCCGGCGCCTTCCTGGCCCGCGGGCTGCTGTCCTGGCTGGCGGACCTGGTTGCTGTCCGGGCGGCGATCGCGGTGAAGTCGCAGCTGCGCCGCGAGATCACCCAGGCCTATCTCCGACCGGGCGACCCGCAGCCGGACCACGGCACGGTGACCAGCCTGATCAGCACCGGACTGGACGATCTGGACGGCTACTTCGCCAGATACCTTCCGCAGTTGGTGCTCGCGGTCGCCGCCCCGCTGGTGATCGGGATCGCGGTCGCGGTGCAGGATCTGATCAGCGCGGTGATCATCGCACTCACGCTGCCGCTGATCCCGATCTTCATGATCCTGGTCGGTTGGTCGACCCAGAAGCTGACCGGTCGGCGATGGCGGGTGCAGGCCAGGTTGGCCCATCACTTCGCCGATCTGGTCGCCGGGTTGCCGACGTTGCGGGCCTTCGGCCGCGCACGGGCCCAGGCCGAGGGCCTGCGCCGGTCGGGTGAGGCTCATCGGGTGGAGACGATGGCGACCCTGCGGATCGCGCTGCTGTCGGCTTTGGTGCTCGAGCTCGCGGCCACCTTGTCGGTTGCCGTCGTTGCGGTGGTGATCGGGATCCGGGTGATCGCCGGTGACGTGTCGCTGAGCACCTCGCTGTTCGTCCTGATCCTCGCACCGGAGGCGTACCTGCCGCTGCGGAAGGTGGGCGTGCACTACCACGACGCGGCAGCGGGTGCCGCGGCCGCACGAACCGCACTCGACCTGATCGACCGGGTCCCGGTGGCGAGGGTCGGCACCGCTGCAGTGCCGACCGGGCCGGTCGAACTGGCCGCCTCCGGTCTGACCTTCCGGTATCCGGCTGCCGACCGCGAGACCGTTCGTCCGGTGCTGTCGGGCGTCGATGCGGTGGTCCGCGCCGGCGATCTGACATGTCTGGTCGGGCCCAGCGGCAGCGGCAAGACCACCTTGTTGATGCTCATGATGGGCTGGCTGCGACCGGACTCGGGCCGGGTCCGGATCAACGATGTCGACCTCGACGACCTGGATCTTGAGGAACTGCGCCGACGCATCGCCTGGGTCGGTCAGCAGCCGGGGATGATCCCGGGGACGATCGCCGCCAACGTACAGCTCGGGGCACCGGACGCCGATGCCGAACAGGTCGCGGCGGCGCTGCGGTCGGCCGACGTCGATCTCGATCCTGGGCGGCAGCTCGACGCGGCCGAGGTGGGCCGGCTGTCCGGTGGCGAGCTACGCCGGGTCGCGTTGGCCCGGGCCCTGCTCCGGGTCCGACACGGCGGCGCCGGGCTGATGATCCTGGACGAGCCGACGGCCGGACTGGACGCGGCGACCGAATTGCGGACCATCGAGCTGATCCGCAGTCTCGGGGTGACCGCACTCGTCGTTTCACACCGGCCTGCGGTGATCGCGGCGGCCGATCACCTGATCGAGCTGGGCACCGCTGTCACCCCGGAGCGGGTGGCAGCGTGAGCACCCTGCTGGCGTCTCGACCGACGGCCACCGCCGCACCGGTCGGGGAACCGGACGTCGAGCAGCCCGATGATCATCACTGGTCGCTGCCGCTGGCGCTGCTGCGGCCGATCCTGCTGGGTGTCGTCGCTCAGGCGTGTGCCGTGGGGCTGCTCGTGGTCTCGGCCTGGTTGCTGTCCAAGGCGGCCCTGCATCCGCCGGTGCTGTATCTGATGACGACGGTTGTCGCGGTCCGCGCCCTCGGTATCGGACGTGGCGTGCTGCGCTATCGGGAACGGCTCGCCGGGCACGACGTCGCGCTCCGCCTGCAGGCCCGGCTCCGGATGCGGACCTTCACCCGGCTCGCCGACGGTGCGACGACGCGGCGGCGCGGTGACCTGCTGAGCCGGCTGATCACCGACATCGACGCGGTGCAGGATCTCGTCGTCCGGGTGCTCGTCCCGATCATCTCCGCGGCCCTGGTGATGGTCGCCACCGTCGCCGTGATCACCGTCATCTCGCCGGCAGCCGGAGTGTTGCTGTCGGCGGGATCGGTGCTCTCCGGGGTATTGCTGCCCTGGCTCACGGCCCGGTTGTCGGCGACGGTGTCCCGGACGCGGGCGCCGCTGCGCGCCGGATTGGCCGACGAGATCACCACCATCGCCCACTCCCGGCTCGACCTGGTCGCCTACGGCGCGGCTCCGGCGGCGATCGAACGATTGGCGGCGATCGACGGCCGGCTCGCCGCGGCCGAGCGACGCGCCGCGCAGTTGGCCGGGCTGGCAACGGGAGTGCAATGGCTGGTCACCGGTGCAGTGGTGATCGGCTCGATGGTGGTCGCCGGGGAGGCGGTCGCCCGGGGTGACCTGGCCCCGGTGCTGCTTGCGGTGCTCGCGCTGACTCCGCTGGCCCTGCACGAGGTGGTGGCGGCGCTGCCGGCCGCGACCCAGGCCGGGCAACGCTGCCGATCGGCACTGGTACGGGTCCAGGAGTTGATCATGACCGGATCGTCCGCGGTCCCGGCGGCTGGCTCGGCCGGCGTTGTCCGGCGGGATCCGTCGGCCGCCCCGCTGGTCGAGACCGTCGGGCTGACGGTCGGTTGGTCGGAAGCTGCGCCGCTGGTCCGCGGGATCGATCTCCGGGTCGGTGCCGGAGACCGGGTCGCGTTGGTCGGGCCGAGCGGGGTCGGCAAGTCGACCGTTGCGGCGACCCTGATGGGCGACGCCCCGGTGCTCGCCGGCCGGGCAACCGTGCACGGCCGGATCGGTTATCTGGCTCAGGATGCGCACGTCTTCGACACCACGGTGGCCGAGAACGTCCGGATCGGCCTGCGGGACGCCTCCGACACCGCGGTCCGCTCGGCGCTGAACGAAGTCGGGCTGGAGCACCTCGAGCTGGAACAACTGGTCGGCGAGTTCGGCGCCGCGGTCTCCGGCGGTGAGGCGCGCCGACTGGCCTGCGCCCGGTTGTTGGTCGCCGACTGCTCGGTGCTGATCATGGACGAACCGACCGAGCATCTGGACCGTGCCAGCGCCGACGGCATCATCGAGTTGATCATGACCGTCCGGCCTTCGGCGGCGGTGCTGGTGATCACTCACGACCCGGTCCTGATCGCCCGCTGCGACCGGAGCATCGATCTGCGGCGGAGCTGAGCCCGTCGGTACGGGCCCGGGCGGTCAGTTCCGGCGGTCAGTCCCGGGCGGTCAGGACGATCGGCTCGTCCTCGGTGATCACGATGGTGTGTTCGGCGTGCGCACCCCGGGAGCCGTCGACGCTGCGCAGGGTCCAGCCGTCCGGGTCGGTGAAGATCCGGTCGGTGGTGTGCAGGAACCAGGGCTCGATGGCGAGCACCAGGCCCGGGCGGAGCGGCAGGCCCTTGCCCCGGCGGCCGTTGTTGGGCACGTGCGGGTCGCCGTGCATGGTCCGGCCGACCCCGTGGCCGCCGAACTCCAGATTGACCTTCAGCCGGTTCTGTTTGCCGATGCCGCCGATCGCCGCCGAGATGTCGCCCAGCCGGTTGCCGGACCGGGCCTGAGCGATGCCGGCCTGCAGCGCCTGCTCGGTGATCTCGATCAGTCGCAGGTCGGCGGGCCGCGGCTCGCCCACGATGACGGTGATCGCCGAGTCGGACACCCAGCCGTCCACCGAGGCGGCGAAGTCGAGGCTGACCATGTCGCCGTCGACCAGCGTGTAGTCGTAGGGCAGCCCGTGTAGCACGGCGTCGTTGACCGAGGTGCAGAGCACCTTGCCGAACGGCATCGCCCCGAACGACGGGTGGTAGTCGATGTAGCAGGATTCGGCGCCACGCTTCTTGATCATCTCGTGGGCCAGGGCGTCGAGGTCGAGCAGATTGGTGCCGACCTGGGCATTCTCCGCGAGCGCGGTCAACACCTCGCCGACGAATCGGCCCGCCGGCCGCATCTCCTCGACCTCTTCGGGCGTCCGATACTCAATCACCCCCGCACCCTACCTCCGACACCCACCCACCGCCGCACCACTTGCGTACCTTCGCACCAGGAGTACGCGGTGCGAAGGTACGCAAACGGTGCGGGCGGGGTGGTTCGGCGGCCCGAGGGTGGATGGAGCGGCCGGGTTGGGCGGTCAGCGGATGGTGAAGCCGCCGTCGATGGCCAGGTCTGCGCCGTTGATCATCGCTGCGGCGTCGCTGGCCAGGTAGCCGGCTGCGGCGGCGATCTCGTTCGGCATCGCGAAACGCCCGACCGGGACCTCGGCCTGATGCGCCCGTCCCTTCTCGTTGTCCCAGGCGTCGATGCCGAGCGGGGTCAGCACGACGGTCGGGGAGATGGTGTTGGCAGTGACTCCGTACGGACCCCATTCGAGGGCGAGCACCCGGGTCATCCCGAGCAGCCCGGCCTTCGACGCGCAGTAGGCGACATGCTCGGGCAGCGCCACCGTCGCGGCCTGGGAGGCCAGGCTGATGATCCGGCCGGAACGCTGCTCCAGCATCGTCCGACCGACCCGTTGGGCCATCAGGAAGCTCCCGGTCAGATTGACGTCCAGGGTGCTGTGCCACTGCTCGGGGTCGATGCTGTCGGCCGGTGCGAGCCGGGCGACACCGGCGGAGTTGACCAACACGTCGATCCGGCCGGCAGTGTCGAGCACCGCGTCGACGGCCTGCCCGACCGACTGCTGGTCGGCGACGTCGACCTCGACGGCGAAGGCGGTCCCGCCCAGCCGGTCCGCCACCGCGCGAGCCGCACCGAGGTCCCGATCGAGCACGCCGACGGTCGCGCCGGAAGCGGCATAGAAGTCGGCGATCGCGCTGCCGATCCCGGAGCCGCCGCCGGTGATCACCGCGACCTTGCCGTCCAACCGGACCGCGACCGAGGAGACATCGGTGTCGGCGGCAGTGATCATGAGCCGCTGCCCTTCTCCTGCTGACCGGGGATCCCCTCGTAAGCGATGTTGCCGGTCTTCAGGTTCTTGGCGGTGAGCTCGGAGAGACCGGCGAGGAACGCCTTCCGATCGGTCACCACGTGCTTCATGGCGACGTCGACGTTGTCCTTGGTGATCTTGGGCATGATGTAGGTCGCCTTGGCATTCGAGTCATCGTCCTGCGCCAGTTGGGCGGCCACCGCCAGCCCCGCGGACAGCTCGACCGTCCCGTTCTGCAGCATGGTGCCGATGAAGTCGCCGGACTTGACCGCGTTCAGCCCGTCCTCGATGCCGTCGATGCCGACGATCGGGACGTCCTTGCGTCCGGATTCCTTCAACGCCTGCAGGGCTCCCAGGCCCATGTCGTCGTTCTGCGACACCACACCGTCGATGTCGTCGCCGTGCGCGGAGAGCCAGTTCTTGGTCTTGTTGACAGCCTCGTCGCGCTTCCAGTTGGCGGTGTCCTGGGCCAGCACCTTGATCTTGGGATACTTCTTCAGCACCTGGTCGATGCCCTTCTGCCGGTTGATCTGCCCGGACTGACCGAGTGGACCCTGCAGGACGACGATGTTGCCCTTGCCGCCGAGCTTGTCCGCCATCATCTGCATCTCCTCCGCACCGGCCTTCACGTCGTCGGGCTGGACGTCACCGGAGATGTCGGGATTGTCCAGTTCGGCGTTCACCGCGATGATCGGGATCCCTGCCGACTTGGCGGCCGCCACCTGCGGCTGCAACGAGTTGGCCTGCACCGGCACGATCACGATCGCGTCCACCTTGGCGTTGATCAACTGATCGACCTGGTCGGCCTGGGTGCTGACGTCGAGGTTGGCCGAATTCCAGGCCAGCTCGATGTTGTTGGCCTTTGCGTAGGCCTCCATCCCTTCCTTGCCGGCGGTGATGAACGAGCTCATGTCGTAGACCGAGACGCCGATCTTCAGCGGTGCCTTGGCGCCGCCCTCACCACTCTCCGCCTTGCGGTTGGGGTCGCCGAGGCCGCAGGCAGCCAGGCTCAGCACCAGCACGCCGGCGACGATCGCACTCCAGATCGCCTTCAGTCGCTTGCTCATCGGCAGGTCGCCTCTCTGTTTCGTCGGATGTCGATGCGGAAGTCTCATGATCACGTCCTTCGTTTGGTCGTCCAGACGTCGACGGCGACCGCGAAGACGATCAGCACGCCCTTGATCACGTCCTGCCAGTAGGACGGCACCAGCAGGATGTCCAGCCCGTTGTTCAGGGTCTGGATCAGCAGCAGCCCCAGTGCGGTCCCCCACACCGAGCCACGACCGCCCATCAGGCTGGCGCCGCCGATCACCACGGCAGCGATCGCGTCCAGTTCGTAGCCCTGGCCGAGGTTGGGCGGTCCGGAGATCACCCGGGACGCGAGCATGACGCCGGACAGTCCGGCCAGCACGCCGGAGACGGCGTAGACGCTGAACAGGATCCGGCGGGTGTTGATGCCGGCGATCTCAGCTGCCGACCGGTTGCCGCCGACGGCGTAGACCCGCAGCCCGTACGAGGTCCGACGCATCACGATCGCCAGCACGATGATGCCGATGATCATCACGATCACCGGGATCTGCAGCCCCAGGATCCGGGTGTTGGCGATCGCGCCGAACTCTGCGGGCAGCCCGTTGATCGGTGCGCCGCCGCCGATCGCGTACGCCGCCCCGGAGCCGGCGGTCAACATGCCTAACGTCGCGATGAACGGTGGCACGTTGATCACCGAGACGAAGAAGCCGTTGATCGCTCCGGCCAGCGCGCCGACGACCAGTGCGGTCAGGACGGTCAACCAGACCTGGCCCGGGTTGGCGACCGCGACTGCGGCGGACGCCATCGCCGACACCGCGATCACACTGCCCACCGACAGGTCGATGCCGCCGGTCAGGATGACCAAGGTCTGTCCGAGAGCGATCAGGGCGAACGGGGCGGCCGCGACCAGGATCGACACGGCGTTGTCCAGTGTCGAGAAGCGCAGGCTGCGGTAACTGAAGTAGCAGATCGTCAGCACGACGACGATCAGCATCGCGTTGCGCAGGGCGAGGTTGCCCCACCAGCGCCCGGAGAATCGTCGGGCCCGGCCGGCCTGTGCCGCGATGGCCTCGATCTCGGGCCCGTCGGCCGCGTCGGGGGCGGTGGTTTCCGCCGTCAGGTTCTGACTCACGATGAGCTCTCGACTTTCTGTCGGTCGATGGGTCGGGCCGGATCGGGCTGGTCGGCCTCCAGCCCGGCGGCGAGGGAGAAGATCGTGGCTTGGACGTCCGGTGCGTCCAGGTCGGCGCGGTCCAGCTCGCCGGCGACCGCACCGGCTCTCATCACCAGCGCTCGATGGGCCAGGCCGAGGATCTCCGGCATGTCGGAGGAGGCCATCACGACCGCGACGCCACTGTCGGCGAGGTCGGTGATGATCTTGTAGATCTCGGACCGGGCGCCGACGTCGACGCCACGGGTCGGTTCGTCCAGTAACAGCACCGAGACCGGCCCGGTCAGCCAGCGGGCCAGCACGACCTTCTGCTGATTGCCGCCGGACAGCGTGCCGACCTCCTGGCCCAGCCCGCTGGAACGCAGCCGGACCGAGGCCATCGCCTTGTCGACGGCGCTGCGGCGACTCGCTCCGCGCAGCCAGCCGGCCACGTTGAACTGACCGAGCCGAGGGATCGTCGCGTTGTCCAGCACCGACATGCCCATCACCGCGCCGTTGGCCTTGCGATCCTCGGGGACCATCGCCATCCCGGCGTCGATCGCAGCCGGTGGTCGACCGCGGGGAAGTTGGCGATCGCCGATCCGGATCACGCCGGCAGTGCTGCGGCGGACGCCGAAGATCGCCTCCATCAACTCGGTCCGACCCGCACCGACGAGCCCTGCCAGCCCGAGGATCTCACCCTTGCGGACCGTCAGGTCGACCGGCGCCGACGCCCCGACGACCTGGAGCCCGGATACCTCGAGGGCGACGTCGTCGGTCGGCGACGGCAGGGTGGGGAACAGGGTGCCGAGCTCGCGGCCGATCATCGCTGTGACGATCTCGTCGTCGGTCGTCTCGCCCATCGACTGGTCCAGCACCAACTCGCCGTCGCGGAGCACGACGACCCGATCGGCCAGTGCTCGGATCTCCTCCATCTTGTGGGTGGTGTAGATCATCGCGACACCCTGCTCGCGGAGTCGGCGGACGACGCCGTACAGCCGTTCGACCTCGCGTTCGGCAATCGCCGAGGACGGTTCGTCGAGCAGCAGCACCTTGGCGCCGGTCCGGGTGGCCTTCACGATCTCGACGATCTGCTGCATGCCGACAGGGAGGCTGGCCATCCGTGCGGTGACCGGGATGTCGACGCCGAAGACGTCCATCGCCGCGCGGGCCTGTTTGATCATTCCGCGCCGATCGAGGAAGCCGGCCCGGCGCAGCTCGCGGCCGACGAAGAGGTTCTCGTACACCGTCAGGTCGGGGATCGACGCCAGTTCCTGGGGGACGATCGCCACTCCGCTGCGGTGGGCCTCGGCCATGTTGCCGGCCGTCAGTGCTGTGCCGCCGACCAGCACCGAGCCCGAGTCCGCGCGGTACTGACCGGACGCGATCTTCATCAGAGTTGACTTGCCGGCGCCGTTCTCCCCGGCGAGGGCGGTGACGCTGCCCTGCTCGAGTGCCAGGCTCACACCCTTGAGCACGGGGATACCGCCGAACCCCTTGATGAGCTCCCGACATTCCAGAGCCAAGGTCATTGCGTCTCCTTTGCCGCGCATGCTCATATGAGCATGTCTTGCCAGGTGACCCGCTCGCCTGACCTGCCCGACTTTAGGAAAGTCTCGTCGCGGAAGTCAACAGCTGAGCACTGAATTCCTACTACGATGATCAGATGAGCGATCTGACTCGACCGCGCGAGTTTGCCGCGAGGACCGCGGCCGCGGCGGACTGGGCGTCCCTGGACGGGCGGCTGACGATGGCCGCGATCGCCCGCCGCTACTACCTGGACGGCCGGACCAGGGTCCAGATCGCCGACGAGTTCGGGATCTCCCGTTTCAAGGTGGCGCGGCTGTTGGAAGCCGCGATCGCCCGCGGCGTGGTGACGATCGACATCTCGGTGTCGGACACCGTGGACACCGACCTGTCGCTGCGGGTGCAGGAGAAGTTCGGTCTGGACCGGGCCCTGATCAGCACCCCGGATGATCAAGGACCCGAGGCGGTCCGGCAGGCGCTCGGGCGCACCGCAGCCGAGCTACTGACCGAAATGATCACCGACGACGACGTCCTCGGGTTGGCGTCGGGACGGACCATCGACGCGGTCTCGGAGCATCTGACCCGGCTGGCCGGTTGCGAGGCGCTACAGCTGACCGGGATGAGTGATGATCTTGCCGACAATCCGGTGCACGTGCTCCGCCGGGTCGCCCAGCTGACCGGGGGACCGGCGCATTCGATCTTCGCGCCGCTGACCGTCGGCACCGCCGAGACCGCGGACCGGCTGCGCTCCGACCCGAGCATCCGGTCGGCGTTCAGCCGGTTCGCCGCGGTCACCGTCGCGGTCACCTCGGTGGGCAGCTGGCAGCCGGCCGACTCACGCTTCTACAACGCTCTGTCCGGCGCGGAACGTCAAGCACTGTTGGACAAGGACGTGATCGCCGACGTCGCCGGCGGCCTGCTGGACAGCACCGGTCGGACGATCACCGACTGGGACGACCGAGTGCTCGGCATCGGCGTCGACGGGCTGGCCAAGGTCGACCAGGTGATCATGGTCGGTGGTGGCGAGCGGAAGGCGGGCGCCATCCTCGCCGCCCTCCGCTCCGGTGTCGTGACCACCTTGATCACCGACGACACGGTCGCCATCAAACTCCTCGACGCCACGGCTGCTCCCGGTCGGCCGCCACGTCCCCGGTCAAGCTGACCGGCGGCCTGTCGGTGACGGCGACACGCTGTCGCTGGTCGTCGACACGGTCCGCATCAGGGCCGCCGCCACAAAACTGATCGCTGCGGTGACGGCGATGTAGACCGCGATCGGCCAAACCGATCCGGACGAGTTGAACAGGGCGGCCGCGATCAGTGGTGTCGGCGCCGAGGTGAGGATGCCGGCGAACTGGTAGGGCAGCGACGCCCCGGTGTAGCGGATGTTGGCGGGGAACAGTTCGGCGAACAGACTCGCCTGGACTCCGTAGACACAGGCCTGGGACAGCGCCAGCGTCCCGATGTAGCCGACGATCACCCAGCCGGTCGCCCCGGTGTTGAGCATCGCGAAGAACATGAACCCGTACGCGGCGACGAAGACACAGCCGACGAGGAAGATCCGCCGTTTGCCGAACCTGTCGGCCAGCAGTCCGAAGATCGGCAAGGTGAGGAGCTCCACGGCCGAGGCGATGGTGATCGCGTCCAACATGAGCTGGCGGGACAGGCCGAGATGAGCGGTGGCATAGGACAGCGCGAACACGTTCGCCACGTTGAAGGTGATGTCGGTGGCGAACCGGGTGCCGAGCGCGGTCAGCAGGTTGCGCGGATAGCGGCGCAGGGCGGCCAGCAGCGGAAGCCTCTGACGTTTGTGCCGGGACTGGGTGAAGGCATTGGTTTCCGGTAACCGGGTGCGGATGATCAACGCGATGGCGACCAGTACGGCCGACAGCAGGAACGGGATTCGCCAGCCCCAGGAGTTGAACACGTCTTCGGGGAGCCGACTGACGATCCCCAGCACCCCGGTCGATGCCAGCAGCCCCAGCGGTACGCCGAGTTGCGGCAGCGTGCCGAACAACGCGCGACGGTTCCGCGGCGCATCCTCGACCGCCACCAGGACCGCACCTCCCCACTCGCCGCCGACGCCGAGCCCCTGGACCAGCCGGAGCGCGACGAGGATCACCGGGGCAGCGATCCCGATCGAGGCATAGGTCGGCGTCAAGCCGATCAGCGTGCTCGCGATGCCCATCATCAGAAGCGTGATGAACAAGATCGGCTTACGCCCGATCCGGTCGCCGAGGTGGCCGAACAGAACGGCGCCGACCGGCCGGGCGACATAGCCGGCGGCGAAGGTGCCGAACGCTGCGATGGTGCCGGCCGCCGGCGAGAACTCGGGGAAGAACTGCTGACCGAGAACGAGGGCGGAGACCGTGCCGTAGAGGAAGAAGTCGTACCACTCGATCGCCGTACCGACGACGGATCCGAGAGCGATCTTCGACAGCTGCGATCGGGTGCTGGTTCCGGCTTGCTGTGGACTCACACCAGACTCCTTTGTCTTGGACGTGCGCGGGGCCGGCACGTCGACGGGATGGGTTGTGCGGTGACGGCTACCAGTGGTTGCGCAGCGGGAACTGATCGAAGGCTTCGGCGCCGGACTCGGTGACGCGGACGATCCGCTCGGTCCGCACGCCGCCCTGGCCGGGCACCGTGATGGTGGCCTTCAGGGTGAAGACCATGTCGCCGGCCAGCACCGTCGGGTTGCCGGGCTCGATCCAGGGCTGCTCCTCCTCGGGATCGATGCCGGTGCCATGCCCGGTGCCGTGGCCCTTCGCCTCGCCGGAGTGGTCGGCGTAGCCACGATCGACGAGCACCTGTTGGATCACGGAGTTCAGATCGGCGGCCGACAGTCCGGGGTGGATCGCCGCGAGACCGGCGTCGACCGCCGCTGCCGACGCATCGACGATGTCGCGTTGCCGATCGGTGACCGGACCCAGCGTGAACCCGCGGCCGCCGTCGGCTGCCACTCCGCGGTAACGGGCTCCGATGTCGGTCAGCACCATGTCACCGGCGGCGATCGTGCGGTCGGTCGGCAGCGCGAGATTCCAGCTCGATCGGGGACCCGCCTGCACCATCGACGCGTAGGCGACGCCGTCGCCACCGGCGTTCATCATCGCCGCTTCGGCGATCCGGGCAACGTCCCGTTCGGTGTGCGGCCGACCTGTCGCCATACTGCACCGAACGGCTTCCAGGCCATGATCATTCAATGCCGCCGCGTGCCGCAGCAACGCAAGCTGACGGGGCGTCTTGACAGCTTTCACCATCGACAACAGCGACGTCGGCTGCAGGGTCGCGTGCGGTCGCAGTCGATCCCGCAGCGGCTCAAGCAGCGTGCCGGGGACCAGCTCGGCCCCGGCCAGGCCGATTGCGCCGGTGAGCCGCCATCGAGGCACGTCGTCGACGAGATCGGAGAGCTGCCCGACTGCGTACGGGAAGACCGCACGAGCCCATCCGCGGGCCCCGGCTGCGACATACAGGGTCGGGTCGTCGTCGATCGGGATCAGCAGCAGTCCCTGGGCGTACTCGCCGACGCCGTCGACCGGCCGAAAGTCGGTGAAGACGCCGATGTTGGACGAGCGCCAACAGTCGGCGTAGGCGAGCAGAGCAGTGAAGCCGTGCCTGCCGAGCGCCTGCCGGACCTGCCGGAGCCGAAGATCGGTCTCCTCCCGGCTGATCGCCGACTCGCGGGACGTCACTGTGGGCAGTTGAGATATTGACGATGACACAGTGTCAGACTGTATCAGGCGCTCGCCGGGCCGACACGATTCGTGCCACCGACCCCAGATGAGATCCTTGGGGTGAACGCTCCGGTGGACGGCGGGCAACCGGGCGAGCGGACTCACGAAGGGCGAAGCGTTGGCAGGCAAGCAATTGGACGGCCGCGGCCGGCCCTCGGTCCGCGCCCTCGCTCGCGCTGCAGGAGTATCCCCGTCGACGGCCGCGCGCGCGTTGGCCCACCCCGAGCTCCTCAGCCACGAGACCAGGCAGGCCGTTCTGGCCGCGGCGGAGGGCCTCGGATATCGCCCTGAGCTGCCGACCCGGGTCCCGGGTGTCCTCGGTCTCCTGGTGCCGGACATCCGGAATCCGACTCTCGCCGAATTCGTCAGCGGGGCCGAGTACGAGGCCTCTCGCCGCGGGCACGCCATCCTGCTGATCGACACGAACGAATCGCGCAACAACGAGAGCTCCGAGGCGCGATCGATCATCACGATCGTCGAGGCGATCGTCATCAGTTCCCCGCGGATGGCGGAGTCCGAGCTTCGGGACCTTGCCGGTGATGTTCGGCTGGTGACCGTGCATCGACCGTTGGACGGCCTTCGCGGGGCCTACATCGACACTCGAGATGCGATCGGCAGCGCGGTCACCCACGTGAAGTCGCTCGGGCATCGCGACGTCACCTATGTCGCCGGCCCGGAGGACTCGTGGGCGAGCCGGTCTCGGGCCGGGAAGTTGGCCGATGCGTGTGCCCGAGCCGGGCTGGAGCTGCGCACCACCGGTCCGTACGCCGCCGACTACGACGGCGGACGAGCCGCCGCCGAACAACTCTGGCTCGACGGCGGACACTGCGTCTTCGCCTTCAACGCGCTGATGGCCATGGGACTCATCAATCGCCTCATCGAACGCGGCCTCCGAGTACCCGAAGACGTCAGCGTGGTCGGGTTGGACGACTCCTTCGCCACAACGCTGTTCACTCCTCACCCGACGGCGATCCGATCCGACGAGCGACAGCTCGGCCGGCTCGCCGTCGAACTTGCGGTGGCAGCCGAGGTCGCGCGGGAGATCGAGTCGGTGCCGGCAGCGCTGACGATCCGACAATCCACTGGAGTCGCCCGACCGCCGACCGCCGAGTAGCAGCCGCGGAGGACATCCACTCAGCTGCAGTCAGGGGAGGCAGGAGTCAGCGGATGCGGTCGCCGGAGGTCGGGTCGAAGAGGTAGATCCGGTCGGCCGGGGCGGTGAGGGTGACCTGGTCGCCGGGTGCCAGCCGCTGGACCGCCGGGGTCTGGATCACCGTCCGGGCATCGACCCCGGGGATGTCCACGGTGGCCAGCCCGAATTCCATCAGGTGCTCGTAGAACCGTACGGTGACCGCCAGCCCGTCGCTGCTGCCCGCGTCGCCGGCCGTACCGAGCGCCGCGTCGGCAGGACGGATGCCGACCTTGACGCTGCGTTCCGCGGACTGATCGGTGATCGTGATCGGCAGCGTGCCGCTGCCCAGTCGGACGGTGCCATCGCCGGTGAGGACGCCGTCGATGATGTTGATCTGCGGTTCGCCGACGAAGGTCGCCACGAACAGATTGGCCGGATCGTCGAAGACCTCGTCCGGGGTGCCGAACTGCTGGATCACACCGGCGTTCATCACCGCGAGTCGATCGGCCAGGCTGAGCGCCTCGACCTGATCATGGGTGACGACGATGGTGGTGTAGCCGAACTCGCGTTGCAGCACCTTCAACTCGCGCCGGACCCGGTTGCGGGCCGAGGCGTCCAGATGCGACAGCGGCTCGTCCAACAACAGCACCGGCGGGTTGCGGACCAGCGCCCGGGCCAACGCGACCCGCTGCTTCTGACCACTGGACAGCCCGGCCGGACGAAGATCGAGAAGGTCGGCCATCTCCAGCCGGTCGGCGATCGCCTGCACCCGCTCCGCCGCCTGCGGATCCTTGCGAGCCTTCAAGCCGTAGCCGAGATTCTCCCGGACCGAGAGTGGCGGGTAGAGCGCGTAGGACTCGAATCCGACGCCCACATTGCGTTTGCCCGGCGGCAGCTGGCTGATCTCCCGATCACCGATCATGATCGATCCGCCGGTCACCGTCTCCAGCCCGGCGATCATCCGCAGCGTTGTCGTCTTGCCGCAGCCGGACGGTCCGAGCAGCGCGATCAACTCGCCGGGCTGGACGGCCAGGTCCATCGCCTTCACCGCGTGGAAGCTCTCCCGGCCGCGGCTGGAGTAGACCTTGTCCAGCTTGCTCAAGGTCAGCGGCTGCGCCGTCGCGCCGCCGAGTCCGGTGCCGGTGCTCATCGCTGTCCCCCAGATCGTGATTGTTGATCAACACCCGCGGCACTGCCGAGCCGGGCCGCCTCGTCCACCGCACCGTCGGCGGAGAACACGTGGACGTCGGTGGCCGGCAGTGTCACCGTCACCTCGGCTCCTTCGTCGACGACGCCAGCACCACCGGTCAGCGCGATCAGCCAGGAGCCGCCGATGTCGACGGTCAACTCGATCTGCCGCCCGAGTCGTTCGGCCAGCACCACCCTGCCGGACAGCACCACAGCACCGTCGGGCGTTGCCTCGCCGCTGGACCGGACGGTCACGTCGCAGGGCCGGATCCCCAGTCTGGCAACGGATCCGGTGGTCAGTCCCAGCGACGGGTCGACCGGCACCACGATCTCCGATCCGGCCACCACCAACCGACCGTCGACCAATTCGGCGTCGTAATGGTTGATCTCCGGCTGCCCCAGCGAGCGGGCGACGAAGATGTTGGCCGGCTGCCGCCAGATCTGTTCCGGGGTGCCGAGTTGGATCAGTCGGCCTTCCTTGATCACCGCGATCCGGTCGGCCAGCGCCAGCGCCTCCTGATAGTCGTGGGTGACGTAGACCGTCGTGGTGCTGGTCATCGAACCGAGCTGCTTGAGCTCTACCCGCATCTCGGCCCGCAGCTTGGCGTCCAGGTGGGACAACGGCTCGTCCAGCAGGTACACGTCGGCCGGCCGCACCAGCACCCGACCGAGCGCGGTGCGCTGCCGTTGACCGTTGGACAACTCGCGCGGAAACCTGCCCTGCAGTTGATTGATCCCCAACGCCGTCGTCACCTGATCGATCCGCTGCTGCTGCTCGGCCGCGGTGTAGCGGCCGGTTCGGCCGGACCGCAGCGGCGACGCCAGATTCTCCGCGACCGTCTTCTGCGGATACAACGCATAGGACTCGAACGCCATCGCGACATTGCGGTGGTACGGCTCCACCAAGGTCATATCGACATCGCCGATGTGCACCGAACCATGATCGACATCGACCAGCCCGGCGATCGACTTCAGCGTCGTCGTCTTGCCGGCTCCCGACGGGCCCAGGATCACGAAGAACTCGCCGTCCTCGATGTCCAAGGACAGATCATCGATACCGACGGTCTTGCCGTAGTGCTTGGTCAGCCCGTCCAACTGCAGTCGTGCCATCAGCTCTTCACCGCCCCGAAGGAAAGTCCCTGCACCAGGTATCGCTGGATCGTCAGCGCCAGCACCAACGGCGGCAGTGCCCCGATCACCGCCGCGGCCGCGGTGAGGTTGTAGTAGGCCTGCCCGCCACCGCCGAGGAACTTGGTGATCGCCACGGTCACCGTGCTGGCGTTGGTATCGGACAGGATCAACGGGAACACGTAGTTGTTCCAGGCGAAGATGAACGCCAGCAGCGCGGCCGCAGCGATCCCCGGCCGCACCAACGGCAGGGCGACCATCACGAACGCGCGTTTGCGGGTGTAGCCGTCCAGCAGCGCGGCCTGCTCCAGATCGGCCGGCATGTCCTGGAAATAGGACCGCAGGATCCACACCACCAACGGCATCGTGACCAACTGCAGCACCCAGATCATCCCGACCTTGGTGTCGAACAGACCGGTCTGGTTGTAGATCACGAACAACGGCACGATCACCATCAGCTCCGGGGCGAATCGGAACGACAGCATCTGGAACATCAGGTCGTTGGAGCCCTTGTATTTCCAGCGGCCGGCGGCATACGCGGCCGGGATGCCGATCACCAACGAGACGATCACCGCACCGGCGCAGTTCAGCACGCTGGTCAGGAGCGCTGCCTTGTAGTCGACGCTGGTCAGGTCGGTGCCGCGCTGGCTGAGCACGGTGGCGAAGTTCTCCAGGGTCGGGGTGAACCGGAAGTAGGTGGTGGTCTGTTCTGCCGGCGTCTTCAACGCGAGCAGGATCATCCACAGGATCGGGAACAGCGAGAAGACGAACCAGATCAGGATCGCCAGATCGGCACCGACGGCGGCAGGCGTGAAGCGGCGTTGGCCGGGAAGCAGCTCACGGGCAGCCATCTCAGGACTCCGATCCGGCGGCTCGCGCCTGGGCCTTGCCCAGCGCCTTCACCAGGTAGCGAGCGGTGATGAACACGATGATCCAGAGGATGAACATGTAGGTCGATCCACGGGAGTAGTCGAAGCGGATGATCGAGTCCTCGAAGGCGCCGATCTGCAGCGTCCGGGTAGCGACCCCGGGGCCGCCGGCGGTCAGCACATAGATCGCGTCGAACACCTTCAGGTTGTCCATGAACCGGAAGATCACCGCCACCAGGATGTACGGCCACATCATCGGCAGCATCAGCCGACGGAACATGTAGAACCAGCTCGCGCCGTCGACGGAACTGGCTTCGAACGGTTCCTTCGGCAGTGACCGGATGCCGGCCAGCACCAGAATCGCCACGAACGGGGTGAAGATCCACAGGTCGACCAACACGATCGAGGCGAACGCGTTCTGCTTGCTCAGCCAGTCGAAGGTCGACCCCAGTCCGAGGACATGGTTCAGGATGCCGAACTGCGGGTTGAACATCAGCTTCCAGATCACCCCGGCAATCACCGGCGCGATCATCAGCGGCAAGATCAACACGCGCTCGAAGATCCGCCCGATCAAACTGGATCTGTTCAGCAGCAGGGCGATCGCCACTCCGAGCACCGTCTCCACGGCGGTGGCGACGACGGCGAAGGCCAGGGTCAGGAACACGCTGCCCCAGAAGGTCGGATCGGTCAGCACCGAGCCGAAGTTCCTTAAGCCCACGAACTTCGGGTTGGGGTTCACCGCCGCATAGTTCAGGAAGGAGTAGATCGCGCCCAACACGAACGGGTACAGGATGCCGATGATGATCAACACCGCCGGCACACTCAACAGGTAGGGCCACAGCTTCCGCCGCCAGGCCGGAATCTCCGGCGGCCTGCGGCGCGCTTCGCTCGAGGGTCCTGAGCTTGTCGCCTCGGTCAAGGGTCCTGAGCTTGTCGAAGGATTAGCCATGATCAACTCCCCTCAACCAGGTTGACCTTGGAGGTACTCGCCTTGGCCAGACTGTCCAGCCGGCTGGCCGCCTCGTCGCCGCCGTAGATGTCCTGCAACGCGACCGCCCAGTCCTCGGTGGTCGCGAAGAACTGCTTCTGCGGAGTGAACTGGATCGTCGACTGGTCGATCACCGTCTCGAACGCCTCCAGGTAGCCGGGGAAGTCGCCGAGCTGTTTCTTGAAGTCCGCGTCGAACACCGATTTGCGGACCGGGTCGGCGTACATCCCACCCTTCACCGCCTTGCTCATCGACTGTTTGCCGGTGACCCACTGCATGAAGAGCCAGCCGGCGAGCTTGTGTTCGGACTGGGCGTTCATCGCCCACGTCCAGGTCCACAGGTTGGTCTTGTAGTTGCCGTCCGGGCCGGCCGGGCCGGCGTACCAGCCCAGATGCCCGGCCTCCTTGCTCGCTCCCTTTCGGTTCTTCGGGTAGGTCGCGGAGTCGGCGTCGTAGACCATCATCGCCACCCCGTCACCAAGATCACCGGTGGCCTGCGGATAGTCGTAGCTGGTCCACCCGGTCGGGCCGGCGGTGCGCATCAGATCCACCCATTTGCCGGTGAACGCGGCGGCTTTCGGCGAGTTCATCACCGCCTCGAGCCGATCGCCCTGGACGCGGTAGTCCTTACCGCCCTCCCGGGTGAACTGCGTCATGAAGCCCGGGTGGATGGTCGCCCACGACTTCGATCCGCGGGTGGCGATCCCGTACCGGTTCTCGGAGCGGTTGGTCAGATCATTGGCGAGTTGGATCAGGTTGTCGAACGTGTCGGGGAGCTTGATCCCCTGCTTGTCGAAGTAGGTCTTGTTGTAGGTGATCACGTTGTTCTCAAAACCCCACGGGATCGCCCACTGCCCGCCGGTCCCGAGCGGACTTCCCTGTCGGAAGTCCCAGGAGGTCGCCTTCCGCAGACCCTCGTAGATGTCGTCGAAGTCGTACTCGGCGCTGGTGGCGGAGTCGTTCTCCAGCCAGGGCTTGAGGTCCTCGATCCAGTGCGGGGGCCCGTACTGCCAGATGAAGTAGGCGCCCAGCATGAAGACGTCGTGCTTGCCAGAGCCGCCGGCCAGCTCGGTGTTCAGCTTGGTGAAGTAGGACGACTCTGGGACGAGATCGACGACGACCTCGATCCCGGTCAGCTCGGTGAACTCCTTCAGCAACGGCTGGTACGACTGTTGGTAGGGATGCGGGGTCTGCAACACGTGCAACGTGCTGCCGGCGGCCTTGCGCCAGTCGAAGCTGCCGGTCACCGCGGCCGCGCCGTTGGGTGCGGGTTTCGCGCCACCGATACCGCATCCGGTCAGCGCGGATCCGGTCAGCGCTGCGCCGCCGACCAGCCCGGCTGTCCTGAGGAGTCCGCGCCGGGTGAGCCGCCGGTCACCGGTCGTCTGCTGACCGAGTGGGCTCGCGGATGGTCTCGATCGTGTCGCCACGGGTCGGGGCTGCACCATTCACGCCTCCTTGCGCGTCACACCGCGGGCGCCCCGATTCGCCGACGGCTTGGTCTTCCTTAGCCACACAGACTGCCATCTTCGGTCGCGCGATTGCCGCTCCGACGCGTCAGCACGTCGTCAGGTCTGACCCAACGACGTCCTGACCGTCGCCTCAGGGCAGTAGTGAGACCTTGATCGATTTCGCTCCGTCGGAGACGAGGTCGAGTCCTTCTTGGAACTTGTCCAGCGGGAGTTGGTGGGTGCAGATCTTGTCCATCGGCAGCACACCGGACTCGAGCATCTTGATCGCTGCCGGCCAGGTATGCGGGCCGAGGTGAGCACCGAGAACGTTCAACTCCTTGTCGTCGGAGATGATCGACCAGTCCACCGTCACATCGGAACCGAACACGCTGTACTCCACATAGGTGCCCAGCTTCCGCAACAGATTCAGCCCCTGCGGCACCGCCGACGGATGACCGGTGCCCTCGATGTAGACATCGGCGCCGTACCCATCGGTCAGGTCCTTGATCGCCTGCACCGCATCGGTCTCGGCGATGTTGAACGTCAGATCGGCCCCACACTGTTTGGCCAACTCCAGCTTGTTCGGCGCAACATCCAACGCGATCACCCGCAACGGATTCTTCGCCTTCGCCCCCGCGATCATCCCCAACCCGATCGGGCCCGCCCCGGCCACCACCACCGTGTCGTCGAAAGTGATGTTGGCCCGTTCCACCGCATGCAACGAACACGACAACGGCTCCACGAACGCCGCATGCGCCGGCGGCAGATCCTTGCTGATCTTGTGCACCAACGCCGCAGTCGAATACACCATGTACTCCGCCATCGCCCCCGGGATTGGCCCGCTTGAACCCATGCATGTCATGCGGCCCACACATCCAGTACTGCCCCCGCACGCAGTACCGACACTCCCAACACGGCACGATCTGCTCCGCCGTCACCCGATCACCGATCTCGACCCCCCGAGCCTGCCGGGCCTGCTCATCGCCCTGCACCACAATGCCGACGAACTCATGCCCCGGCACCACCTCGGTCTCGGCCCACGCCGGGCGATTCGCATCACCCCAGAACTTCGCCGCCCCGTGATAACACTTCAAATCACTGGCACAGATCCCGACCGCCTCGACCCTGACCAACAACTCACCCGGCCCCGGCTTCGGCACATCGATCTCTTCCAGGGTGTAATTCTCCGGGCCATGACAGATGACCGCTTTCATCCGCTCCGGGATGTCGACCATGACAATCTCCTCACTCGTCCTGCGCTCACCGTAGGAGGTGCGGCCAGGGTAGCGATAGTCACCCTGGCCCCACGCCCCACACTCCGCACCAGCTGCGTACCTTCGCACCGGGGTCTGTCGATTTAACGGTGTAAGTGGCTCTACCGCCCTGTTGGGCAAGGAGGAGTCATCAAGATGTCGGACACACTGGTGGGTGTGAACCCGCCTTCACCTGAGCCGATCGAGCCGGCTCCTGATCGGCAGCGGGAGTTGTCTGCCGAAGAGATCGCCGTGGTCGAGGGCCTGGTCCGCCAGGCCCGGGACTCCGGTGTGGCGTTGACCGGCCCGGACGGGCTGCTCAAGGCCTTGACCAAGACCGTGATCGAAACGGCCCTGGACGAGGAGATCAACGACCATCTGGGCTATGACAAACACGCCCCGGAGGGCCGTAACCGGGGCAACTCCCGCAACGGGAAACGATCCAAGACGGTCCTGACTGATAACGCCGGCGAAGTCCGGATCGACGTGCCCAGAGATCGGGATGGATCCTTCGAACCTCAGTTGGTGAAGAAGCGGCAGCGTCGGTTGACCGAGGTCGACGAGATCGTGTTGTCGCTGTATGCCAAAGGGTTGACCACCGGTGAGATCTCGGCTCATTTCGCCGACGTCTACGGCGCCTCAGTGTCCAAGGACACGGTGTCGAAGATCACCGATCGGGTGATCGAGGAGATGCAGTCCTGGTGGCAACGACCCCTGGAACGCGTCTACGCCGCGGTGTTCATCGACGCGATCATGGTCAAGATCCGTGACGGGCAGGTCCGCAACCGCCCGATCTATGCCGCGATCGGGGTCGATCTGGACGGTCACAAAGACATCCTCGGCATGTGGGCCGGTGACGGGGACGGTGAGTCAGCCAAGTTCTGGCTGGCCGTGCTCACCGAGTTGAAGAACCGCGGTGTCCGGGACGTGTTCTTCGTCGTCTGCGACGGACTGAAAGGCCTGCCCGACAGTGTCAACGCGGTGTTTCCGTTGGCCACGGTCCAAACTTGCATCATCCATCTGATCCGCAACACGTTCCGGTATGCCTCCCGCAAGTACTGGGACAGGATCAGCATCGATCTGAAACCGATCTACACCGCACCCACACCGGACCAGGCCCGCCGCTGTTATGAGGAGTTCGCCGACAAGTGGGGTCGGGCCTACCCCGCGATCAAGCGGCTCTGGGCCGATGCCTGGGAAGAGTTCATCCCGTTCCTGGACTACGACGTCGAGATCCGCAAAGTCATCTGCAGTACGAACGCGATCGAGTCGTTGAACGCCCGCTACCGACGTGCTGTCCGAGCCCGGGGCCACTTCCCCAACGAGCAAGCCGCGATGAAAACCCTGTATCTGGTCACCCGGAGCCTGGACCCCAAAGGCACCGGTCAGACACGATGGGGCATGCGCTGGAAACCAGCACTGAACGCCTTCGCCATCACCTTCGCCGACCGCATGCCAGCCGCCGAGGACCGCTAATGAAAACGCCACTTACACCGTTCGCCTGACAGTCCCTCGCACCGCGTGTACACGGTGCGAGGGTACGGAAGCGGTGCGGCGGAGGGGTGGCAGGGCGGAGGGGTGGCAGGGCGGAGGGGTGGCAGGGCGGAGGGGTGGCAGGGCGGTCAGTGGGTGATGCGGATGATCCAGTCGGGTTCGGCGTCCAGGTCGCCGTGCACAACGGCGGTGTAGTCGGCGGCCAGGGCGGCGGTGACCGGTCCGGGCTGATGGCCGATCGTGCGGGATTCGCCGGAATCGGTGACGATCGTCCGGATCGGCGCGACGCCGGCTGCGGTTCCGCAGGCGAACACCTCGGTGATCGACGAGTCGGCCGCCATCACGTCGGCCAGTGCAATCGGTTGCTCGCTGATCTTGATACCGCGCCGCTGGGCCAGTTTGATCACCGTCGCCCGGGTGTGACCGGCCAGGATGGTGCCGGTCAGCGGTGGCGTGATCAACTCTGCGTCGGCTCCGGATCCCTTGACCACAAAGCAGTTCATCGCACCGAACTCTTCGATGTAGCGATGGTCGACGGCATCCAGCCAGAGCACCTCATCGCAGCCGCGGGCGATGGCGTCGGACTTCGCTGCCATCGCACCGGCATAGTTTCCGGCGCACTTCACGTCGCCGGTGCCACCGAGTGCGGCCCGGATCTGGCTGCGTTGGGCGAAGGCGTCGATCATCGCCCGTCCGGAGGCGAAGAAGCTGTCGACCGGTGAGGCCATCGCCAGGAACCGGAACTCCGTCGACGATCGCACAGCCAGCGACGTCTCGTCGGCGAACATCACCGGACGCAGGTAGAGCGAGCTGCCCTCATCCGACGGCACCTCGGCGGCGTCGGCCCCGACGAGTCGGGTCACCGCATCGACGAACATCCCGGCCGGCAACGGCGGCATTCCCATCCGGGTCGCGCTGCGATCGAACCGCCGCGCGCAGTCGGCCGCCCGGAAGATCAACACCGTCTGCTCGTCGGCCCGGAACGCCTTCAGGCCTTCGAAGATCGCCTGCCCGTAGTGCACCGCCATCATCGCCGGCGACATGGTCAGGTCCGCGAAGTCCTGCAGGGCGGCCGCCGACCACGCGCCGTCGGCGTACCGTGCGCTGATCAGATGCGTGCTGAACTGCGACCC
Source organism: Microlunatus soli (assembly GCF_900105385.1). Lineage (NCBI taxonomy): Bacteria > Bacillati > Actinomycetota > Actinomycetes > Propionibacteriales > Propionibacteriaceae > Microlunatus > Microlunatus soli. Next base: position 3,224,030 of record NZ_LT629772.1, on the reverse strand, counting down.
GAAGCCGAGTCGATTCGTCGACGGTGCCTGCTCTGTCTGGCTCATCTTTCCCAAGCTACGCCTGCTTCTCGCCGTACCCCACCCGGCTGTCGATCATCGATGGTGCCGTCCCGATCTCAGCTGCGGTAGACGATCACCTTGTCGCCGACCTGGGCCTGGCTGAAGAGCGACTTGATGCCCTCCAGATCGCGGACGTTGACGCAGCCGTGTGAGGCGCCGGCGTAGCCGCGAGCTGCGAAGTCGGACGAGTAGTGCACCGCCTGGCCGCCGGAGAAGAACATCGAGTACGGCATCTTGGAGTGATACAGCGTCGACTCCCAGTCCTCGGCCTTCCAACCGACGCTGAACGCACCCTCCCGGGTCGGTGTGGTGTCGGCTCCGAAGCGGACGTCGAAGTGCAGCTGCGGCTTGCCGTCGACCACCCAGGTCAGTTGGCTGGTGGACTTGTTGATGCAGATCGCTCGACCGGTCATGCAGCGGTCGTCAAGCCCTGCGGTGCTGCCACCGTCGGAGGACGAATCGGATCCGGACAGCTCGGCCTTGGTCGGCTGGTCGGTCATCCCGGTCAGCGAGGACCAGGTCTTCTGATCGACATCGCCGGTCGCTTCCAGGCCACGCTTGGCCTGGAATCCCTGTACTGCTTGCGATGTGACACTTCCGTAGTAGCCGGTGACCTTCTCGGAGAACCAGTCCAGCTGGGCCAGCCGCGCCTGGAGCTCCTTGATCTTGTCACTGGTCTGGCCGGCCTTCATGATCGCCTTGCCCGCCGGTTCGGCGTTCTTCAACTCCGTGGCGGTCGGCTCCTCGGTCATCTGAGTCAGCTTGGACCAGGTCGTCTCGTCGACGGTACCGGTGACGGTCAGGTTGCGCTTGTCCTGGAAGCCCTTCACCGCGGCGGTGGTGGTCGGGCCGTAGTGGTCGGTGAGGGAGCCGCTGAACCAGTCGATCTGCTTCAGCCTGGCCTGCACCTCGCGGACCTGCTTGCCGTCGTCACCGGGTGCGAACAGCGTCTTGCCGGCCGGGATCGCCTTGGGCTCTGCTGACTTCTTCGGCGTGCTGCTGGCCTTGGAGGTGGCCCGGGCCGACGGCGTGCTGGACGTCTTCGCCGCCGGCTTGGTGCGCGCGCTCGGCTTGGCACTGGCCTTGGCGGACTGTTTCGCGGTCGCACTGCGGTCCGCCGACGCCGAGGAACTGGGCGACGCCGCCGTCGGCCGGCTGCTGGCGCTGCTGGACGACTTGGCTTGCGGTTCGGCGGCCATGTCGGAGGGTAGCTGCCCACACCCGCTGACCGCGGCAACGGTCAGCAATCCGGCGATGCCGGTCAACCAGCGAGTGCGGATCTGACGGCGGGTACGACTGTTATCTGACCGACGCCCGGTCGGGCGGTCGCGATCTACGGCAGGCCAGGGCTCGGCCACATCGTCTCCTCGGGAAGGGGGAAGGCTGCGGAGGCAACGTCGAGACCACAACATAGTTGATCACCATACGACTTCGCGGCAGCGACACCGAGGGCGAATTTGATGCGTTATGCCCTTGCAATACGCAAAACGTCAGCGCATCCGGGCTCAGGCGGTGCCGCGTTCGCCTTCGATCTCCTCCAGTGTCTTCCCGACGGTGTGCGGCATGAAGAAGAAGCCGATCACCCCGCTGATCGCCAGGAACAGCGTGAGCAGACCGCCGGCCAGGGTGAAACTCGTTTCGGTCAGCGTCGGCAGGAACAGGCTCCAGATGCCGAGGCAGAGCCGGGCCAGGCTGAAGGTGAAGCCCTGCGCCGTACCACGCAGCATGGTCGGGAAGAGTTCCTGGGAGAAGATCTTGTAGACCGCCTCGCCGGCCAACGCCCCGCCGACACCGGCCATGAAGGCGTTGAAGATCACCGTCGGGATGCTGAACGGCAGCACGATGAAGATCCCCCAACCGAGGATCTGCATGATCGCGCCGATCGCCCAGAGCACCTTGCGGCTGCCGAACGAGCGGTCGAACAGCGGCATGAAGATGAGGAGCGTGGCCAGGATGCCGATCACGAAGCCGGCCAGCGAGAGGCCGACGCTGACCGCCTGACCGCCGCCGCCCAGTGTGCTGACCATGTACGGGGTGAAGATCCCGGAGGTACCGGCGGCGATGTTCCAGAACAGGTAGATGCCGGTGGTCCAACCGAGGCCGCGCAGGTTGGCGCCCTGGAACAGCTGCCGGATCCGAGGTCGTACGGCGTTGGCCGCCCGGGCGGTCGTCCAGCGCAGCGACTCGGTCATCCCCCGGCGCAGGAACCAGGTCAGCAACGCCACCGCGGCGAGGTGGAAGAAGACGATCCGGATCCCGATCAGCCCGGTGGAGGACAGCGCCAACGCCAGGATCAGCACGATCGCCGGACCGCAGTTCCAGGCGATCTGGCTGAAACCGAGCAGCTTGCCGCGGGCCTTGGCCGGCGACAGTTCGCCGACCAGGGCCAGCGAGGTCGGGACGTCGGCGCCGACCGTGACACCGACGATGAAGGTGCCGATGAAGAGCATCGCCGGGTTGATCGAGAAGGCGATCAGCAGGATGCCCAGGGCGTAGACCAACAGGTCCCACTGGTAGATCCGCTTGCGGCCCAGGACGTCGCCCAGCCGGCCGCCGATCAGCGCGCCGATCGCGCAGCCGATGGCGTTCGGGCCGATCGCTGCCAGCACACCGACCGCCCCGCTGCTGAGGCCGAGTTCGGCCTTGAACAGTGCCAGCCCGGAGCCGAGTGCGACGATCGAACCGGCGTCCAGGTAGGACGCCATTCCGGCCAGGATGGTCCATTTCCATTGCTGGCGACTGACCCCGCCGGTGTCCGGCTGCCCGGCCGCCGGCCCACCGCCGGCCTCCTGAACGGCAGCGTCGATGTCGATCCGGCCCTGATCACTCATCCGCCTGGCTCCCCTGTACGACAACGATGTCCGGTCCGGGCGTCCACGGTCGGTTGCATATTGATTCGTTTCAACCCGGACTCGGTCACCCTACTCCGGCCAGCCGCCAGGGGCCAAGATCACGCGGCGGCGGCGGCTCCCAGCAGGGTCTCAGCGGCTCTCCTCCCCTGGCCGGCGGCCGCCGGATCATCCAGGATCGCTGCGGTGGTCTGCGCGCCCTCGGCCAGCAGCACGATCTGCGGAGCCAGGTCGGCAGGCAGGTCCGCCTCGCGCACCAGTGCCGCGACGTAGTCGGCGAAGGCGCGCTTCTGCCGCTCGACCGCCGCGGCCGCCTTGGACGAGTTCGGCCCGAGTTCGCCGTACACGTTGATGAAGGCGCAGCCGCGGAAGTCGGACTGGGTGAACCAGTCGGCCAGGAAGTCGAAGATCGCCAGGATCCGGTCCTGCGGTTCGGTGAGCCCCTCGGCCGCGGCGGCGATGCCGTCGTCCCAGATCCGACTGCGATGGGCCAACACCGCCACCACCAGATCGTCCTTGGACGGGAACAGGTTGTACATCCGCTTCAGCGAGACGCCGGCCTCACTCCGTACGGCGTCCATGCCGACCGCCTGCACCCCGCGGGCATAGAACAGCCGATCGGCAGCAGCCACCAGACCGGAGCGCACCGGGTCGTCATCAATCATTCGGGTTTCACCTCTTGCGTTGAGAACGTGCGTTCTCTACTCTAGCAACAAGACCTGAGAACGTCCGTTCTCCATCTGAGAGGAATCATCGTGGCAACCATCACCGTCGGGACGCAGAACAGCACACCGATCGAGCTCTACTACGAGGATCAGGGTGCCGGCCAGCCGGTCGTGCTGGTCCACGGCTACCCGCTGGACGGCCACAGCTGGGAGCTGCAGACCCGGGCACTGCTCGAGGCCGGTTATCGCGTGATCACCTACGACCGGCGCGGATTCGGCCAGTCCAGCAAGGCCAACGACGGCTACGACTACGACACCTTCGCCGCCGACCTGAACACCGTGTTGGAGACCCTCGATCTGAACGACGTCATCCTGGCCGGCTTCTCGATGGGGACCGGCGAACTGGCCCGCTATGTGCACAATCACGGGCATCAGCGGGTCGCCAAGCTCGCCTTCCTGGCTTCGCTGGAACCGTTCCTGGTCCAGCGTGACGACAATCCCGAGGGAGTTCCGCAGGACGTCTTCGACGGCATCGTCGACGCCGCTCGCACCGACCGCTACGCCTGGTTCACCGACTTCTACAAGAACTTCTACAACCTCGATCAGAACCTGGGCAGCCGAATCAGCGAACAGGTCGTGACCGCCAACTGGAACACCGCCACTCGCTCCGCCCCGGTCGCCGCCTATGCCGTGGTGCCGACCTGGATCGAGGACTTCCGGGCCGACGTCGAGGCGGTCAAGGCCAGTGGGAAGCCGGTGTTGATCCTGCACGGCACCGCCGACAACATCCTGCCGATCGACGCCACCGGCCGCCGCTTCCACCAGTTGCTGCCGGACGCGGAGTACGTCGAGATCGCCGACGCGCCACACGGTCTGCTCTGGACCCACGCCGACGAGGTGAACAAGGCCCTGCTGACCTTCGTCAAGGCCTGATCCACCGCACCCGTTGTCAGAGCGTCGTCTGGCTTCTTGCGAAACGGCGTTCTGACAACCTCGGGTGCCGGTTGGGGGCACTCGATCGAGGGCGTCGGTGCTCGGTACCGTTGGCGCGTGCGGATCTGTGTCTTCTGTGGTTCATCACCGGGCCGGGTGCCGGTCTACGCCGATGCTGCTGCCGGGCTGGGTGAACTGTTCGCCTCCCGCGGGATCGGACTGGTGTACGGCGGCGCGACCGTCGGCACCATGGGCGTGATCGCGGACGCGGCATTGGCAGCCGGCGGCGAGGTGTACGGGGTGATCCCCCAGCAACTGGTCGACCGGGAGATCGCCCATCGCGGGCTGACCGAGCTGTACGAGGTCGCCGACATGCACCAGCGGAAGGCCAAGATGGCCGAGCTCGCCGATGCGTTCATCGCGCTGCCCGGTGGTGCCGGGACCCTGGAGGAACTGTTCGAGGTGTGGACCTGGTCCCAGCTCGGGCTGCACGACAAGCCGATCGGGCTGCTCGACGTCGCCGGCTTCTACGCCCGGCTGCTGCCGCTACTGGACCACATGGTCGACGAGGGCTTCCTGAAGCCGCAGTATCGGGAGGCGCTGCAGATCGAGTCCGATCCGCAGCGGCTGCTGGAGTTGCTCGGCGAAGCGCCGACCCCGGCACCCAAGTGGGTCGCCTGAGCTGTGCAACGCCTTGCCTCCCACGCCGACCTGCTCGACCGGTCCGGCGGCGATCCGTGGATCCGCTGGGGCGTCCCGGAGACCGACCCGGACGGCCGTCTGCCGGAGCTGTGGATGCACGGCGACATCGCGATCGTCGAACGGACCGGTGAACGCCGCGGCTTCTGGATCCTGCCGCTGCCGACGGCGGCCGCCGAGGACGTGGCCGAACGGTTCCACGACGCGCTGATCGCGTTGCGGGGCAGCGATCTGCTGGCTCGGGTCGATGCCCGTACGCTCACCGTCGACGCCCGGCACGGCGCCCTGGCGCACCGGGTCTTCGCGCTGCAGCCGGGTGGTGACTGGGAGTGGATGTGGACCACCACCGAGCCGCCCCGACTGGCCGCCGAGGACCGGTTGATCATCCTGGACGACGCAGCGGACGCCGCCGAGATCAACGACTTCTCCGCTGCCCACAACCACCGACTGTGGACCACCGCCGGGACCGGCCATGTCGTGCACTGGTTGGGGATCCGGGATACCTCCGGCGCATTGGTCGCGGTCGGCGGCTCCGAACGCGAGGCCACCGGCGTACCCCATCTGGCCGGCATCGTCACCCACACCGCACACCGCGGGCGGGGTCTCGGCGCCGCGATATCGACCGGCCTGGTGCGTTGGGCGCTGATCGATTCCGACGTCTGCACCCTCGGGATGTACAGCGACAACACCGTGGCCCGATCGGTCTACCACCGGATCGGATTCGACACCGCACACGCCTGGCACTCCCGGCCGCTGGCGAACCCTGCTTCCGCCGGTCGGTGATCATGATCACGGCAAGCGAAGATCAGAACCGGCGGCTGCTCCGGGCCCGGGACGCGATGGACCGGACCTATGCCGAACCGCTCGACATCCCTGCCCTGGCAGCGATCGCGCACATCTCCGCGGCGCATTTCATCCGGACCTTCGCGGCCACCTTCGGTGAGACCCCGCACCGCTATCTGCAACGCAGACGGGTGGAGCGAGCCATGTTCCTGCTGCGCGGCACCGAGCTGTCGGTGACCGAGATCTGCTTCGCCGTCGGCTTCTCCAGCCTCGGCACCTTCAGCCGCACCTTCACCAGGATCGTCGGCGAGACGCCCAGCGATCATCGGCGTCGCGGACCGGTGCCCGACGTGCCGGGCTGCTTCGTGATGTCCTGGACCCGGCCGCACCGCAGCGCGGAGAAGTGAGCAGTTTCGGATAAGCGAACCACGGCAGCGGGCTCTAGATTCTCGGTCATGAACCTGAACTCCGTCAGCCAGTCCCAGATCTTCGTCCTCGACCAGGACGAGGCCCTCGATTTCTACACCACCAAACTCGGCCTCGAGGTCGGCAACGACATCGACCTCGGCTTCATGCGCTGGCTCACGGTGCAGGTGCCCGGCCACCCGGAACGGCAGATCCTGCTGGAGCGTCCGGGCGCGCCGGCGATGGACGAGCAGACCGCAACCCAGGTCCGTGATCTGCTCACCAAGGGCGCGATGGGCGGCTGGCTGATCTTCACCACTGACGACGCGCAGGCCGCCCACGACAACCTGGTCAGCAAAGGAGTGGAGATCACCGACGGCCCGACCAAGCAGAACTACGGCATCGACTTCGGCATCCGCGACCCCTTCGGCAACCGGATCCGCATCGGCCAACTCCCAACCCCCTGACAACCCGCCGACCCGTCAGTTCCTCCCCGACACGCCCGGTGTGTCGGGGAGGAACTGACGGGTCAGCGGGGTGGGGTGTAGCGGCCGTCGACGGCAGTCCAGCCGCCGTCGACCATCAGTTGACTGCCGGTCACGAAGCTCGACGCGTCGGAGGCCAGATAGACCACGGCACCGGCCAGTTCGGACGGTTTCGACCAGCGGCCGAGGGCACTCTTCTCCGCATAGGCCCGATACCAGTCCGGATCGTTGCGGATCTGGGTGGTCAGCGGCGTCTCGACCACCCCGGGTCCGATCACGTTGAACCGCACACCGGACGGGCCGAGCTCGGCGGCAGCGGTCCGCATCAGCTGCAGCAGCCCGGCCTTGGTGGCGGCGTACACACCCTGGCCGGGCTCGACCGCGACCGCTCGGATCGAGGTGAAGCCGATCATCGATCCGCGACCACGCTCGGCCATCCCCGGGGCGAAGGCCCGGATCAGATCGAACGCCGACCGCAGGTTGAGCGACACGACCCGGTCGAACTCCTCGCTCGAGTAGTCCAGCAGCCGCTTGCGGACGTTGGTGGCGGCGGTGAAGACCACGACATCGATCTCGCCGAGCTCGGCGGCCGCCGTCTCGATGGCCTGTTGATCAAGGACGTCCAGCCGGCGGGCGGTCACCGCGGCGCCGCCCGTCGACAGGGTCAGGGAATGCTCGGCGGTCTGCTCGGCCGCGGCCAGATCGCGATCGGCGCAGATCACCTCCGCACCGTGCGCGGCCAAGGCCAGTGCGCTCTCCCGGCCGATGCCGCTGCCGGCCCCGATCACCAGCGCTCGGCGTCGGTCCAGCCGGAACAGGTTGCCGTAATCGGTGTCCTGATCAGCGTTCATGATCAACTTCCTTTCGTCGCCGTCGGTCTGATCACGGCCATCCGGGTCACCGTCAACTCCTCGATCGCGAACCGCGGGCCCTCCCGACCGACGCCGGAGTCCTTCACCCCGCCGTACGGCATCACGTCGGACCGGAACCCGGGCACCTCGTTGATCACCACACCACCGACCTCCAGCCGGTCGATCGCGGCGAACGCCGCCGCCAGCGATTCGGTGTAGACGCTGGCGTGCAGCCCGTAGCGGGTCGCGTTCACCAACTCCAGGCCTGTGTCCAGATCGGGCACGGTGCGGACGACGACCACCGGTCCGAAGATCTCCTCGTCCCAGGCCGGCAGGCCGGACGGCACGTCGAGCAACACGGTCGGCTCGATCACCTCGTTGCTCACCGTCCGGCCGCCACTCACCAACGTGCCGCCGCCGGCAACCGCTTCCTCGATCCAGGCCAGCACCCGCTCGGTGCCGGCCGAGTTGATCAAGGTCGACACCCTGGTCGCAGGGTCCCGGGGGTCGCCGGTGACGACGTCGGAGAGGCGGTCCGAGAGTCGCTGCAGAAACGCGTCCCGGACCGACTCCACGACGATCAGCCGCTGCACACTGATGCAGGCCTGACCGGAGGCGTAGTAGCCGCCGCGGACGACGGCGTCGGCGGCGGCGTCCAGATCGGCATCCGCGGCGACCACCAGGGCAGCGTTGGACCCGAGCTCGAGCAGCACCTTGGTCGGTGCCGCATCCTGAGCGATCCGGTGGCCGACCGCTGCCGAACCGGTGAAGGACACCGCACCGATCCGCCGGTCGGTGGTCAGCGCAGCGCCCACCGCGGCATCACCAGTGATCAGCTGGATGCCCGCCCGCGGTCCGCCGGCCTCGGCCAGGGCCTCCCTGGCCAGATGCACCATCCACAAGGTCGACAGCGGTGTCTGAGGTGCAGGTTTGATGATCACCGGACAACCGGCCGCCAGCCCGGGCGCCAGCTTGTGCGACGCCAACAGCAGCGGATAGTTGAAGCCGGCGATGCCGACCACCACGCCGATCGGTCGCCGGGTCCAGAAGCCGACCAGACCGTCGCCACTGGGCAACAGATCCAACGGGACCGTTTCGCCGTGCAGCCGGGCGACCTCCTCGGCGGCGGTCTGCCAGGTGAGCAACGTCCGATCCACCTCGACCCGGCAGTCCACCCGCGGCTTACCGGTCTCCAGGATCAGCAGATCCTCCAGTTCGGTGCGCCGCTCGGTCAGCTGCCGGTGCGTCTCCTGCAACGCCGACCGCCGGACGTGCGACGGCAACCGCGCCAGCTCGCCGCGGACCGCGAGCGACTCGTCGATCGACCGGCGGGCCAGCGCCACGTCGCCGACCGGCGCGGAGCCGACGGTGGAACCGTCGTAGGGAAACCGGACCGGCTCGGTCGACGGCGTCGACACCCAGTCGTTTCCGATCGGCAGCCCGGACGGGAAATGTCCGGTGAGGAGATCGGGCAGCTCGGCTGACATCGGCTGTGCCTTCCTCGTCGTTGGGTCCGTGACCAGAACTGCCCCAGACGCTACCGTGACCTGGCACGACACCAGACAGCACGTTGAGTCCGGCAGAAAGCAGACGATGATGTCCGCAGCACAGACGCCACCCGTCGACGACGAACTCGGCCGCCGGGTGACCCGCAAGGTCGCCCTCCGACTGGTCCCGTTCATGGGTCTGCTCTATTTCGTCAACTATCTCGATCGCACCAACATCGGCTTCGCCCGGCTCACCATGAGTGACGACCTCAAGCTGACCGCGACGATGTTCGGGCTGGCCTCCGGACTGTTCTTCATCGGCTATCTGATCTTCGAGGTGCCGAGCAACCTGTTGCTGCACCGGATCGGCGCCCGCCGGTGGATCGCCCGGATCCTGGTCTCCTGGGGGATCGTGGCAGCGGCCATGTCGTTCGTGCCCAACGTCGGCTGGCTGTATGCGCTGCGGGTGCTGCTCGGCATCGCCGAGGCAGGCTTCTTCCCGGGAATGATCTTGTTCCTCACCTACTGGTTCCCGCGTCGGGAGCGGGCCCGGGTGACCGGTCTGTTCCTGATCGCCATTCCGCTGTCGTCGGCCCTCGGCTCACCGATCTCCGGCGCCATCCTGGAGTACGCCGACGGCCTGTTCGGGATGGCGGGCTGGCGGCTGACCTTCCTGCTGGAGGGTCTGCCCGCCGTCATCCTGGGCGTGATCTGCTGGTTCTACCTGACCGATCGACCGTCCGAGGCCCGCTGGCTCACCGAGCAGGAGCGCGGCTGGCTGACCGCGGAGATGGCCGCCGAGGCCGATCAGACCAGTCACCAGTACGGCTGGTCGTTGCGCCGCTCGCTGACCAGTCCGCGAGTGCTGGCGTTGTCGTTCGTCTACTTCGGCGTGGTCTACGGGCTGTACGCGTTGGGCTTCTTCCTGCCCGGGATCGTCGAGGGCTTCTCGAAACGGTTCGGAACCTCGTTCTCGCTGTTCCAGACCGGCATGATCACCGGAATCCCTTATCTGGTTGGTGTCGTGGCGATGGTGTTGTGGAGTCGGCATTCCGATGCCAAGAACGAACGGGTCTGGCACACCGCCGGCGCGGCGCTGCTCGGCGCGGTCACCATCCCGGTCGCGCTCTACCTGCAGTCGCCGTTCGCGGTGATGGTCGCGGTGGCCCTGACCGCGATCGGGATCTTCGCCGCACTGCCGGTGTTCTGGCCGCTGCCCAGCGTCTTCCTGACCGGAACCGCGGCGGCCGGCGGGATCGCCTTGATCAACTCGCTGGGCAATCTGGCCGGCTTCGTCGCCCCGTACGTGACCGGTGCGTTGACCGATGCGACCGGTTCGGAGAACGCCGCTCTCTGGCTGGTCGGGGTGATGATGCTCGGCTCGGCGATCACCGTCGTCGCGCTCGGTGCCGCCCCGAAGGGTTCAGTCGGCACGCCACCGCCGACCCGCGCGCGGTAGTCGGGAACCTCGCAGGTGGCAACGGTTCCGGATGATCACCCGGCCGCCGGTGCTGCCGGGGTGTACACGTTGACGACGGCGCCGTTGCCGATCTCGGTCACCCGCGCCAGATCGAGCCGGGTGGTGCCGATGCCCGGCAGCAGTTCGTCCCCCGCGCCGGCGATGAACGGATAGATCCACAGGTGGAGTTCGTCGATCTGCCCGGCCTCGAGAAGTGATCGGCTGAACGGACCGGTGCCGTACTTGAGCAGCGTTCCGTCGCCGTCCTGCTTCAGCTTCGCGACGGCCTCGACGCCGTCGCCGGCGATCGCGTGACCGTTCCAGTCCAGGTCGCCGCTGAGCGACCTGGTGGCGATGTGTTTGGGGAGTGGGTTGATCTTGTCGGCCAGGACGCCGGTCTGGCCCGGCCAGGTCGCGGCGAAGACCTCATACGTCATCCGACCCAACACCAGGGCGGTCGCGGAATCGAGCAGGTCGGCGGCGTAGGCGACATGGCGATCATCGCGGAACTGGCTCTGCGCGGCCCAGAACTGCTCCCCCGATACCCTGCCGTCCAACGAAAGATAGGTGGATTCGACAAGCTTCATCATGGCCGGAGCGTAGGTCGGCGCTGTTCGTCCTGTCTTGTATCCAAACGCCACCTCCGGTGACGCCACTGGAGGCACGCCGTCGGGGCAGAGCACCGTGCGTTCAGAGGTCGAGGAAGACACCGCCGGCGGCGACCTCGGCGGGAGTGTGGCCGATCAGTCGGCCCATCACCCGGGTCAGCTGCGGCTGATCGTAGAAGCCGGTGATCGCCACCGTGTCGATGATCGGTACGCCGCGGCTGAGCAGCGAAGCGGCCTGCCGGGTCCGCTCGATCACCTGCAGCGTGCGCTGTGAGATGCCGACGGCGCGGTGGAAGCGATGCTGCGCCGTCCGAGCCGGGATCCGCACCCGGACGCCGGCCAGGAGTTCCGGCACGGTCGGGTCGCAGGCGATCAGACCGGCCCGCACCAGCCGCTCGACGAAGACGTCCATCGTGTCCGGCGTCGGGATCTCCCACTCCTCGCCGCCCAGCAGGAGCCGTCCGTCGACGTTGGTCGGCAGCACCGTGTCGCGGTGTTCGGTCAATCCCGCCGGTGGTGCGACGGTCAGGTAACTGCCGATGCTCAGGTCGGCGCCGAAGTACTCGGCTCCGGCTGGACAGGACAACCGTACCGCCCGGGTCGCCGGCCCCCGGAGGTGCACGGTGGTGACGCCGTCGACCCGGACGCAGCCGATTCCGGTGATCACCGCCGCGATCGAGCTGAACTCGGTCGCGGCGGTGCACTCGGCGGTCCAGATCCGGGCCAGTGGGCCGACCGGTTCGCCGACGCTGCGGATACTGAGACTCACCGTCGCCCCCTCACCCCTTGAGGCCGGTCTCCGCCACACCCTGCACCAGATAACGCTGCAGGAACAGGAAGACCAGCACAAGAGGTGCGATGGCGACCGCCGCGGCCAGGAACAGTTCGTGCAGGTTGATCGTCTGCGCGGTCATCAGGGTGGACAACCCGACCTGCACGGTCCACATCGACGAATCCTGACCGATCACCAGCGGCCACAGGAAGGCGTTCCAGCTGTTGATGAAGGTGATCACCGCGATCGCGGAGAAGAACGCCAGCGAGTTGGGCACCACGATCGTCCAATAGGCACGGAACCAGCCCAGCCCGTCCACCCGGGCCGATTCCTCCAGTTCCTTGGGGAAGTTCAGGAAGTACTGCCGGAACAGGAACGTGGTGAAGCCGCTGAACAGCGTCGGCACGATGATGCCCTGCAACGTGTTCACCCAGCGGAACTGCGACACGATCAAGAACGTCGGGATGAACGTGACCGCTGCCGGGATCATCAACGTCACCAAAGTGGCGTAGAAGATCTTGTTCGCATGCTTGTACGGGATCCGGGCCAGTCCGTAGCCGGCCAGCGAGCTGAGCAACAGCATCCCGGCGGTCTGCAGCACGGCGACGATCGCGGAGATCTTCAGCCCGCCGAGGATGTTGACCGCCTTGTCGGTGAACAGCTCGGCGAAGTTGCCCCACTGGATCTGCTGAGGGAACAGCGTCCAATCCGGCGAGGTGATCTCCTGGTCGGTGGCCAGTCCGTTGCGCACGATCAGATAGAACGGGATCAGGAACAGCACGGCAGCCACGGTGAGCAACAGATACCGGACGAAGCTGCCGGCGATCTGTGCACCGGTCGGCCGGCGGCGTCGGGTCGGCGGCGGGGTCGACACCGTGTCCGGTTTGCCCGTCGGGGTCGTCTCCGTCTGCGCGCTCACGATGCCTTCCCGAAGCCGAAGATCTTGCCCTGCACCAGAGAAACCAGCACGATCAGCAATGCCAGGATGACCGCCCCGGCGCTGCCGTGGCCGAAGTCCTGGCTACCCATCGCCGTGTAGTACAGGTAGACCAGCGGCGGCCGGGCGAGCGAGGAGTTGCCCATCAGGTTGAAGAATTCGTCGAACGCCTGGAAGGCGTTGATGAACAGCAACAGCAGCACCGCAACCGAGGTGGCTTGCAACTGCGGGAAGGTGATGAACCGGAACTGCTGCCAGCCCCGCTTCGCCCCGTCCACGTCCGCAGCCTCGTAGAGCTCGTTCGGGATCCGCTGCAGGCCGGCAATGAACAAGATCATGTAGAAGCCGATCTGCAGCCACAGCCGGGCGGTGATGATGGCGACCCAGTACAGCGGCGGGCTGGGGGTGGCCAGCCAGGCGATATTGTCCACCCCGAACCAGCCGAGCACGGTGTTGGCCAGACCGAACCGGACCCCGTTGAAGATCGACAGCTTCCACACCATCGACGCCACGACGTAGGAGCACGCGGTCGGAATGAAGAACACCGATCGGAAGAACGCCTTGGCGAATCTGATCTTGTTCAGCAACACCGCCAACCCCAGCGCGGCGGCGAAGGTCACCGGCACGATGAAGACCGCGAAGATGCAGAAGTCGATCAGACTGGACAGGAACGGCCCGGGCTTGAGCAGGTCGATGTAGTTGCTGAGCCCGACCCACTTCGACGGGGTGACCGTGTTCTGTGCGTCGGCGAAACTCAGCCCGAACGACCACAGGATCGGGATGTAGACGAAGATCAACAACCCGATCGCGAAGGGGCCGACGAACAGCCAGAACGCACTCGTCACACCTCTGATCCCGCGGTTCTGCCGCCGACCGGCCTTGCTCCCTGTTCGCGGGTCGTCGACGCTGCTGCTCGACGTTGCCTGCGCTGTCGTCATCGGCTCACCCCAGCAACTTGTCCAAGATCTTTTGGACGGCTTTCTCGGCGGTGGCGATCGAGGCGTCGGGATCCTTGCCCTTGCGGATCACCGCCGTCATCGCATCGCCCCAGGCAGTATTCATCTCCGTGGTCCAGGTGGTGCCGCCGGCGATCGCGTAGTCGTTGAAGATCTTCACCGCCTCCGCCGCCGGTCCGGACTGCAGCTTGCTGGCCTTGGCGGCCAGGCTCTTGCGCGGTGGGACATGGAAGCCGTAGGACAGGTTGTAGTCCTCCTGGTCCTTGGTGTTGTCCACCCACAGCCACTTCACATACTTCTTGGCCAGCTCGACGTTCTTGGACTTCTTGCTGACCATCGCCGCCCAGCCACCCTGTGCGGTCGACGGTTTGCCTACCGAGTCACTGAAGGCCGGGAACGGGACGACTCCGAAGTCGTCACCGATCGCCTTCTGGATGATCGGCATCGCCCACAGACCGGTGTACTGCATGGCACACAGACCCTGGGTGAACGATCCGGAGTCCCAATAGTCGGTCGGTGCGCCGAGCAGGATGGACTTGTCGGTGACCAGTTTGCGGAGCTTCATCATTGCCTTGGCCACGTTGTCGCCGGTGAAGTTGATCTTGTTGTCGTCGGTCAGATAGTTCTGCCCGACCGACCACAGCACCGGTCCGAGCATCGAACCGCCGCCGAAGGCCGGCGTCGCGCCCGCGTCATTGCCGATGAACAGGCCCTTGACGTCCTTGGTGGTCAGCTCCTTGGCCGCCGCCACCAGCTCGTCCAGCGTCGTCGGCGGCTTCACCCCGGCCTTGTCCAGCATCGACTTGCGGTAGTAGATCAACGTACAGTCGTCGACGATCCGGGCGCCGTACATCTTGCCCTCGACGGTGATCGACTTGATGTCGGCCTCTGTGTAGTCGGACTTCACATCGGCCAGGATGTCGTCCAGCGGGACGATCTGATCTGCCTTCACCTGTTGCAGATTCGGCGTTCCCTCGAAGCTGTCCGGACCGTTGTTGGACAGCAGCCCGCTGTTGACCTTGGAGGTGTAGTCGCCGGGCGTCCACTGCACCTTGACGGTGGCGTCGGGGAATTCCTTGGCATAGCGTTCGACGGCTTGCTGGGTGCCGGCCTCGCCGTACTGGTGGTACCAGACGTTCAGCGTGGCCTTCTTGCCGCCGCCGCTGCCGCCTTCGTCTCCGGACAGACCACTGCTGCCGCCGCCACAGGCAGACAGCACCGACGTGCTCCCGATCGCGGCGGCACTGATTCCGAGCGCGCTCAGGAAACGGCGCCGTGAGACGGCGTTTCCGGGCAGCGGTGTCGAAGGGATGGGCCCCATCACAACTCCTTCGTTGCAGTCAATTGAAACGTCCGTCTCCGGACGCCTGACCCCACCGTGACACCGGCATCGAACACCACCACGACGTGGGTCGCTTCCATCAGCGTATGCCGGATGTTACAACGTAGGAACGGAGTTCGCCGGGTAGATAGAATTTGCGCGCGCCGTCGGCGGCATCACGCCGTTCCGACCGTCGCGTCACTGGTCCGCAGCCGAGCGCTGCTCAGCGCTACCGCACTCGCCGCCAGGCAGCTGACGGCGGCTGCCGCCAGGGCAGCGGTTGCATTCACCGCCGTTGCCGCGAGGCCGAAGAACGGATTCATCACCAGCATCGGCGCGGCCTGCACGATTCCGAACAGGGATTGGAATCTCGCGGTCAGCGCCGGGGGTGTCCAGACCAGGAACAGCGGCGACAGGTGGCCGGTGTAGACCGCCGTGCCGACGCCCATCAGCACCGCTCCGACGCCGGCGATCGGCACCGTCGGCGCCACCGCGATCAGCGTCACGCCGACAGCGGCGACCAGCGGCCCGAGGACGATCATCAGCCCGGTCCGGTGGTGCACCCCGACCTTGGCTACCACCAAGGTCACGGCGAGGGTGCCGACGATCCAGCAACTCTCGATCGTGCCGGCCGCGGTGACGCCCCATTGTCGCTCGCGGACCGCCAACGGCAGGCACAGATACAGCATCGGCAGCACACCGCCGGCCACCAGAGCCAACGACCCGAGCGCTGCCCGCATCCCGGGGGTTCGTGCGGCCTGACCGACTCCGGTCGCGAGGTCGGCGACCACCGATCGAATGCCCCGCGGCGGCCCGCCGGTGCCGTCGGCACCCTGACCGGCCGCGCCCGGATCTGTTGCTCTGAGGGAGATCGGAGGTCTGACCAGGCTCAGGACCATCATGATCGCGGCGAAGCTCACGAGATTGATCATCGAGACTCCGCGCAGTCCGACCATGATCACCAGCACGGCGCCGAGCGACGGCCCGATCAGCCGCGCGACCTGCTGCAGGCCGCTCACCCTGGCCATCACGCGGGGCAGCTGATCGGTCGGGACGAAGAGCCGGAGGAAGCCACCGGCGGCCGGCAGGTAGAAGGCGGAGATCGCACCGGCCAGCATGCTGATCGCGATGATCACCGCAAGGCTCACCGGTACTGCCGACAGGTAACCGACCGCGCAGCCGAGAACGATGATCATGCAGCCGTCGCAGATGATCATCACTCGACGGATGCCGTACCGGTCCGCAGCCACGCCGCCGAGCAACATCAACAGCACTCGCGGCAGGATCCCCAGTGTCGCGACGGTGGCCGCAGCAGCCGGCCCGAAGCCGGACGCCTCCCAGCTGAGGGCAAAGGCCTGGACGCTGTCGCCGAGCCCGGAGACGGTAGCGGTGCCGGCCCACAACACCAGGCCGGGGCTACCCGATCGCCAGCCGGTCGGGCGGCTGGCGATCGGAGGGCTGGCGGTCGGGGGGCTGGCGGTCGGTTCACGCTGCGCGGAGTCGACCGCCGGCGTGTCAGGCCGGTCCGACATCGTCAGCAGGCCGTTCGTCAGGATCGGGCTGATCGTCCAGCCGACGTGGCATCACCAGGGTGGAGAAGCTCCCGTCGTCGGCCGATCGGACGACCGCGGCACTGCCGGGTGCCAGCTCGATCAGCACATCGGGACCGACGCTGCTCTGCAGCGCCGACGCCAGCAGCGTCGGCGAGAAGCCGACCCGTTCAGCGGGGCCGTTGCAGACTGCCGGCAGGCGGCGGACCTCGGGATCGTTGACCCGGCTGATCAGGACCTGTTCGGCTACCGGCTGCAGCACGACAGTGCTAGTCTGATCGGCCGAGATCAGTTCCAGCAAACGGATCCGATCGATGATCATCCGATGCCGACCCGCTGATTGAGCAGTCGAATCGAGCACCCGCCGATAGTCGGGGAAGTGGTCGTCGGCCACCGGCAACCGCTGCTCGGCCTGATCCGTCGAGCCGTCCGCGGCGTCCGGTTGATCATGGTCCGGGGTGATCAACAGGGCCGCATCGGTGTAGTGCACCCGGATCCGGCGCTGCCGCCGCAACCAGTCGCTGACGGCAACCAGACGCGTGGCCGAGACGGGGAGCCGACGATCCGGGCCGTCGAACTCGGTCACCCGGAGACTCCGGGCGCCCAGCCGGTAGCGATCCGTGCCGACCACGGTCAGCTCGCCGGCCGTGACATCCAGCAGCAAACAGTCCAGCCGATCGCCGGCGCCCGGTTCGCCGGTTGTCGGCGGCGCCGCGGCGAACGGCGCCACCTGACGGATGGCGCCGGCCAGTTCCGGTCCACCGATCGCGAAGGTCGTCGGTCCGATCATCGACGGGCTGAGCCCGTCGTCCGTACCGCGCAACGCGCGCAGCAGGTCGGCCAGCTCGACCCGGGCCCGGTCCGCCCGACCGGTGAGCAGATCGACATGCTCGGTCAGCAGGCGTTCGGCATCCGCCGGTGAGCCGTCCAGGACGGCCCGCATGGTGGTCAGTGGAACGTCCAGTTCACGCATCTGCCGGACCAGGACTGCTCGACGACGTTGATCATCGTCGTAATAGCGGTAGCCGTTGCGTTCGTCGACGGCGGCCGGCGCCAGCAGCCCTGCGTCGTCGTAGAACCGCAACGCGCTCGGGGTCAGTCCGACCGTGCGCGCAAAAGCGCTGATGGTGAGGCGGCTGCTCATCCCGCCCGGTGAAGCCGTGCTGCCTGGTGAGGTCACGCGTTCATCGTGGTCCTTCGACCAGGTCGAAGGTCAAGCCGATCGCCGAGCGGGGCCGGGCACTCCCCCAAGATGTAACTGCCCTTCGACAAGCTCGGACCGCGAACATGTCGAAGGGCAGTTGCCGTCATCCGGCTCAGGCGCCGGCGGCGCTCTTCTTCAGCAGCTTCGCCAGCCCCGGGACCTTCAGGCTGCCGATTCCGGTGAAGTCGTCGTACCCGGTCGCTCCGGTCAGGGTGAAGCCCTGATCGAAGGTGTTCAGGTACTGGGTGCCGGAGCCCGCGCTGGTGTAGCTGATCGCCACCGGGTCGGTCGACGCGGTCACGTCGTGGTAGGCCTTGGCGTTGCCGCTCTGCTGGTAGAGCGCCGGGTTGGCGAAGCCGATCCGGTGCTTGCTCAGCTGCTGGACCAGCGCCATTTTGCCGGCGACCAGTGGGCTGGCCAGGCTGGTGCCGCCGTAGGTCTCGTACTCCAACGGTCCGGTCTCCAACGTCGAGTCGTCCAGGATCGGCCGGATCGCGATCTGGTAGCCGGTGTAGGGGTCGGCGAGGTCGCTGACGTCGGGGATCACCCGGGACGCCTTCGTCCCGCGACCGGAGAGTTCCTTGGGCACGACGCCCTTCTGGTAGGCAGGTTCGGCGATCACCGAGCTGATCCCGCCGCCACCGCCACCGCCGTACAGATCACCGGGCAGCGCAGCGGTGTACTTGCCGCCAGCGACCTGGTCCAGGATGTCGCCCCACCCGACCTCGGACCGGTAGTTGCCCTTGGAGCTGATCGACTCGCTGGTGCCACCGACGGCGGTCACGAACGGCGAGGTGGCCGGCCAGTTGGCAGCAGCCTTGCCGAGGGTGGCGCTGTTGTCGCCGTCGTCACCGGTGGAGTAGTAGAGCCCGATGCCGGTGCCGGCTGCCTGGATGTGCAGGTTCTGCTGGCCGCGGATGACATCGCTGCCGACCGCTTCGGTGGTGTAGCCGTAACTGTTGCTGACCAGATCGGCCTTGCCCTGGTCCAAGATCAACGACAGCGCCACGTCGATGCCGCCGCCGCAGTTCGCGGCCCCGGAGTAGAGGATGCTCGCGCCCGGCGCGACCGCGTGCGCGGACTGGACGTCCAGGTTCTCCTCGCCCTGCCAGCCCGACGGACCGCCACAGAGCGCCTCGTCGGTGAAGTCGCTGGGCTGGGCGCCGATCTGGCTGAACTTGGACAGCAGCGGCTCACCGGCGGCCCGCATGTAGTCGTTGGTGTCCTTGACGATCGTCGGCGAGGCGTAGGCATCGACAATGCCGAGGGTGACGCCGCTGCCGTCGTTACCGGCGTTGATCGACTGGTCCAGGTCGCCGGCCGATCGCAGCTGGCTGGGCAGGTAGCCGCAGATGTAGGTCGGGAACTTCGTCGACCCGTACGCCTCCGGCATCGTGGCCTTGTTCTCACCGTAGTAGGTGGAGCAGGCGTCGCTGGCAGCCTGACTCTTGGGCTGCGGTTTGGCGGCGCCGTCGGCGGTCGCGCCGGAGCCCTTGAGCTTGGCGGTCTTTGCCTTGGCGACCGCACCGGGTACGCCCTGACCCTGCACGACGCTGTCCGGTCGGGTGAGCTTGGTCCGAGCGTTGCCGAGGCTGATGCCGGCGACCCGGCCGGCGACCGAGACCGGCAGCTTCGGCGCGGTGGCCGGGGCCGAGACCGTACTCGAACCGACCCGATAGTTGTGCAGGCTGGTGTCGAAGGCGGCGGAGACCGCGTCGGCCTTGCCGCGGAAGACGACGTACTCCCGGCTCTCCGGTACGGCGGTGATGGTCACCCCGCTGTCCTTCAGATACTTCTTCACCGCGGCCAGATCCGCCTTGGTCGGGGCATACTTCTTGATCCACGCGTGCGGAGTCAGGTATTTGCCGTACCGGGCGTTGCCCGGGGTCGAGACGGCGGTGGCCAGTTGCTGGGCGCCGGCCTCGTCCTGCAGGTCGAGGTAGACCTCACCTTCGACCGTGTCGTCGGCGGCTGTGCCGGCGTCGGCGGCTGTCGTGACGAACGACGGAACCGACCCGGGGAACGCCTGCTGGGCGTTCGGGTCGGCCGATGAGGTGGCAGCGCCGGCCACGACGAGAGCGGCGCTGAGTGCCGCCGCCCCCGTCACGGTCAGTCCGCGTTGCCACCGAATGGATCGGTTGCGCATGAGTTGTCCCCTTCGCGCCGGCGGGTGAATTCCGCGGCGATTCAGACGAGTTGCCTGCAACGTGGTGTTCGGTCGGGTTGGTCCGGTGTGAATAGTCGGTGGTTGATGTGGTGAGCTGCAAGGCGGAGGAGGTGCGCATGTAAGCCGACGACAACGCAGCAAATCGCCGCTTCAAGCGCCGAATATTCGCATCGGACCAACCTGACAGGACACTAGGGACTCAATTCGCGAAAGGGCAGTGTTTCCTGCCGTCAATCGGCGCGGCGCGGATCGCCGCTGAGAATTCGCTCAGACAACGCCCGATTCGGCACCTCGGGGCCAGAATTCACGCACCGGTTCGGCTTGACACACGCGCAGCGAGTCCGATACGGCCCGTTGCCCGAAGCCGAAATGATCACTGCAGGATGCTGCGTTCCGCCGTCGCCCAGCGCAGGGGGTCCAGGCAGCGGAACGACGCGATGCCTCGCTTGTGCAGCCGGTCGCCCTCGGCCGGCTCGCCGAGCGCCGACACCGCAAAGAAGCGATGCCGGTAGGGGCGACCATGCGACGGCGCCGACATCGCGGTCACGAACCGCCGGGCACCGAGCATCTCCAGCAGACTGCGGACCTCCTCGTGCAGCAGCGCGGCGTCGTCGGCCTGGTAGCCCACATGGGTCCCGGGATCGCGCGCGAAGGCGGCGCCCGGATTGGACATCACCCGGCTCCAGTTGGTGCTCTGGACGTGACGCAAGGCCTGCATGGTGTCGAATTTGGACATGATCATCGCGACCCGGGCGTCGCTGTCCCTGGTCAGCTGGATGACCGAGTCCAGTGCTCGGATCGGGTCCCCGACCTGGTGCACCTGGGGCGGCAGCAGGTCCCGCAACAGATCACGGACCTCGGGCACAGCGGTCGGGTCGAAGAGATAGAACACCGCGTCGGCGCGGTTGAAATAACTGAGGTGTTCGGGCAGCCCGGTCAGCCCTTCCAGGTCTTCGCCGGCGGCGTCGCGGAAGACCAGGTAGCGCTGGACGTCGCCGACCACCCCGAGGCTGCAGATCAGCGGATCGCGTTGGTAGGCGTCGGCGACGTTGGTCGGCACCGTGGTGTTCATGATCCCGCGGGCCTCGAACAGCGGTTTCTCGTAGTGGGTCTGGTAGATCTCCCGGCTCGGCCCCGGCGGGAAGCTGAGCGAACCGCCTCGTACGGCGAGGGTTTCGGACAATTGCTTGATCAGCACGCCGAGATAGACGCTCTTGCCGGTCGCGCGGGCACCGGCCAGCGCCACACAGAAGGCGTCGGCCCGGCGCCAGCTCGGCGGCAGGAAGTAGTGGCAGGTCGGGCAGATCTCGAGCCCGCGGCCGCCACACTGATAACAGGTCATCTCCTCCGCCGTCGGAGGGGTCCAGCGCTTGGCGTCCTCGGGGGCCTCGGCTTCCATCAGCGGGGCGTGCTCCATCGGGACGCCGGCGAACGCACTGCCCCGCGGATCGAACTCGCGGCGACACTGACCGGACGCGCACTGCCAGACGACCCGGCGGGTCGGGAGCGCACTGAAGCACCGCGGACATTTCGTCATCGCGTCACCTCCGGATCCGGGTGCAGAGCCGTCAGCAAGGATTTCACGGCCGCGGTGATCAACTCTCGATCCGGTGGGTCGGCGATCAGCGCGCCGCGGTCGATGACGGTGCCGCCGGCCGCTGTCGGCCAGTCGGTCGAGCGGCCCGGTGAGCCGAGGATCAGCAACTGCCCGGCTCTGTTGCCCGTGTTGCCGGCGCCGGCTGCGTCGGGCGCGGACGGCCAGTCTGCCGGTACGCCGCTGGTCACCACCACCGTACGATCCAGGGTTGCTGCCTGATCGGTGGCGCTGCCTGATCGGAATCCGGTGCCGGTCCCGGCCGTCGAGCCGTCCGCAGCCAGCGCCGAGCCGACCTCGGCGGCAAACCGGTCCGGTGCCGCCGTGGCGAGCCGGCGTCCGGTCAGGGTGCCGGCGGCGGCGGTCAACTGCCGACCGGGTGCGATGACCGTACCGATCCCGGCGAGCACATCGCAGGCCGCCGCGACCGATCCGTCGCGCAAGGCCGGCCGCATCGATGCCGACAGGTCGATCATAGCCGCCAACTGCACCGCGCGATCCGGCTCGACCTGGGCGACACCGAGAATCTCGCGGGCGGCATCACGAGCGATCTCGGCCACCGGCGGCAACGGTGTGTCGGCCACGGTCCGCAATCCGATCACCCGGATCTGCCGACCGTCCGGGACGAGCTGGACCAGATCCCGATGGGTCAACCCGGACAGGTCCACCTCGTCCAGGATCACCTGATCGGCATCGGCCGCCGCCCGGTCGTGCCGGATCACCACCGTCACCAGACTCTGCGACGCGAACCGGACCGGTGCGCCGGGCCGGCTCGGATCGTCGACCGGCAGGATCCGCAACGTGACCGGTTCGGTGATCGACGGCAGCACAATCCGATCCGGCCGCTCGATGAACGGCGGCTGCGTCGTCGTTCCGCGCACCGACCACCGATGGCCGAATCCCCGCCCGCCCTGCACCTGAGCGACCAGCGGCGCCGCCGGCACCGCCACCTGACTCCCGGTCCGAAGTATGTAGCTGGTCACGCTCTCCCCCTGCTCGGTCGGCGGCGCTGCGCGCCGGCACGATATATCACGCTTGGGTTGGTGCTGGTGTGGCGGGTGGGGTTCATGGTGTGGTCCGGAGTTTGCGGATCTTGTTCATCACGGCTCGGTCGAGGTCTCGGGTGTTGTCGGCGGCGGACAGGGTTCGGGTCAGCACCTGGACGGTGTCGTCGCGGAGTTGGCGGATCCGGTCCTTGTCGGTGATCTTGGCCAGCCAGTTGCCCAACAGGGCTTCGAGCACGGGTACGCCGCGGACCGTGAAAGCGGACAGCCAGCGGCCGCCGTCGGTCGCCAGGCGTCCGGACAGCGGCGCCGGGTCGGAACGCAGGACGGCCGCCATCGCCTGCGGCATCGCGACCAGTGCCGGCGGGCGTTGGCTGCGCGGGTCGCGGCGCTGCTTCTCCCCGGAGTTGATCACCGCGGCCAGCTGGTCGACCAGTTCCTGGTCCACCGGCACCTGATCGGGACCGAACTGCCCCAGCAGGGTGGCCAGCTTGTCGGCCTCCCGACCGAAGATCAACTCCACCATCAGCACTGCCGCGACGCCGCGGCGGACGTCGGCGGCGTAGTCCGCGACGGCCGGAAAACCGGGCCGGGTCGACCAGGACCGGATCGCGTTCACCACGGTCGCCGTGCTGGTCGACCACCAGGCCGTCGCCCAGGTCCGCTCGGCCAACCATTCCCGGACCTGTGGCAGCAGGTCGGCGTCGGCGGCCGGATGCAGGTCCCGGCGATCCCCCTGCTGGAGCCGACGGCACAGCCGGCGGACGTCGTCGCTCCACCGGTGATCGCTCCACGGGACCGTCAGCAACGTCGCTGCGGTGATCTCGGTCGCGGTGCTCCGGCCGGGTTCGAAGCGATGGACCAATCCGGACAGGTCGTCGGGATCGACCGGTCGACGCAGCAGCGGCAGGCACGGAGTCCAGTCGACCACCGGTTGCCGCCAGGCATTCAACGGAGCCGTCCGCTCGGCGGCCTCCAGCATCGTCCAGACCGCGTACCCGATCTCCTGTTCCCCGAGGGCCTCGACCCCGCCCCGGGCATAGCTGCTCCAGTCCCGCTCGGCACGCAACCAGTAGTCGCCGGGCAGGGCGCCGGTCCGCTCCGCGTCATAGACCGTACGCAGCCTGACCGCGGCCGGGGCCCGCGGATACAGCCAGTCCAGCACGATCGGCGACAGCGTCCGACCGAGCGCTGACGCTGCCGGCGGCTCGATCACCAGACCAGGCCGGATCACCCGCTCCAGCGTCTGTTCGGCCAGCGGACCGATGCGGCCCACCAGCTCGGCGGCGCCGGCACCGGTCAGCCTCGGGGTGAGTGCAACGTCGGCGAGGTGACTGAGCCGTGCGGTGGTCGGGTCGTCGGCCAGGCCGGTGCGGACCAGGAGATCGGCCAGCCGCGCCACCAGCAGCGGGTCCGGAGACGGCAGGTCCAACAGCTCCCGCAGGCGTTGATCAACAAGTCCGGCCAGCCGATCGCGGTCCACCGACGGCGGCGGCTCCGGCAGCGGCACGCCGTCGGCCCTGATCAACCAGTCGTCGTCGACGATCGCCCGCCGCAGATAGCTGTCGAAGATCAACACACTGCCGATCGGGTAGCCGTTGTCCTGATCACGATCAGCTCCCGAACCGTGATCATGAACGGCTCCATGATCATGGACGGGATCATGATCAGCACTGCTCCGGACGGCGGACCCCACGACGGTGGACCGCCACTGCCGCCAGGCGTCGCGGGTCGTCGTACCGCACTGGGTGGCGATCACGGCTGCGGCCGGCCGATACAGATCAGGGAGTTGCTCAAGGTCGGCCGGGCTGTTCCGGCCGATCACCCGAGCCGCCTCGGGCTGCGCCTCGACGAACAGCTCACCGGCCTCGGCCACCGCCATCGCCAGTGGCCAGTCCGCGGAATAGCCCGGCGACCTGCCGGTGCCGGTGACGGCGGCCACCTGCTCGACGATCGGATCGATCCGAGCCAGCACGGTCCGTGCCTGGTCGGGCGATTCGGCCTCCAGCACGACCCGGGCCAGTACCGACCACGCGGTGACAGCGATCCGATCGCCGTGTCCGGTCCGGTGCGGGTGTGCCGATTCGTCCGGGCCGCCGAGATCGCCCAGTTCGGGGAACTCGTCCTCCACCAGCAACACGGTCGGCGTGCCGAGGCTGCGCCGGGCATGATCAACTTCGGCGACGTCGGCGGACGGGATGCAGATCAGCCGCAGCCCGCGCTGCAGTGCCTCGGCGAGACCGGGGGCTCGTTCCAGGGTTGAGAAGTAGATCGTCCGGGAGATCAGCGGAGCAGTCAATCGGGAGACCGCGGCGATCCACTGTGCCGAGCGTTCCGGGTTCAGGACCCCGAGGATCACCGGCGGGCCACCGACGACGGCCGCGGCGCAGGCGTCCAGCAGCGGCCCGAGAACGGCGATCTTGTCGAAGTCGGCGAAGCAGAAGTCGATCAAGGCATCAAGATCGACACCGGTTCCCGGGCCGGGTAGACCGGGCGCCAGCTCCGCCGCCGCGACCTGCTCCGGACCGTACGGGGTCAGCCAGGACGGCGAACGCCACAGATCGATCGGGCGGAACACCGGCGGCGTCGACGGCCTCCGGTCCAACACCACCTGGGAGAACACATTTCCCGGCCGACCGGACGCATCCACCCCAGCCGGCGCGGTGTGCCACCACGCACAGGCCCCGGCAGCAGGTCTGCCGACAGCGGATCCATCAGCGGCAGGTCCTCCCGCCGCGAATCCACTCGCCGGGGCGTACACCAGGCGTCGGGGGAAGCCCGCAATCTGTTCCGGGGTGGGGAATCGCGGCAACTCGACTCCGGTGTCGAGGTAGGTCGACAGCTGAGCGCGCAGCGCGTCGCGTTCGGGATCGGACAGCCGACCGCGGACCTGTTTGACCTGCCAGCCGCCGCC
Source organism: Microlunatus soli (assembly GCF_900105385.1). Lineage (NCBI taxonomy): Bacteria > Bacillati > Actinomycetota > Actinomycetes > Propionibacteriales > Propionibacteriaceae > Microlunatus > Microlunatus soli. The sequence continues at coordinate 3,198,327 of NZ_LT629772.1, read as the reverse complement.
GCTGACGCCATCGTCGAAGGAGGAGTAGGTCAGCTCGGCGTAGCGATCCGACGGCGTCGTCGACCCGACACCCGGCTGCACGGCGGTCATGATCAGCTACCGGACCCGCAGCTCGTCGACCGCCGGGTCCAGCAACGCGACCCGGGTCAGCACCGTCGCCGGCACGTCGACGAACAGCCGGATGAAGCCGCCGCCGAGTCCCTTCACCGACGCCTTCCAGGCGCAGTCGGCGAACTGCGGGGACAACCGCCGCGGTTGGAAACGTCGGGTCGGCGGGGTGACCTCGTCGATGTCCTGGGTGACCTCGAGGACATCACCGTCATCGGGGTGCAACGGCAGCCGATCGGTGCGATGCACCAGCACGAAGGGTGGCACCCGATTGTCCAACAGCTCCTGCTGAGCAGCGATCTGGATCCCGATCTCCTTGCGCAACAATCCACGCTTGGGACGGACCTGATACCGCAGTCGGAGCAGCCCGCGATAGGTCACGCTGATCGGTGTACCGACCACCGGGACCCCGATCTGCTGGCCGTGCTGGTCGGGTTTGCCCGCCGTGTAGGAGCGGCCGGCCAGGTGGACCGTACAACCTGCGGCGGGCAGCGGCTTGGGGAACGGGAAGCCACCGAGCAACTCGTAGCGCTGTCGGGCGATCTCCATCGGCCACTCATCGGGCACCGGTGGCTGGTCGACACCGGTCACCTGCAGCACCACCGAAGCGGCATCGGACGGCCACCCGAACTTGACGATCTGTTCGTCGCAGCGCTCCACCAGCACCGGGTCGGTGACCTGGTGCACCCGGACCGCGGGGACGCTGCGGCCGACCTTGCCGCGCCGGTCCAGCACGGTGACCGGAGTCAGATAGGCCCGGTCCCAGTCCCGCGGCCACGGCACGTCGGTCATCGCGTCCCGGCCGTCGGCGAGTCGGCTCAGCGGATGGGTCAACAGCGCCTCGTCCTTCAACTCCATCGAGGGCAGCGCCGACAGGTCGACCACCATCCCCTCCGCGCCGGCGCGCGGACCGTTCGGCGTTCGGTAGATCACCACCCGACCGGCCGACGGCGGCCGCCAGGCCAGCGCGAAGACCGGCTCGTTGTCGTCGCCGCCCTGCTCGACGGAGAGATCGTCGATCGCGTCCAGCACCGCCGACACCGTCAGCTCACGGCGGACCGGTGCCGACAACATCGACTTGTCGCCGATCGCGGCCTCGGCCTGGAAGAGGTAGACGAACCGTCGACCGCGCTCGGCCTGCCGGTCGACGAAGCCGCCCAGGCAGGGTTGGTCGGAGAGGATCCGGTAGTGCGGATCCGCCCCGCGAGCGGCTCGTTCGGCCGGGATCCGGAAGACGTGTACCCGATCCACGCCGGGCAGCGTGGTCCAGCGGGCGATCACCTGGCCCTGGTCCTCGCTGATGTCGACCTGCTGCACCGGCGCCACCGCCGCGCCCTCGGCATGCAGCTTCGGCTGTCGCAGATACAGCTCGCCGATGCTGTCGCCGGTGTTCCGCCAGACCTGCAGATGCCGGATCGCCGAGCCGAACCCGCGGCCGTCGGTCGCGGTCAGGTCGGTGGTCAGGGCGATCAGATCGGCCTGCTCGGGAGCGTACGGCGGATAGCTGTCGTCGGCGCCGACCAGCCGGTACGCCGTCACCCGGCCACCCGCCGACTCCGGCGGCGGCCAGCGGACCGCCAGCCCCTGCTCGGTCGCGGTCACCGAGAGGTTGACCACCTCACCGGCCGGCTCGCTGTAGTCGTACGGCACGAACCGATTGACATCCAGCCCGTCCCCGGTCATCGGGCGCGTCGAAGAACCCTCACCGGAGAAGGGGCCTGAGCCGGTCGAAGGATGGCTCGGGGTTGTCGTCGGGTGCGGTCGGCGGTCGGCGGCCCGCTCTTCGACAGGCTCAGGGATCGATGACTGCGGCGCCGATCCGGATTCCGTGCGCGGCAGGTCCTCGGCTGTCCAACCGGTGTCGGAGGTTCCTGAGCCTGTCGAAGGATCGGTATCGGTCATCGACGGAGAGCCCTGTTGATCATGAAGTGGCCCTTCGACAGGCTCAGGGCTCTGCGGCTCAGGGCTCTGCGGCTGAGGCTGGGCGAGTTGCGGGGCGACAGGTGTGGACAGCCGGTCCATCTGGTCGGCGACCTCGGCGGCGAACGGACGCAGGCTGGTGGGCAGCATCCGTTCGATCTCCCGGGCAGCCCGTCGACCGCTGCGGGCGATCGAACGCAGGTAGCTGTCCTTGAATGCACCGAGCGGGATCCGGGACTCCCGGACCGCGCGGTCACGCCAGGCCTTCAGGTCCTCGAAGATCGGATCGTCCTGTCTTCCCGGAGCTCTCATCGCCTCCCAGCTTCCTGATCAGAACACACTGTCAGCACTCGGTGGCTGCCATTGTTGCTGTTGCCCGGCGGCATCCTCGACCAGTCCGAGCTCGAAGACCGGCAGACCGTCGGTGAGTTGGATCAGGACGGCGATCCGGCTCAGGCCGCGATTGGTCTCGGTGAACCAGTGCTGGGCGATCCGATGCCGGCCCGCGACCCGGGCCTCGGCGCCGAAGATCTCCGGGCTGAGGGTCTGCTGGCCGTCCCGCAGCGCAGCGACGGTGGCGGCGTCGGTGTTGGCGGCGAAGTCGACCCAGTCCTGGACCGTGCCGTCCACCCGCACCCGGGCGACCAGCTGCCGGCTGAGTTCGGAGTTGTTCAGTCCGTCGGCGATCCGTGACCAGTACCAGTCGCCGCCGGTGGCGCCGATGCCGGAACGTTCCAGATCGTCGGCCCAGGCCAGCAGCAGTGACTCCTGGTCGCTGCCTTCGGCGAACATCCGCTGCGGGTCGTCGCGCAGATCCATCGCCCGCGGACCCAGCCGGCTCGGCGCATCGGCCAGCACCCGCAGCCACGGCGCCTGTCGGCCCGAGGTCAGCCAACCGGCTCCGAACAGCTGCCGTCGGGCCCGTTCGACGGCTTCCGCGACGACCGCCGGGTCGGTTTCGGCGTTGCCGATCCGGACCGACAGCGGCAGTCCGTCGGTCTGCGAGGCGGCGTCGTCGCGGGCATCCGCGTCGTGTCCGAACGGTTCGGCCAGCAGCACCCCGAGCACCCGCGACCAGGCCAGGAACTGGTCGTAGGCCTCGGTCAGCCGACGCAGATCGCGGGTCGCGTAGGCGAGGTTCTGCCGATTGGCCTCGGCCTGGGAGCCGATCTCGCGGCGCCGGTTGAGCTCGGAGAACAACGCCTGCTGGTTGCGGACGAACAGGATGAACGATCCGATCAGCCAGGCGATCAGCACGCCGACGCCGGCGAAGGCGACCACCGACCAGTCGATCACGTCGAGGCCGCGCAGCACGAACAAGATCACTTCCAAGACGACGAAGACGACCAGGAAGATCCGCATCAGCTTGGCCAGTTTGCGTTGCCGGCGGCGGGTCTCGTCCTCGATCTCGGACAGGTCCGCGGCCTGGGCGAGCGCTTCGACCAGGGTCCGTACCTCGGTCTGGGTGTCGAGGACGGCCTTGCCGAGCCGGGCTCCGACCCGTCCGACGAAGCTGTGCTGCCAGCGCGCCTTCCAGTCCCGTAGCCGGGACAGGGTCCGATCACCGCTCAGATCGCGGGCGCCGGACAGCCGTTGCTCGACGGTGTAGCTGCCCAGCACGTCGGCCGGATGCAGCGCCGGCACGAGTCCGTCAGGGTCGAGCCGGGTGTCGGGACCGGGTGCGATGTCGGCGGGGCGACGGATGACGCCGAGATCGGTGCCGACGGTGATCGGCGGCAGCCCGGCCTGGGTGCCGCGGTCGCCGGCGTCGGCCAACGTCAGCGCGGCTCCGACGTAGTCCTGCCAGAGCGGTCCGAGATCGGCCCGCGCCGGTTGGCTGAGCTGGCCGGACTCGACGAAGGCGTCCTCCAGCTGCCCCGACGCGGCGGCCAGCTCCCGCCAGTCGGCCGGGCTGCCGTCCGGGCGCACGCCGCGGACCACCACCTCGTAGGCGGAGGGTTCCCTGCCGAAGACACCGCTCTGCACCGCCGAGGCGGTCTTGGAGGCGACCTTGTTGAGCATCGTCCGATACCAGTTCATCGGCGCGTTGCGGACCGTGGCCCAGATGAAACCGAACAACATCCGGACCGCATGCAGCGGACCGACCTTGGCCGCGCTGCTCGGCGGCGGTTCGACCCGCGGACCGCGCAGCACCGACCGATGCTTGGTCCACAGCTGTTGGGCCATCGCGGTGGTCGCGGCCGGGACGTCCTCGACCGTTGCCGCCTGCCCGGTGCCGGTCCGCGGCCGGGGAAGCCCGGCCCGCATCGAGAAGACATCGCCGCGGACGGCCTGTTGCACCGTGTCGGCGTCCAGTCGGCGGTAGTAGCCGCGGGCCACCCGGACGGTGTTGCCGGGCAGGATCGCCTGGTCGTCCAGGGGTGCGGCCCCGATCCCGGCCCACAGCCCGGTCAGGCCGGCAAGGACGGCCGCCGCGGGCGGACCGATCTCGATCGCGTCGTCGGTCGACGACAGCATCCGCATCCCCAGTCCGGGACCGGCCGCGTCCTCCGGTGAGATGACGACGTTGTGCCAGCCCTCCCGCGCGACCTGGGCCGAACCGGCGGCGGCGTCGGTCCTGGTGACGATGCAGCGCAGCCGGTCGACCGTCGCCGGTCCGCGGGCCAGGGTGACCCGCTCGGCGAACCGGTCCTCGACATCGGGAGCGATGACGTCCGGGGCGATCGGTTGCGTCGACGCCGCCTCGGCCGCCGTCACGACCGGGACCAGGATGCAGAGCCGGATCCGGTCCAGCCGCCGGGTGGCCAGGACGTCCTCGACCGTCGTCGGGCTGACCTCGCCGTCGGTGACCAGCAGGCCGCGATCGGCCGGTCCGGCGCCGGGCTCGACCCACAGGTATTCACCGACCAGGCCGATCGCCGACCAATCCTGGAGTGCTTCCCGGATGCCGGCCAACGGCCCACCCGCCGGTGCCGCGAGCACCACCAGCGACCGTCCGGTCGGCGGTGCGGTCGGCGACGCCGGGGCCGGGGCGCTGTTCTGCGCCGGTTGACTCACCTCAGAACACCTCGCCCTCCGGCATGTCGATCCGTGGTCCGGTCGACGTCGCGGACCGGCCGTCGGAGGACTGCTGGTCCTCATAGGCCTGATCCAGCAGGCTCGCCAGCTGCCGGGTCGCCCACCAGATGTCCGGCGCCAGGTCGCGGAAGATCGGTGCCTGGGCGGACTGCCCGCGGGAGTCGACCTCGGAGAAGGTGCCACCGCCCGGCGCCCCGTCGGTGCCGGCCGACAGGAAGTGCACACCGGCCAGGGCGCCCGGCCCCTTGTCGCCGATCAGCCAGTCCTTGGCCAGCTGATGGCGTTCCTCGGGGGTGGTCGCGGCGGCCAGGCTCGGGATCCGGGACTCGCGACCAGGACTGCTCCCCGAACGCAGCCATTCGGCGAGCAGTTCCCGGCCGGACAGCGGGGTGATGCCGGCGGCCGGGCCGCCGGCGTTGCCGTCGTAGAGCGCCCGCAGGCAGGCGTACGGCCGGAGCGACGACAACTCCGGTGCGTCGGTCACCCGGGCGATCGCGATCAGCACCGATTCCAACACCGCGGGCAGCCAGTCGTATTGGGCCAGGAACTGCTGCGGGGTGGTGAGCAGCGGATTCGGGAAGCCGATCCAGCGGCCGGCTTCGCGGTCGTACACCTCGACCGGCTGTTGGTACGGCGGCGCCGGGATCTTCAGCTCACCGATGATCTGGCCGACGTACCAGCCGGCCACCATGGCGCGGCGTTCGGCGACCGACATCGGTAGCGCAGCGGCCAGCGGACGGGCCCGGCGGTAGGACCAGAACGCCTGCCGGGCCTGGGGTGCGCTGCCGCTCCACTGTTCGGCGACCGGCCGCAGCACGGCGTCGAAAGCCAATGGTGAATACAGCGGGTAGGAGCCGAAGATGTCGATCCGTCGCGGGTCGCCCTGATCGGCCAGCGCATCGGTGAAGTTGTCCCGGGTGGACTGGTCGATCGCGGAGTTGCCGGTGATCTCGACAGCCAGGTCGTCGGCAAGGTTCAACTCGGCGAACGGGATGTCGGAGAACTTGTACCGATACTGGACGCCGTCGCCGCCGTGCAGCAGCCGGACGATCTGTTCGTTGACGCTGATCAACGGCATCGCCAGCCGCAGTGCCTCACCGAACTTGTCGACCATCTCGGCGCTGCGCTTGCGTTGCTCGCGTTCGCGTTCGTTGTCGTTCACGTCGGTGCCGGTGATGTGGTCCCGCAGTGACACCGAGGCGAAGCGGTTGAACGATTCCTCCGGTCGGGCGACGAAGCTGCGGGCCCGGTCCAGTAGTTCGGCCGGGCGGACATGCAGGTCGTAGCGGGCCTGGCTCGGCACGATCGCCTCGCCGGTGCCCGGGTCGGTGGCGAACGCCCGGGACCGCCATTCACTCGTCCGCACCAACAATCCGGACGGCGGGCGATGGCCGCCGGTGGTCTGCCAGACGCCGGCGATCACCTGCGCGGCGATGGTCCGGGCCGGGTCGCCGGCGATCACGATGCCGGTCTCGTGCTGGCGTCCGCCCCGGTCCTCCGACGGCACCGCCGCCCGACGATCGGAGACGAACTGGGCGGGGAAATGGGAGGACGGGGTGAGCAGCACCTCGTTGTTGGCCTCGTCGAAGCGGCGCGGCACCTGGCCCGCCTGATCACCGGAGCCGGACGGCGCATCGGACGGCCAGGCGGCGTACTGGTTGGTCTTCAGCAGGGCGAGGCCGTCCAGTTTGACCGGTGCCTGGCGGGCCGCCTCGAGCTCGGCCTGCCGGGCCCGGATCGCCTCGCTCAGGCCGGGCAGCACGTCGGCGCGGAAGGACCGCAGGGTGGCCGCGACCAGCTCGGACACCTTTCGGTAGTAGGTGTTGATCACCTTGCGGCGCAGTCCGTCGGTGCCGTCGTTGACGATGCTGTCGATCACCGACGCGCCGCCGGAGATGGCGCCCTTGACCTGGGCCAATCTGGTGCGGACCGCCGGCGGCAGCTCGGACAGGTCGCCGCCGGAGGTACGGGCCAGTCCGTCGGCGCCCTCGATCACGACGTTGCCGAGGTAGCTGCCGAGCCGGTCGACCAGCCCGCCGGCATAGGCCAAGCCGAGACGGGCGACAGCACCGGAGACGGTCTGTTCGACGGCGTTGATCAAGGTCCGCTGCCAGCCGAACACCCAGCGGGCGGCTTCGGCGTTGATCGATTCGGTGATCACCGGTGCCTGGGCGGCCAGCCGTCTCGTCGCCAACTCCAACCACTGCCGGGCCTGTTGACCCTCCGGCGAGCTGAGCCGGCTGACGAAATCGGAGTCGATGATCCGGCGGGCGACCGGTTCGGCGTCCGCGCGGGGCAGCACGGTGGAGGTCATCCAGGATCCGACCGCCTGCTGCAGGTCGGCGCCGCCCGCGTCGGGCAGCCCGGTGGCCGCGCAGATCGACGTCCATTGGCTGTCCAGCAGGGCGTTCACCTGTTCGGTGCCCGAGGCCTGGTTGCCGGGTTGCAGGTGTCCGTCGAGAAGTTGATCAACGCTGCGCCGGGCGATCCGCTGGGCGGCGTATTCCTGGTAGCGGTCCCGGCCCATCGACAGACTGGCGAAGCCGAACGAACCCCACGGCACCGAGTCCGCAGGATCGGCGCCCCAGCCGAGCGGGTCGAGACTCGGCGGGATCGAGCCGGTGTTGCCCAGGTCGTAGGAGACGAACTGGTTGGTGGCGGTGTCGCTGACCATCACACCGGCCAGCCCGCGGGCCAGCCCGCGATAGACGCTGAGCTGGGTGCCGTCGCCGAAGACGGTACGTTGCGCGCCGACATGGCGGCCGACCGGGAACACCCGGGCGAACGGGATCTCCGCGCCCTGACCGGTCTGGATGCCGACGCCGCGGAGCACGGCGTCGTCGTGTTCGCGGGCCGCACCGGTCTGGCTGGCGACGATCTCGCCGAGCATCCCGAGCCCGTTGGCCCGGACGCCGCTGCGCGCCGACGGCGGCAGCACGTCGAAGATGTCCGGGCTGGCCATGAACATCGCCGTCAGTCGCGGATCATGATCGGAGAGCTGGGCCAGGATCCGGCAGACGTCCAGCGCCATCGACGCGCCCGAGCCGCCGGCCATCGAGGTGACCACCAGCACGATCGGTTTGTCGGCCGGGTCGAAACGGGCGCCGGTTGCCGCGGCCGTCCGACGCATCTGATTGGTGGCCTCGTTGCTGACCATCGCAGTCCAGGCCGCGGTCAGACCGGAACGGACCTGGTCGGCCCGGGCCAGGGTGATCATCCGGCCGATGGTCCGATACTGGCCGGCGCCGACGCTGATCGGGGTGGACACCTTCCGAGGGTCCCGCGGCGCCCAGGTGCCGATCTCGGCCAGCGCGCGATTGTTCTGCAGCCGTCCACTGACCGCATGATCAAGTTCGGCGTAGGCACCCGAGGTCGGGCCGAGCCCGAGGTAGCGGCCGCCCTGCTCGACCACACTGCCCAACCCGTCGGGTCCGGGCTCTTCTGCCGCCGGCACGTCAAGATGGACGAACTGCCAGCCGGCCGGAAGTGCGGTGACCGCATCGGCACCGGCCTGTTCGGAAAGGTCGGAAGCGAGCTGGTCCATCATGTAGGCCAGCGTCGACCCGCCAGAACCTCCGCAGCCGACCACCAGGAAGCGTCTCACCGTCGTACCCCTTCGCGTCGTGCTCTGCTTGTCTGAAGTTGCGCGCTGTCTGTCGTCACGATCTCGGTCCCCGTTCGTCCTCCGGTGGATCGAAGGAGAAGTCGAAGGTCAAGTCTTCCTGATCCGAGGGTCCTGAGCTTGTCGACGGACCGTGACCCTGCTCAGCACCCGAGTCCTGTGGTGGCGATTCCTGCCCTTCGACAGGCTCAGGGCTCCTCCTGGGCTGCTCGGGCGCCTGATCTTGACCTGCCCCACCGAAGTCGAAGCCGCCGGTGTTCGCGGCCGGAAGATCAAGACCGAACGGATCCGCCGGCTGCTGACCCGAGGCCGCACCGGCACCGGCGAACGGATCCGGCTGCGACGGGGCCTGGCCGGCGTTGCCGCGCAGTCGGTGCAGCAGTTCCGGTGCCCGGGCGTTGATGTCGTCCAGGTACTCCTGGCGACGTTGTTGATCTTCGCTGGCGTCGGTGCCGAGCAAGATCAACAGGGTGGCCTGATCGGCGGCACCGGCCGGATTGTGCAGCAGCGCCCAGGTGTTGTGCACCGCCAGCGGCAGCCGGGCGGCGCGCTGATCGCCGTACGGTTCGGGGTTGGTCGAGCTCGCGCCGATCATGCCGGGCGCGTCGACCACGACAAAGCCCGGCCCGAACGGCGATCTGCCGATTTTGGTCGCCAGCCCGAAGCCGCCGGCGTCGGCCTGTCGCGCGCCGCCGACCGGCAACCGGACCATGTCGGTCAGGTCACCGCTGCGGAACGCGACCGGTTGCCCGTCGCGCAGCACCTGAGCTCCGGAGACGGTGACGTCGATGCGTTGCCCGAGCAGCGCCCGTGGCGGGATCTTGGCCGTCAGGTACTTGGCCAGATAGAGCAGGCCGAGCGGGATGCCGGGTCCGAGGATCAGCGCGACCAGCAGTGCGAGCAGGAAGTTGAAGGTGTCCAGCGGCTTGTTCAGATCGGCGGTGAACGGCAGCTGCACGGTGCGGGCCTTGGCCGGTTCGTTCTCCGGGGCGACCTTGACCGCGACCGTGCCGTCCAGGGTGCCGTTGCCGCCTTGGGCGGTGGTCAGCTGCAGCTCGAGCTGATCGGTCTTGCCGTCGGCGACCTTCACGCAATTGCCGGCCTGATCGGCGTCGGCGGTGATGCCGGTGGCACCGAGGCCTTCGGGGCCCGCCTCGATCTTCGGATCGGCAGCCGGCAGCCAGACACAGCCGGGGCCGGTGACCTGCACCGTCGCCGTCGCATCGGCCGGTCCCTCGATCGATCCGAAGTCGGCGACCTGGCCGAGCTGCGGGTATCCCAACGGCGGGCTGATCGTCACCGGGATGTTCGCCTGCTGCGGGGCGAGCTCGGTGCCGGCGATCTTCTTGCCACGCGAGTCCGTGGTACCGGCGGTGGTCACCGCAAGCCGGAGCTGCAAGGTCGCCCGTCCCGGGTCGAGCTTGCGCAGATCGACGGTGAACGGTTTGCTCAGCCGGTCGGCCGACAGATTCTGACCGAGATCGACGGTCTTGTCACCCGATCGCAACGATGCGTCCATCGAGACGGCGCCGAGCAGCTTGCCGGGGTCGATCGGCTGCTGCTCGCCGTCGACCAGTCCGAGCCGTACGTTCTTGATCGTCTCACCACTGCGGAAGGTTGTCTTGTCCTTGTTGATCAAGGCGGGATAGATGTCACCGGAGATGTGGATGCTGGTCCGGGACTTCGCGTCGGGAGTCTTGGACTTGGGGTCGACGAAGACGACCGCCCACTGCCCGGCCCAGCTCTTGCTCCGCTTCAGGTCGATCGACATCGTCTTGTCCGACAGCCATTCGATGCTGCCGGTGGCGGCCTTGGTGATCTTGCGTTCCTTGCCGACGGTGGACGGTCGGAAGCGTTGCGGGTCACCCTTCGGTGGCACCAGATAGACGTCCAGGCCGGCCGGCGCGGAACCGAGGATGTGCACCGTGCTGATCGAGTCGTCGAGCACGAAGTTATGGCGGAACTCGGTGCACACCTTGCCCTGGCAGATGCCGGTCTGCTGTTCGGTCGGCTCCCGTCCGGGGTCCATGATCTTGTCGAAGGCGAACAGCAGATCGTCGATGTTCGAGGCCAGGGTGAAGAGCCCGGGCGTCGGCTTGCTGATCTTGCCGCAGTCGTCGGAGCCGGTGGCGATCGATTTCATGGTGGAGAAGTCCGGGGCCTTGGCGTCTGCGGATTCCAGACCGATGGCGAACAGTGCGATCTCGGAGCGACGGAGCTGGTCGGCGATGCCGCCGGTCCGGCAGAGATCACGGGTAGCGGCCCGCTCGGCCTGCTGCACACCGCCGGCCGTGGTCAGATCCGCATCCGGTGCGTACGGCTTCGTGGTCGCCTCGTCGCTGGGATCGGACTCACCGCGAAGATCAAGATCGAGGTTGCCGTCGCTGAACCAGACGACGGCCTGGCAGCGGTCGGTGCCCTTCGACTTGGCTGCCAGGGCGGAACGGGCGCCGTCCAGGCCGCTCCAGTAGTCGGTCTGGTAGCCGTTCTCGCGCTCGGCGAAGCCGTCGATGGTGGAGTTGATCTTGCTACCGCCGGAGCCGTCCAGCCGATCCCAGCCGCCGGCCGGGTGATAGCCGGTGGAGAAGCCGGCGACCTGCACGTCGAGGTCGACCTTGGCCCGGCTGCTGAACTGTCCGAGTTGATTGATCAGGTATTTGGCGGCGCTGATCCTGGCGTCGTCGGGATCGGAGGTCTGCAGGCTCTTGGAGTCGTCGATCAGCAACATCAGGTCGCCCTTGTGCTGGGCCACCAGGCAGCCGCCGTAGTTGTCGATCGCAGAGTTGTCGTCGGCGGCCGCTCGGGGTGCGGTGATCACCAGAGTCGCTGCCGTCACCGCGAAGAGCAGCACGGCCAGGATCGAGCGACGGGCTACCACCGGCCCACCCAGAGCGCGATCCGGATCGCGCTGACGATGACGCCGACCAGGCAGACGGCGAGGCAGGCGTAGTAGCCGGCGATCAGCCAATTCGGTGCGACGTAGATCGGTTGAGCGCGGCGCCGGGTGTCGGCGGTCGTATAGAGCGCGAGGACACCGATCGCGAACGGACCTGCCAGCACCCAGCCGATCACCGCGAGCGCCGGCAGGGCACCGAGCAGTGCGGCCAGCAGTAGACCGATGACCGCGGCTGCGGCACTGATCCCCAGCAGGGTCAGCGGCGGCCCGGCCACCGCTAGCGCACCGGTGGCCGGTCCGTGTGCCGTCCCCAGGTCGGAGAGGGCATCGAAGCCGGAATCGGCTGCCCGTACGGATCGGCCCGCTCCGGTGCCGCCGTCACGCCCAGAGTCGGACGTGGTCAGATCCGACTCGGCGGACTGACCGGCCCGTGGAGCGCCGAACTCCGAGAAATCCCAGGGGTCCTTCTCGGCCAAGGTTCCTCCAGATGTCGGTGACACATCATGATTACCAGATCGACGAACCAGCATTGCTTCGAATCCGGCGGCGAGTGGTACCGAACCGGTCAGGATCAGGGACTTCACGGTGTTCGTTCAGGGTCGGTGTCTCGGCGGCGCCGGACCTGCCGGCCGCTCGGTACCATCGAAGCCATGGTGCCCGACGAACGCGCGGACCGGCCAGCATCGGCCGCCGGCTCGACGAACCCGTTCGATTTCGACGACCAGCCGGCCCCCGGCGACGGCGTCGACCGTCGGCACTCCGCTCCGCCGTCGGGCGACAGATTCGACCCGTTCGGTCTCGACACCCGGACCGAACCGACCCGGACCCGGACCGGGCAGCGCGTCTCCTGGGCAGCTGTGATCTTGGTCCTGGTCGGCGCGCTCGCGATCGGCGTCGGGATCGCCGGTGCGCTGGCCTCGATCGAGATCGAGGGACGTTCTCCGCTCGGGGCGATGCTGTGGTGGGGCACCTGCGCACTGCTCGGCTTCCTGATCATCGTGATCGGCCTGGTCAGCGCCATCGTCGGCGTGGTCCAGGCCGAACCGCGGGTGGTGGCGGTGATCGCCTTGATCGGTGCCGTCGTCGCGGGCTGGATCGCCGCCTACATCGGTTTCAAGATCGGGGCTCACGAACTACGTCTCGAAGCGCTGCGGGAGGTCGGCACCAGCGGCCCGGACGCGATACCGGCGATCGCCACCTCGTTGCGGGAACGCGGGGTCGACGTCGGGCCGCTGCTGCCGATCCTGCGTCAGGTCTTCGGCCGATGACGCTGCCCGACCGGGCGGAACGGCGGGCCCTGGCGGCCCGCATCAGGTTCAGTGCCGTCGCTCCCGACGCGGCACCGGCCCGGATCGCCGTCGAACGCTACTTCGCCGAGATCGACCGCCGGTTCGCCACCGGATTCGCTGCCGCCGAGCAGTCGGCCCACGACCTCGAGTCGTTCAGCCCGCCGTACGGGATCTTCGTGATCGGCACCGACGACACCGAGCCGATCGCCTGCGGCGGCGTCCAGACCATCGACGTCGATGATCACCGCCGCTGTGCCGAGATCAAGCGGATGTGGGTCGCCGACAATTGGCGCGGCACCGGTCTGGGATCGCGGCTGCTGCGGGACCTGGAGTCGCGGGCCGCCGCCCTCGGCCATCACCGGGTACGGCTGGACACCAACGACACCTTGACCGAGGCAATCGGTCTGTATCGCCGTGCCGGCTATCACGAGATCGACCGGTACAACGACAATCCGTACGCCCGGCTCTGGTTCGAGAAGGAGCTCGCCTGGATCTCCGGGTCCTGATCGGATGGTCCCGGTCGCCGCTTCCCTTGGCTGGGACTGTTCGGCCGGAGGCTGGTTGACTTGGGCGCATGGCACGTCCTCTGACCATGATCACCGGCGGCACCCGAGGCATCGGGGCAGCCACCGCAGAACTGCTGGCCCGGGCCGGCCATGATCTTGTCCTCGGCTATCACCGTGACGGTGACGCCGCCGAACGGACGGCTGACCAGGTCCGCCGGCACGGCGGCAGCTGTGTGACTGTGCCTGGCGACCTGACCCGAGAAGCCGACATCGATGCGCTGTTCACGGCAGCCGCCCGGCTGGGCCGGCTGAGTGCGGTGATCAACAACGCCGGCGTCACCCTCACGTTCGCTCCGTTGGCCGAGACGTCGACCGAGATCATCCGCCGCACCATCGACATCAACCTCACCGCTGCTGTGCTGGTCGCCCGGAAGGCGGTCCGGGTCCTCGGCCGATCCTTCGGCGGCACCGGCGGCGTGATCGTCAACGTGTCCTCCGGCGCGGCCAGCATCGGTTCACCCGGCGAGTACGTGTACTACGCCGCCGCCAAGGCCGGACTGGACACCCTGACCATGGGGCTGGGCAAGGAGGTCGCCGCCGACGGCGTCCGGGTGGTCGGCGTGGCTCCGGGACTGGTCGACACCGACATCCATGCCTCGGCTGGTGACGCCGGCCGGGTGGACCGGATGGCGCCCCAGATCCCGATCGGTCGAGCCGGTCAACCATCCGAGATCGCCGAGGCGATCGCCTGGTTGATCAGCGATCGGGCCAGCTACGTGACCGGCGACACCCTCCGCGTGGCCGGCGGGCGATAGCGGGACGGCCCTGGGCGCTGCCCACCGGCGATAGCCTGGTTCAGCCACAGCGGCCGTGTGCTGACCGGACGACCGGGCCTCGTCGATGTCGCGGCTCGCTTGATCGATTCGAAGGAGCGCTGATGGCAGTCCACCGGTTGTCGCGGGAACAGGCACGACGGATCGCGATCCGGGCACAGCTGCTGGATGCCGATCGACCGACCGACCTGATCGAGATGATCAAGCAGCTGACCTTCCTGCAGCTGGATCCGACCGCTGCGATCGCTCCCAATGCCGATCTTGTCGCGTGGTCGCGGCTGGGAGCCGGTTATCGCCCCGCAGATCTGACCAGCGCCCTGCAGGACCGGCGGTTGGTGGAGATCGAGGCTCGGATCCGAGCCATGGACGACATCGGCGTCCACCTTGCCGAGTCCGCGGAGTGGGCCCAGTCGGGCCGCTATCGCCGATGGGTCGAGGACAACACGACATTTCGTCGCGACATCCTTCGCCGGCTGAAGTCCTCCGGCCCGTTGGTGTCCCGGGACATCCCGGACACCAGTACGGTCGCCTGGGGTTCGACCGGCTGGACGAACAACCGCAACGTCACCCAGATGCTCCAGTGGTTGACCGCCACCGGGGAGATCGCGATCGCCGGCCGGCGAGGCAAGCAGCGACTGTTCGACCTGGCCGAGCGGGTCTATCCGAGCGACCTGACGCTGCCGCCGGGTGCGGTGGCGTACAAGATCAACAACGATCGGCGTCTGCGATCCCTCGGGATCGCTCGGGCCACCGGGACGGCGTTGCCGTTCGAGCCGGTCACCGTCGGCGACTCCGGCGAACCGGCGGTCGTCGACGGCATCAATGGCGACTGGCGGGTTGACCCCGAACAGCTCACGGCGCTCCGCGACACCGAGTTCGGCGGCCGGACCGCGCTGCTGTCCCCGTTCGACCGGTTGATCTACGACCGGGTCCGCGCCCAGCAGTTGTGGGACTTCGAATTCACTCTGGAGATGTACAAGCCCAAGAGCAAGCGGCGGTGGGGCTACTACGCGTTGCCGATCGTGCATGGTGATCAACTCGTCGGCAAGCTCGACGCGACCGCCGATCGCAAGGCCGGAGCGTTCCGGATCCATGCGATCCACCCCGACGTCCGCTTCACTCGAGCGATCGACCGCGCGGTGCAGGCCGAGATCGCCGACCTGGCCGGCTGGCTGGACCTGTCCGACCTCATCGACGAACGATGATCGTCCGCTGACGGCATACTGACGACATGGCCTCGATCAGCTGTGCCGGATCGGACGTCGGCACGGTCTTCGGCGCTCCGCATCCAGGTTTGGATGCGATCGTCGCGCGGCAGTATGCGGGCTGGACGATGCGACCGGACCGGACCGATCGCTTCGTGGTGCCGGCGCACACCTCGGTGCAGCTGGTCATAAAGATCGAAGACTCGGCGGTACGGCCGTCCGAGTTCGTCTGCGGAGCGGCGGACCGGTACGCAGACTTCGACGGCGGCTGCGCGCCGCGCTACC
Organism: Microlunatus soli; assembly: GCF_900105385.1. Classification (NCBI taxonomy): domain Bacteria; kingdom Bacillati; phylum Actinomycetota; class Actinomycetes; order Propionibacteriales; family Propionibacteriaceae; genus Microlunatus; species Microlunatus soli. The sequence continues at coordinate 3,182,624 of NZ_LT629772.1, read as the reverse complement.
TACAGGTGGAGCTGACACCGCTGGGTGCCTACCGGATCCTGGGACTTCCGATGCGGGAGATCGGCGGCCGGTTGATCGATCTGGCCGACCTCCTCGGCGCGCAGAGCGGGCGTCTCGGCGACGCCGTCCGGGACGCGCCGAACTGGGACTCACGATTCGAGGCGGTGGACCGTTTCCTGCTCGGTCTGGCGAATGCCGGTCCGGTCGTTTCCGAGCACATCGACTTCGCGTGGCGGGAACTCTCCCGCAGCGGCGGTGCGGCGGGGATCGGCGCGATCTGTCGTGAGATCGGTTGGAGCCACAAACACCTGATCGAGCGATTCCGTGAGCAGATCGGACTCACCCCGAAGCGGGCGGCTCGGGTGATCCGCTTTGAGGGGTTGCTGCGCCGGCTCGACGGCGTCCCGCCGGACAGCTGGTCGCTGGTAGCGGCGGACTGTGGCTATTCCGACCAAGCCCACCTGATCCGTGATTTCGCCGCGTTCGCGGGTTCAACACCGTCGGCAGCAGCGAGCCTGACGGCGTAGGTAAATTTCGTTCAATTCCGGCCGAGAAGTGAACCCTACGGTCAACCTGCCGAAACGCCACGCCTCCCCGGAGGTACGCGTCCGAAACGATGTTTCACGGAAGGAAGATCATGAAATTCAGGTTCTCCGCGATCACTGTCCTCGCAGCTGCAGTGCTCGCTCTCGTCGGGATGGGCAGCACGGCCAGCGCCGTGCCACGCGACCACGCCGACCCGACCTCGTACGCGGCACAAGCCCGATCGCTCGGGCTGACGACCGGCCAGGCCGACCAGCTCCAAGCCCGTGTCGACCGGGAGGCCCGGCAGACCGGCGGACGGCAGGTCGCCGTCAACGAAGTCCAGTACGACGGCGGCGCAACGGTGCTCACGCTGCCCGGTCAGAAGTACGCTCGCTCGCTGGGCTCGGTCACTCCGGCGAGTGGGACGCTGCACCGCTGTCCTCCCGGCTACTTCTGCATCTACACCGCGGTGAACTATCAGGGCAACATGCACATGCTGTACCACTGCAACACCTACTATCTGACGCCGTACGTCTGGGCGTCCTACCTGAACAACCAGACCGCAGGCGTCAAGGCCCGGTATTACGCCGGGCACACCTTCTACGGGTTCAGCAGGGCGGCCGTTTCCTCCGAACCCGCGGCGCCCGAGGGAGACACCGTCACCTCGATCATGCCGTGTTACCGCCGATAGCGGTTCGGCCTTCCCAACCTTGACCAAGGGTGCTGGCCGCCTGTCGTCAGCCGCCCATCACCCGGTCGCCGCGCACTCGTCAGGTTGCCGCACACGCCGCACGGTGCGCGGGCACACCGCGAGTGCGCGGTACCGGCGGTCAGGGCTGCCCTGAGGCGGGCGGCGCCCCGCGAAGGGTTCATGGCACGCCGTTGACCATGATCACCGGCGGCACCCGGGCATCGGTGCCGGCACCGCGGATCAGTTGGCGCGAGCCGGGCACGACCTACCATGAGGAATGCGCTTCTCGATCAACATCCCCAACTTCGGCGACTTCGCTGACGCACGCGCCGTGGCGGCGGTGGCCCGAGCGGCCGAAGAGGCCGGTTGGGACGGTCTCTTCCTCTGGGATCACGTCGTGCACACCAAGGACCTGCGCCGCGGTCAACCGTTCGGCGATCCGTGGATGCTGCTGACCGCCGCCGCGCTGGCCACCAGCAAGATCAAACTCGGTCCACTGCTGACCCCTGTCGCTCGGCGCCGACCGGAACAACTCGCCCGTCAGGTCGCAACTCTGGACGCGATCAGCACGGGCCGGGTGATCTTCGGCGCCGGCCTCGGCGCTCCGATCGAGGACGAGTTCGGTAGCTTCGGAGACAGCACCGACGCCCGGGTGCTGGCCGGCCGGCTCGACGAGGGACTCGAGCTGCTCGCGAGGTATTGGACCGGTGATCGAGTTGATCATGACGGTGAGCACTACACGGTTCGCGACGTCGAGCTACTGCCGGCGACGGTGCAGCACCCGCACCCGCCGGTCTGGATCGGCGGCTACTGGCCCAACAAGGCGCCGATGCGGCGAGCAGCACGATGGGACGGCGTCGTCCCCCTCTTCACCAGTGCCCGGCACGGTGTGCCGCCGGCGCCGACCGAAGTCGCGGCGATGATCAACTACGTCTCCGACCACCGTTCGGATCCGGCGGCGCCGTTCGATGTCGTCATCGGCGGCAGCACCGGACCGGACTCCGCCGCCGAGATCATCGGCCCGATCGCCGACGCCGGTGCCACCTGGTGGGACGAGCGGATGGTCCAGGCCGAGGAGGGCTTCGACCGGCTGCAGCCGGTGCTGCGTCGGGTCGAACAAGGGCCGCCGCGGATCTGAGATCTGCGCCGCATGCACCGATCGGCCAGCACCGACAACGCCCATGTTCCATCGGGTCACGCGGAGGTGCGGGCAGGATCGGCCTGGCCGTCGCGCTGCCGCGTCGTCCGACGATCGACCATCCAGACCGCGATCGCCAGCGTGGCGAACACGGCGCCGAGCGCACTGGAACCGTCCCACCCGACGACGGCGTACAGCGCCGTTGTCGCTGCTGCGCCGATCGCCGAACCGGCGGAATAGAAGAGCATGTAACTGCCGATGGCGCTGCTGGTTCGCTCGGGATGCACGGTGGTGATCAGGTGTTGGTTGCTCACGTGCACTACCTGGACGGCGAAGTCGAGGACCACGATTCCCGCGACCAGGAGCCACAGCGACCAGGTCGCCTGCGCGATCCCAGCCCAGGAGAGCAACAGCAACAGCAGCGCGACGCCGGTGACGCGGTCACCCCAGCCGCGGTCGGCCCATCGCCCGGCCCGCCCGGCGCCGAGAGCACCGGCCAGACCGGCGATGCCGAACAGCCCGATCTGGGCGGCGCTGAGCCCCCACGGGGCGGCGCCGAGCGGTAGCGCAAGACCGCTCCAGAGCGTTCCGAACGATGCAAACAGGAACAGTGCGATCAGGCCGCGGGAGAGCAACCGTCGCTCCCCGATCAGTCGGCGAGCGGACCCGATCACCGCGCCGTACGGCATCCGCCGGCCCCGCTGATCAGCCGGCAGCACGATCATCGCCACCACTACCGCTGTCAGCAACGCCGCGGCGAGCGCGAAGTAGACGCTCCGCCATCCCCACCAGGTCGCCAGCAGGCCGGCGATCAGCCGGGCGCCGAGGATGCCGATCACGACGCCTGACGTGACGAAGCCCAGATTGCGGCCGCGTTCCTGCCGATCCGACACCGCGGCCGTGTAGGCAACTGTCGTCTGCACCACGACCGCGAACAGGCCCGCGCAACCGACACCGATCAGCAGCATCGCTGGGCGAGTCGCGCATGCGGCAATGATCACACTCCCTGCGGTCAGTGTCAGATGGGCGCCGATGAGCTTGCGCCGATCGACGAGGTCGCCCAGCGGAACCAGGAACAGCAGGCCCAGCAGGTAGCCGATCTGACCCACCGTGACGACCCACCCCAAGGCGCCGCCGGGCAGGTCCAAGTCGGCGCCGATCGGAGCGAGCATCGGCTGCGCCGCATACACGGTCGCGACGGAGATCGCACAGATCGCTGCCAGCAGCAGGCGGCTACCCAGCGAGAGAGTCATCAGAATCCATTCAGTAGCAAAATGCAACTATTTGACCGTACGGCATAATGGTTTTGATTTGCAACCGATGGGAGCGACGGATGACCGAGCAGCCGACGGCCGACTCCGGATGGACCGATCCGACCTGCCCGGTCGCACGGACCCTCGATCTGGTCGGCGACCGCTGGAGCCTGTTGATCGTGCGCGACGCGATGGACGGGGCCCGGACCTTCGGCGAGTACCAGCAGGCGACCGGGATTGCCCGCAACATCCTCACCGACCGGCTTCGGCGACTCGAGGAGCGCGGCATCGTGTCCCGGACGATCCCGGAGACGGGCAAGCGACCGGTCTATCAGCTGACCGACGCCGGCGAGGATCTGTTCACCGTTGTGGTGGCACTGCGCCAGTGGGGCGAGCGGAACGCCTTCGCTGCCGGCGAGCAGCACTCGCTACTGGTCGACGACCGCGGCAACGAGCTGGCCCCGCTGCGGCCGACGACCACCACCCGACGTCGAGTGGACGCGCGGACGACATCCGTTCGCGGAAGGGCTTGACGACACGCCTAGCCAGCTAGTGTCCTGTGATCGGCAGCCCGGCCGGGAGGCCGAACTGTTCGTGCATCCGTGGGTCCAGGAAATGCGTGATGCCGGCGACGCGGCCGCACGCGAGGTCGGGAACGATGACACCGGTTGCGCGCTGCAGCGTCGATGGCGTCGCCGGCAGTTCGGCGAAGGTCTCCCCGGACAGATAGCTGGCAAAGGCCGGGTGACCGTTGGCGATCACCGGCAGCAGCCGGAAGTGTCGACCGGCACGGTGCCGGGCACTGGCACGCAGGAACCCGACCACCGCGTCACGACCGCGGTAGCGATGCGGTGCCGGCGGCATCGACAGCCAGCTCTGCTCGGTGAGCAACTCGACCAGCGTGCCGATGTCGTCCCGGGCGAAGGCGGTGGCGAACCGTTCGGCAAGTAGCTGATCATCGGCGCCGGCCCGAGCGTTCCGCTCCGCGGTCAGCGGCATCCTCGCCCTCGCCCGTTGCAACAGCCCCTTGACCGTCGTCGAGGTCTCCTCGAGCATCGCAGCGATCTCGGCCGGGCTGAATCCGAGGACATCGGCCAACAGCAGGGCAGCGGTCTGCCGGGGTGGTAGGTGCTGCAGTGCGGCGACGAGGGCGACCGTGATCGTTTCAGCGGACTCGACCGATGCCGCCGGCTCGGCAGCGCCGCCCGGATAGGGCTGCAGCCAGCGGACGCTGTCCATCGCGCTCGGCTCGGGCGGGTCGAAGGGTGGCTGTGGGGCCGGCGGTGGCCGCCGGCCCTGGTCACGGATCGCGTTCAGGCATCGTCGGGTGGCGATCGTGTAAAGCCAGGTCCGCACCGACGCGCGCTCGGCGTATCCGGCGATCCCGTGCCAGGCAGCGATCATGGTCTCCTGCAGCGCATCGTCGGCATCGTCCACCGATCCGAGCATCCGGTAGCAGTGCACGTGCAGCTCCCGACGGTACGGCTCGGTCAGCTCGGCGAACGCCGACGCCTCACCACCTCGAGCGCGTTGCAGCAACCGGGACACCATCCCATCGTGGCAGACCGAAGACATCGCCGAGGACCGTTCCGATCGTTGCCGACGTGGTGTCTACCTCTGTACAACCGCTGAGTTTCCTGCTGAATCACCAGGGAAGGAACATTCGATGACCCCGTCGACAACCACCGCACTGGATGTATCGCTGGCCTACTTCCGCTCCTGGACCGGCGGTGACTTCGACGCCGCGCTGGCCTTCATCGCTCCCGACATCGTCTGCCACACACCGTCCGGTGTGCTGACCGGCGCGGAGGCCTTCGCCGGCTTCATGGGGCCGTTCGCCGGCATGCTGACCAGCGCTGACCTCCTGGCCGCCTACGGAGACGATCGAACCACCATGATCATGTACGACACCGTGACGCCGGCGGTCGCCGCAGCACCCGGCGCGGAGCTGCACACCGTCGCCGATGAGCGCATCACCGAGATCAAGATCATCTTCGACCGGCTGCCGTTCGCCAAGGCGCGAGCGTCAGTTACGTCAGCCGATTGAGTCGAGCAGCTCCGCCAATCCGATCGGTGCCCGACCGGTCAGCCGTTCGACATCATCGGTGACCTCGGCCAGTTCACCGGCGGCGATCGCCGTGTAGGTGGAGACCCAGGCGTCGTACTGCCATTCCGGTGCCGGCCACCGGCGACGTGACGCGTACGCCTCGTCGATCGTCTCGTGGTGGAAGCTGACCGTGCGGCCGCTGTGTCGAGTGATCAACTCGGCGGCCTCGCCGAGCGTGATCGCCTCCGGGCCGGTCAGATCGTAGGTCGCGCCGCGGTGGGCGTCGGGTTCGGCCAGGACCGCGGCGGCGACCCGACCGATGTCGTCGCGGGACACGGCCGAGACCCGACCGTCGCCCGCCGGCCCGCGGATCACCCCGTCCGCACCGACCAGGTCGGGTATGAAGTCGAGATAGAAGTTGTCCCGCAGGAACGTGAAGTCGATCCCGGTGTCACGGATGTGCTGCTCAGTGGCGAAGTGATCACGGCCGAGAGTGAACGTGCAGTCCGGTGCGGCACCGAGGAACGAGGTGTACACCAGCTGCCGGACGCCCGCTTCAACGGCGGCATCGACGAACGCGCGATGTTGATCAAGCCGGTCCGCAGCTTCCGCGGCGGACACCATGAAGAGGGTCTGCACTCCTACCAGGGCAGCGGTCGCAGCCGCCCGATCGGCATAGGAGAACGGTACGGCGATCGCACCGGGCAGCTCGGGTGCTCGGCCCGGGGTCCGGGCCAGCAGCCGTTGACCGATGCCGCTCGCAGCCAGATTGCGGGCGACTCTGCCGCCCAGGGCTCCGGTCGAGCCGGTGACGGCCAAGGTCGGCACCTGGATCATCGGTCCTCCTCCGCCACCAGCGTATCGGCGAATGCGGTCCGTCGGGCGCGCGCCGACCACCGGCCGTCGTCACGCGTGACGGTGATGTCATGGTCGAAGGCCGCACTGACATGGGCGGTGGTGATCACCTCGTCCACCGGACCGGAGGCGACCACCGCACCGGCCGACACCAGGATCGCGTGAGTCGTGGTCATCGGTAGCTCTTCCAGATGATGGGTGACCAGCACCCAGGCCATCGTCGGTGTCAGCACATCGAGCGTGTCGATGGTTTCCAGCAGCTGCTCGCGGGCGGCAACGTCCAGGCCGGTCGACGGCTCGTCCAGCAGCAACAGCCGCGGACTGTTGATCAAGGACCGAGCGATCAGGGTCCGACCTCGCTCACCCTGGGACAGGGTCGGCCACACCTCATCGGCCATGGTGCCCAGCCCGAGCGTGAACAGCAGCTTGTCGACGGTCTCCAGCTGTTCGATCGACGGCTCCCAACGCAACGGCCGTTCGATGCTGCCGGTGAAGCCGGTGAGCACGACGTCGCGGATCGTCAGCGGGCTGCGCAGCGGGTGCCGCGGGTTGACGTGGCCGATCTGCCGGCGCAGCGCCTGCAGCTCGACCCGTCCGAGCCGGTGGCCGAGGACGTCGACGGTCCCGGTCGTCGGGTGGGTGACCGCACCACAGAAGCCGAGGATGGTGCTCTTGCCCGCGCCGTTCGGGCCGAGCAGTGCCCAGTGCTCACCGGCCCGAGCGGTGAACGAGATGCCGTGCAGGATCTCCTTGTCCGCTCGCCGGAACGTGACCCGATCAAGATCGAGAACGGTGTCGGTACGTTCGGTCGGTTCGGCGGGCACAGCGGCTCCTTCGGTGATCACGTGATGCTGTAGCGGGTGCTGACGATCACAACACGGCCCGTCGAGCGTGCTGCACGCGGGGGCCGCAACGCCGCAGTCAGCAGGAACGGTAGCGATAGTCCGGATCGGTGGCGGGAACCACGTCGCGGTCCCGGAGGATGATCGAGATCGTGTCGCCGCGTTGCCGACAGGCGGCCTCGAAGACCGCCGTTGCCTTCGGGAGATCGGTGTACTCGATCTCGATCACGTTGGCGCCGTAGGTGTCGGTGAAATCGCCGCATTCCTTGTAGTACTGGCATTCCTCGGCGATGGCGAAGTCGAAACCGATCTGCTCCCGACCGCGGGAGCCGAGATCACCGGTGTTCTTCTGCGCGATCGCCAGGCCCTGCCGGTGGGCACGCCTGACGAGCAGGGTGGCGAGGGCTTCGTTGTCGTCGGCGGTCAGCAGATCGTCGAATCGGGTGTAGCTGTCCAGGTTGTCCGGCTCGACCGCCCGGAACCCCCTGGTTGCACAGTCGTCGATCCATCGCCCGACGATGGTGGTGATCCGGCGGCGTTTGTCGCTCGTCGTGGTGTCCAGGATGAACTCCCCCGGCCAGTCCGGATCGGTGACCGGTTTGCCTGCTCGGTGCAGCAGCAGGTCGGGGTGCTCGCGCTTCCAGAACGACGCCTGTTCCGGCTGGGTCTGGAATGCGTTGACGTAGCAGATGGTGTAGCGGCCGGCGACCGGCTGCTCGGAACGGTCCCGGCCGACGATCCGGACCTCTGACCGGGGAGCGTACGGTCCACTGATCTGGTAGTCGAAGGTGCCGTTCGGCGGCGGTCCGGTCACCGCGGCTTCCGCCGGATCAGCGTCCGATGTCGTGACCGCTGTCGGTGGAGTCGTGGCGACCGGTAGCGCTGCCGGCTGGCAACCGAGGAGCAGGGCGAACAGCAGGCAGGGGAGGAAGCGCACGGTTCGAGGCATCGCCCCCATCCTGCCCGAGGTACGGGTGGTCCGCTGTGCGATACACCGTTCGCTGCGGTCCGAGGAGCCGGTCGAGTTGTGGGATCGTGACGCGATGGAACTGCCCGTTGTCGCTGTCGGCAGCACGGTGATCGCCGAGGACCGGTGGCATGATCAATTGTGGGCCGCGGTCCCACAACGTGTTGTCAGCAGTTCCAGCGACGAGTTGATCAGCTACGTCCCCACCGGAGCGGTGGCGACCCGCGCCAGCTCTCGTGGGCTGCCGGGAACGGCAGAGCTGAGCCGCGACGAACGCAAGCTGCTGGCGTTGCGAAGTCGACAGGCCCGTGTCGTCGAGACCCGGGAGGGTCCGGACAAGCTTTTCTTCTACCGGGCGGATCGGTGGTCCCGGATCAACCTCGGCTGGGACCACACGACCGGAGCCTTCCTCGGCTGGTACGTCAATTTCGAGTATCCGGCACGGCCGACCGCAACCGGCGTGCACACCATGGACCTGGTCCTCGACATCTGGGTGAACCCTGATCGCACCTGGGAGTGGAAGGACCGCAGCGACTACCTGGAGGTCCTGCGCGACGGGACTCTCGATCCCGGCATCGACGGCGAATTGCGGACCGAGACCGCGCGCGTGCTGCAGGAGATCTCCGACCGCAGCGGACCGTTCGCCGAGCAGTGGCTGACCTTCCGACCGGACGAGCACTGGGCGTGCCCGACGCTTCCGCCGTCGTTCGCGTGGGGCGGTGCCGGCTGGTCGCTGCCGGCAGGGCCACGTCTCGATCCTTCGACGTGACACCGCCCGACTGCGAACGAGGCTGATCACAACGGCTGGTTCGGCACCAGGATTCCGTCGGGATCGATGGTCTCCCGGAGCCGGCGCAGCCGTGGCATGTCCGCGGGATCGTAGGCTTCGGCAACCTGATCCGGGGTCAGCGGCTGGAAGGTGAAGTTCAGGTTCCTGCCGATGATGTTCTGCTGCCACGGCTCCAGGATCGACCGATGCGAGGCGCCGACCCTTCCGTCGTCCCCGACCTGATCGGGATCCTGCGGCGACAGCACGTTCAACGACCAGCCGGCATCGCGATGGCCGATCGCGTTCGGCTGGTCCGGCTGCGCTGCCATCCCACCGCCGAGTCGCCGGAGGCCGACGATGCACATCGCGTCGGCGTCCGGACCGCAGCGTTCGGGCAGGCTGCCGAAGACTCGGGTCGGCGGTTCGTCCAGCAGCCATCCGGACCCGCGGTAGGCGTGCGGTGCGTCCGGTTCGGCGAAGATCGAACCGGACTCGGCGTACGGCAGTTCGCGGATCGTGTCGGTGAGCGGTGTCCCGAGCGCGCGGAGCTCGGCGAGCGCTGCGTCGACGCCGGCGTCGGACGGACCCGGCCAGCAGACCTGGAGTTGGGCGACGTGGCGACCGCGCACGTGCGGCGGCAGTCCGGGCGCATCCGGCATCGGGATCAGGGTGGCGGCCAGCAGGACGTCCTCGGGCTGCTGTTCCGCCCACTGTTTCCAGGCCTGCAGGATCTGCGGCTCGGCGCCGAGGTCGAAGGCGACCGCGCCACCCACGACGGTGGGCTCGGTGAACAGGTCGAACTCGATCGCGGTGACCACACCGAAGTTGGTTCCGGCACCGCGCAGGCCCCAGAAGAGTTCTCGGTCAACGTCGGGTTCGTCGGGGTCGCCGGTCACGCGGTGCTGGTGCCCGTCCGGGGTGATCAGTTCGATCGCGCAGACGTGATCGGCGGCGTACCCGTAGCGGCGGGAGAGCAGCCCCAGGCCGCCGCCCAGCGTGTAGCCGACCACGCCGACGCCGGGGAAGCTGCCGGACAGTGGGGCCAGTCCGTGCCGAGCGGTCGCGGCCAGCACGTCGGCCCAGATCGCACCGGCCCCGACCCGGGCGCTCCGTTGCCGTGCATCGATCGTGACGTCGGTCAGCCGATCGGTCGAGATCAGCACGACGTCGTCGGCTCCCTCGCTGCGGCCGTGCCCGGTCGCCTGGACGACCACCCGCCGTCCGTGCTGCCGGGCGACCGTGACGGCGGCGGCGGTCTCGTCGGCCGACCTCGGCCGGACGACCTGTCGTGGCCGGTGCGGCGAACGCAGTTGAAATCCGGCGGCCAGCTCCCGATCGGCGCGGTGCTGGGTTTCGGTCTTGTTGGTGTGGTTCATGTCGTTGAACCTAGAATCCTTTGTGGACGTAATGAGTCCTCGTTTTGGCCCGAGCGTGAAGCGATCGACAGGCGGTGATCCGGATGCCCGCATCGGCCGGCGGACGCGCCGGCATCGCCAGGACGCCACGCAGCGCGATGCCGACCCGGCTGCTGACGCTGCTCACGCTGCTGCAGACCAGGCCGCGCTGGTCGGCGACGGACCTGTGCTCCCGGCTGGAGATCACCGGCAGGACGCTGCGCCGTGACATCGAGCGGCTGCGCGGCCTGGACTATCCGATCGAGAGTGTCACCGGCCGCGCGGGCGGCTATCGGTTGACCGCCGGCCGAAACCTTCCCCCGCTGGTGCTGGACAACGAGGAAGCCGTCGCGATCTCGGTGGCGCTCGGCGGCCTCGGAGCACAGCTGCCGGCGCTCTCCGACGGGGTCGAACGCGTGCAGCTGAAGCTTGATCAACTGCTGCCCGCCGGCCTCCGCGACCGGGTCAGCGCGCTGCGGGACAGCGTCGCAGCACCGGCGATTGCGCCCCGTCCGGAAGTCGATCCGGAGTTGCTGATCATGATCGGGCGTTGCTGTCGTGATCACCAGGTGCTGGCCTTCGACTACGCCGGCCGCTCTCGGGCCGGCGCTCAGCGGCGACGTACCGAGCCGCACCAGTTGATCATGCTGCGGGGCTACTGGTATCTGGTCGCCCATGATCAGGATCGGCGCGACTGGCGCACCTTCCGACTGGACCGGATCAGTCTCGCTCGTGCCGCCCACGATCACTTCGCGGCTCGGCAACTGGACGTTGCCAACTTCATCCGCGAGCGGTTCTCGCAGGCCGAGTACGCCCACACCGCCCAGCTTCGGGTCGGGGCCTCGGCCGACAGGGTCCGGTCCAGGATCTGGGGCACTCTCCCGGGCGCGGTGACCGCGACCGATGATGATCACTGCGAGGTCCGGTTGAGCGCCGACTCCGTCGATCTCGTCGTCCAGTACGCCGCCGTCGTGCTGGCCCTCGACGTCCCGGTCGAGCTGATCGCCTCCGGCCCGGTCGCCGATCGCCTCCGCGGCCTATCCGCGAAGGTGCTGTGAGCAGTGACGGCGGGCCGCACCGTTGAGGAGGGGTAACGCACCCCGATGCGCCGTAGTCTGCTGCCGTGAGCATTTCCTGGCAGGCTGCGATGCTGCAGCAGCTGCGCGCGGCGCTGGCCGCGGCCGGCACCGTCGAACCGTACGGCTCTGCAGTCGACGATGATCTTCTCGACTCCTGGAGTGATCTGGATGCCGCCGTCGAGCTGACCGAACCGGTCGCGTTCGATCACCTCGGACTCGGCGCCGCCTGGGCCTGGCAGGACAGCCGCACCTCGGACCACCAGACGCTGCGGACGGTGCTACCCGATGGCCGCCGTCTCGACCTGTCCGTGCGTGGCGATGCGATCGCGATGCCGCAGCCCGGTCCGGACAATCCGGTCCGCTTCGAAGCCGCCTTGGCCGCTGCCCGCATCGGTCGCGGTGACCGGCTGATCGGGCTGCACCTGACGATGGGCATCCTGCGCGAATGCCTGGTGATCGCGATGCTGCTCCGTGACCGGGCCGAGGGAACCGACCGGCATCGATTCGGCAGCGATCTTGATCATCGCGCCGATGACGTCGCCCGGATCGCCGCGCTGCCCACCGATCCGCGGCAGCGACCGACGATCGTCGAGCAGGCCTGCCGGCTGTACGGCGACTGGCGCGCTGAACTGCACCCCGGCTACCGGCCCGACTGGTCCGGACTGACCGCGGTGATCGACCGTGGCACGGCGATCCGATAGCGGGATCGGGCAGCGAGGATCCGGCAAAACCGTTCGACGAGTCCCCGACCGGCTGGGGATACTCGCGCCATGGGCCACATCGAGGTTGCCGACGTCGGCTATCAGCTGCCGGACGGCCGACCGTTGCTGGACGAGGTCGGTTTCCGCGTCGGTGACGGTGCCCATGTCGCCCTGGTCGGCGCCAACGGCTGCGGCAAGACCACGCTGTTGCGGATCATCGCCGGCGACATCGCAGCGCACACCGGCACCGTGACCGGCAGCGGCGGCATCGGGATCATGCGGCAGTTCATCGGCACCGGCCGCGGAGTCGAGACCGTCCGCGACCTCTTGTTGTCTGTCGCCTCGGCGCGTGTCCGCGCAGCTGCGTCCGCGGTCGACCGCGCCGAGTTGGCGGTGATGGACAGCGACGACGAACGGACCCACCTGGGCTATGCCGAAGCGCTGGCCGAGTGGGCCGACGCCGGTGGCTACGACGCAGAGGTGCTCTGGGACATCTGTTGCACCGAGGCCTTCGGGGTGTCCTACGACCTGGCGAAGTACCGGGACGTGATGACGCTGTCCGGTGGCGAGCAGAAGCGGCTGGTGCTCCGGCTTCTCCTCCGCAGCCCCGAACAGGTGTTGATCTTGGACGAGCCCGACAACTACCTCGACGTGCCCAGCAAGCAGTGGCTGGAGGATCGACTGAACGAGACCTCGAAAACCGTTCTGTATGTCTCGCATGATCGCGAACTGCTCGCCAACACTGCGCACCAGATCGTCACCCTCGAAGGCTCGGCGGACGGCAACTCGGCGTGGGTGCACGGCGCCGGCTTCGCCAGTTATCACCAGGCCCGGTTGGATCGACACGAACGTTCTGCCGAACTCGGGCGGCGTTGGCAGGAGCAACGCGACCGGCTCGAGGAGTTGGTCCGTACGCTGCGGCAGGCCAAGTCGCCGAAGACCCAGGCCGCGGTGACCCGGCTGCAGCGCCATGAGCTCACCCGACCACCGGACCCTCCGCGCCAACAACGACTCCGGATGCGACTGCAGGGCGGCCGGACCGGGGTGCGAGCCCTGACCTGCACCGACCTCGCCCTGACCGGACTGACCTCGCCGTTCGACCTTGAGGTCTGCTATGGCGAACGGGTGGCCGTGCTCGGCGCCAACGGCACCGGCAAGAGTCACTTCATGCGTCTGCTCGGCGGCTGGCCGGAGCTCGACGCCGTTGCCCACACAGGCGGTTGGAAGCTTGGGGCACGCGTCGTCCCCGGACACTTCTCCCAATCCCACGAGCATCCGGAGCTGGCCGGTCGGACCTTGCTGGAGATCCTCTGGACGGACTGGTCGCTCGGCCCGGACCAGGCAGCCCGGGCGCTGAACCGCTATGAGCTCGTTGCCGCCCGCGAACAGCCGTTCGACACCCTCTCCGGCGGTCAGCAGGCACGGCTGCAGATCCTGCTGCTCGAACTCTCCGGTGCCACCCTGCTGCTGCTCGACGAGCCGACCGACAACCTCGATGTGGCGTCGGCGGAGGCGCTGGAGTCCGCGCTCGACGAGTTCGACGGTACCGTGTTGGCCGTCACCCACGACCGCTGGTTTGCTCACTCCTTCGACCGATACGTCACCTTCGCCGAGGACGGTCGGGTGATCGAGACCGACGATCCGGATTGGACCGGATCAGCCGTCATGTCCCGAGCCGAGTGATCACCGAGGCGATGTCGTGCCGCCAGGCCCGGTAGTGATCACTGGTCCGGTCGTAGCGGAACGCGTTCTGCACGATCTGCTCGGCCTTGATCAACTCCCGTGCGCGGGCGACCAGTTGCGGGTCGGCACCGGGTCGGTCGGCGCGTTGCTTGAGCAGGTCGATCAGCGCGTAGTCCTCCAGGCCGTCCTTCATGTTCTCCAGCCGGACCGACGGGATCGGTCCCGTGATGCCGGGATAGAAGAGGGATCCGTCGCCGGCACGATCGTTCCAGGTCAATGGTCCCCAGGAACTGAGCGGGCCGTCGTCCAGCTTGCCGTTGCCGTACCACCGATCCACCCGGTAGTAGAGGAAACCGTCGACATCGGCCTTGTTGATCATCGGTCCGAGCAGCGTACGAAGGTCGCCGGGTCGATAGTTGAGATCAACGTTGGGCGCGGGGTTGTAGACGCCTGCATGCAGATACCACCAGGACTCCAACCCTCGTGATCGGCGCTCAGCGATCACCGCCGGGTCATACCACGGGACGTCGCGGACCCATTCGTCGATCAGATCGGCCAAGCCGGAGTCCAGGCCCATCCGGTCGTCGATCGCTGTCGTCAGGACCTTGACATCGCCGAAGCGTTCCTTGAACCGACCGAGCACGTGCTTGATCATCGGCACGTACTCGGCGCGGGTCTCGTCACAGCAGTACAGGTACGCCTTGTCGATCAGCCCCGCCTTCCGGTAGGCCTCGATCGACGGTGCGATCTTGTCGAACAGGGCGTCCGCGTCGGCGTCCCAGGTGTCGGGCTGGTCGATGGTGAAGGTCCGCGGATCGAAGTACCAGACGTTGAACTGCTTGAGCCCACCGGGGAGCTTCTCCCAGCGGCGAATCTCCTGCACCGTCGGCGGCCGCGATTGGTACACCTTGCGGTAGATGTTGTCCGGCTGGATCCGATAGCCGGCCAGGAAGGCGTACTCCTGGTCGACCAACCTGGCAACCTGGTCGGGATCGGTGACACCCCACGGCTCGGCGTACGCGGCCGGGTCGTGTCCGATCGCGGTCTTCAGCCGGGTGTCGGGCACGGTGAAGTCCCAGACCGTCACCGGAAGATCGATCCGGTGCGCCGGACGTCCGGCGGCGCTGAGCTCCAGCTCGACCCGTTGCCGTCCGATGGTGGCCCGGTCGGTGGCACGCACCTCGATCCAGAATGCTTCAAGATCATCACCGGCGACGTCGACGGTGGTCCGGTCGGTCAGGATCGGGTCCGGTGTCCAGCCGCGGTAGGTCGAGGGGCGCTCCGCGGTCGGTGTCGCCGGGATCTGCCGGATCTTGGGGTCCGACAGGTCCAGCGATGCGACCGGCGCGCTGGTCACCGTGAGCCCGGACGGCGCCGAGACCACCGACACCGAAGCGTCAGTCAGCCCACCCCCGTACGGCATGGTGACCAGCTGGGTGCTTTCCGACTCGCCGCGGCCGAGCTCGACCGGGTGCGGTTCAGTGCTGCACAAGCACCGAAGATCGCGGGGATAGACGGAGTCGGTGGAGGCCGACCAGCCGATCCCGGCGAAGGATCCGCGATCGGCCCGACGGGCATCGACCTGGCCGGCGAACCGCTGCACTCTCCGATCGAGCGCTGTCAGATCGGTGAGCACGGCACGGGCCTGCGTGACATCGTCTGCGATCCCGTCGATCCGGGTTGCGATGGCGTCGAGTTGATCGTCGAACCTGCTGCCCTGGCCGAGCAGCCATCGATCGGGCCCGGCATGACCGGTGATGGTGGACCGGGTGGTGGCCAACCGCTCCCGGGCGTCCTCCAGACGCTCGGCAAGTCCCATCGCGGCGATCAGTCGCGGCGCCACCGCGTCCTGCAGTTCGCTCTCCGGTGTATCGGTGTCGGTCAGCCGGATGTCGTCGATCCACAGGTCCTCGGCCGCTGCCGACCGTTCGCTGCTGAACTGCAGATGGGCGATCTGCGCCGGATCGGTGCCCGACGCCGCGAGCTGGCTGGTCGGGACGGTGAAGTAGCGGACGCTCCAGGGCTCGGCCGGCAACGACTTCTGCAGATAGTGACCACTGGTGTCGCGGATCACCAGGTAGAGCGTGTTCGGTTCCGGGGTGGCGTTCACCACGGCGGCCCGCAGATAGCTGCGGCTGGCGTAGTCGGCCTGCTGCAGGGCGCTGCCGCTGGGTAGTTGCATGATGCCGAAGGAGGATTCACCCAGGGTCCTGGTCCCGATCCGGAAGTGCACCGCTGTGCTGCCCTCGGTGGCGAAGTCGCCGGCCAGCTCGGCTCGGTCGATCGACGGTGACCGCAGGATTGCGTGGGTCTCGGTCGCCGACTCGAAGTCGCCGAGCACGATGTCGTCGGCGCCGTACGCTCTGGGCGTCGCGCCGGCCGAGCTGATCACCAACACCGCGGCGAAGGCGGCCAACACCCAGCCGGCCGGCCTGAAAAGCTGGACCTGCTCACTCACTGGTCTACCTTCCTCGTGTTGGCGCTCTTGGATGGAGTGTCAATGCACCCGAGGTGCCACCAGGTCATCGCCCTGCTCGCTCGACGTTTCGGATGTCCACGATGAGATCTGCGAGGTCTGGTGGTTGCCCGGGGCGTGCGGACCGTCGACAGGGCTGAGCGCCTGTGAGCGCCGATCAGTGAGCGAACTGGCAGGCACGTTCCGGCACCATCGGCACACAAGGGTGCCTCCCCACTGGGACTAGCAGCGAGGAGGCTGACATGAAGTCTGCCAGTAATACTCTGCCCGACCAACCCATCAACGACCTCACCGCTGGGATCGACTGGGCGGTTGCCGATCACGCCGTCTGTGTCGTCGACGGCCGCGGCCATCGAGTCGATCAGACCCTGGTCGAACACACCGCGGACGGGCTGCGGAAGTTGATCAAGTTCCTCATCGATCACGGAGTCGGCGAGGTCGCGATCGAGCGCCCGGACGGTCCGATTGTCGACGCCCTGCTCCAAGCCGACCTGACCGTAGTCGTGATCAGTCCGAACCAGGTCAAGAACCTCCGCGGCCGCTACGGCTCGGCCGGCAACAAGGACGACCGATTCGACGCGTTCGTGCTGGCCGACACCCTGCGCACCGACCGGCCCCGGCTGCGGCCACTCATCCCCGACACCGCCGCGACGGTTGCGCTGCGTCGGGCCTGCCGCACCCGCAAGGACCTGGTCGCTCACCGAGTCGCGGTGGCCAACCAGCTCCGATCCCATCTCGGCAACGTGTTCCCCGGCGCGGTCGGCCTGTTCAAAGATCTCGATTCCAAGATCAGCATCGCGTTCCTGACCCGATTCCCCACCCAAGACCAAGCCGACTGGCTGACCCCCAAACGCCTCGGCGACTGGCTGACCAAACAGGGCTACTCCGGCAAAGTCCCGCCGACCAAACTGCATGGCCGGCTGGCCGCCGCGGCCCGCGGCATCACCGGATCCGACGCCGAAACCCAGGCCCACATCACCCACGCCCTGCTCGCAATCTTGACCACCCTGGTCGAACAGATCGCGGCACTCACCGCCCAGATCGACCGGCAACTCCACACCCACGCCGACCAACACATCTTCACCAGCCTGCCCCGAGCAGGACGAGTCCGCGCAGCCCGGCTGCTGGCCGAGATCGGCGACTGCCGCGCCAGATTCCCCACCCCCGAATCGCTGGCCTGTCTGGCCGGTGCCGCACCCTCCACCCGGCAATCGGGCAAACTCCGCGCCGTCACCTTCCGCTGGTCCTGCGACAAACAACTCCGCGACGCTGTCACCGACTTCGCCGGCGACAGCCGACACGCCAACCCCTGGGCCGCCGACCTCTACCAACGAGCCCGCACCCGAGGACACGACCACGCCCACGCCGTCCGCATCCTCGCCCGAGCCTGGCTGCACGTGATCTGGCACTGCTGGCAAAACGGCGTCTCCTACGACCCCGCCCAACACCACGCCCTCCAACGCATCCTCCAAGCCCAAAACCAGCCGGCTTGACACAGGGCATCTCATCGGGTTCCCCCTCGTCGTGCGGCCCTGGGAACCACTGATCAGTGCTTCCGATGCACGGGTTCTTTTCGGTGAGGGCGCCGCCGGAGAAGTCGACTCGCGCTGCGGCTGGTGCCCAGCGGCAGGCTAATGAGTGATTGGATTTATCGTCAAGCCATAATGTGAATTTAGCTCTGGCCGAATTTACTTGACTTGGGTATCGTCATCGGCACACCCGACCAGAAGGAGTCCCGGTGACCAGTGGTTCCACGAGTCCGATGTCAACTGCTCCCCCAGCAGCCGGCGGACTGCCCGCACGGGTCGGCCTGTTCATCGACGAGGCTGCCACCGGGGCCGCGCACCAAGAAGGCCGTGACGCCTGGTGGCTGGCAGCCCAGGAATTCCTTGATCATCTGCGTCTTGATCATCGTCGCTTCACCACGGTGACCGCGGCCGATCTCCAGGACTGCGACGTCGCCGTGCTCGCCGGCCCGGCCCGGCTGGACGCGGCCGCGGTCGCGGCCGCCTCCGGCTGGGTCGCTGCCGGCGGTTGCCTGATCAGCGACCCGCACCCGGAGCTGGCCGAACTGGCCGGCGTCCGGGCCGGTGAGCCGTTCGCCGACAGCCAGGTCGAGATCGGTTCCCAGCAACGGATGTCGGCCGCTCCGCCGCGTCCGCTGCACGCTGTCACCGGACAGACGCTGACGGTTCCTGACGGCCAGCCGGAGATCGAGACGATCGCCCGACTGGTCGACGGTGCGGCGGTGATCACCCGTCGAGCCACCGGCGCCGGCGCAGTGATCATCTTCGGCGTCGACCTCTGGCAGACCGTGGTGTCGATCCAGCAGGGTAGGTTCGTCGCCGCCGACGGCAAACCGGCGGCCGACGGCACCGCGCCGATCGACGACGACATCCTCAAATGCGAGGACGGGCTGGTGCTGGACTTCGAAGCCGACCGGGCCCTGCCGCCCGGCTACCCGCCGCTGCCGTCGGACTACACGCACAGCTATCCGCCACCGGCAGCGGTGCCGATCTTCGACCAGCCGCAGGCCGACCAGTGGTGGATCACCCTGGCCCAGCTGATCTGGACCGAGCGCGACCGGCGACGTACGGCATCGGCGTGGTTGAACTACTGGCCTGCCGGCGTCGCGGCGATCGCCCACATGTCGCACGACTCCGACCTCAACAATCCCGACGAGGGCCAGGGAGCGTTGGACGCCTTCGCCGAGGCCGGCGTCACCGTCACCTGGTGTCAATGCTTCCCCGGCGGCTACGGCCCGGAGATCTACACCAAGATCACCGAGGCCGGTCACGAGCACGCCCTGCATTACAACGCGATGGGCGATGCCGACCTGGCCAGCTGGGGCTGGCCGCAGTTCCGCGCACAGTATGCCTGGGCGCAGGCGGTCACCGGCTCGGAGAAGATCATCGCCAACAAGAACCACTACACCCGCTGGGAAGGCCGGACCGAGTTCTACCACTGGTGCGAGCGGGTCGGGATCGAGATCGACGAGTCCCGCGGACCGAGCAAACAAGGCAGCGTCGGCTTCACCTTCGGGACCGCCCACGTCTCCTTCCCGATGGGCGATGTCGACGTCGCGAATCGGCCGATGAATGTGCTCAACCTGCCGCTGCACACCCAGGACCTCGCCTGGGCCGGGCATCTGTCGGTCCGCGACCCGATCCTGGACGGCGCTGCCGCGGTGCACGGCATCGCCCACTTCCTGTTCCACGGTCCGCACCTGCACGGCAAGCCCGCCACCAGGGCCGCGTGCCTGGAGCTGGCCGAGCTGGCCCGTCAGCGTGAGATGCCGTGGTGGACAGCAGGCAAGATCAACAACTGGGAACGGGGCCGCCGCGGAGTTGATCTTGAACTGGTCGAGATCGCCGATGGCTGGCAGCTGACGGTCACCGCGCGGCAGCCGATCGAGCAGGCCGGAGTGTTGCTGCAGCTTCCGACCGGAACCGAGGTCACCGTCGAGGACTCCGGCGCCACCCTCACCCCGGTCGTCCGGCACGGTCACGACTTCGTCGAGCTGGCCGCCGACCTGCCGGCCGGGACCAGCACCTGGAGGTTGGTCCGCAGCTGACGGACGCTGAGCCTTTCGAAAGGGTCGATATGCAGCTGTGTGGGTTGGTCGACGCTACCTCGAATGGTCATGATCCAGGAGACAAGGTGGTCATGATCCACGAGACAAGGGTGAGCTCGAATCCGTGTTGCGCATGATGCCCGTTGACCGGGCAGGTGAGCCGGGCAGCGGGCGATACGGGCGTGCCGCTACGCCGCTATGCCGCAGCCCAGAGCGGCGGCTCCTGTCCGGAGGTGGAACGGGTTACGGGCGGGTTGATCAGGGCTTTCGTGTCCGGCGTTCGCATCATCCCTGGAGCCTGGGCGGACGGTCTCCGGCTGGCTCGTCGTGAACGCGTGGCGCTGATTTCGCAGCACGACTGACGTCGAGCCTCGCGAAATCGTGCAGGTTCGTGGCCAGTGCTGGTGCGTTCTTCGCGCTTGCTGCGGGCGGCGGTCTGACGGCCCAGTTGGAGGAGGTTGCGATTGCGCCGCGGGTCGTTTCTACGGTCTCGCCAGCGGTCCTGCCACAGGCTCACGACCTGGGCGGCGTTGTCATCGGGCGAGCAGATCCGAAGCGGTTCGCAGGGCCAGAGCAAGATCATCGACATCGGCGTCGGTGTAGTTCTCGTTCCACATCACCACCAGCAGTCGGTGATTGATCAACTCCTCGGTCTGCGGGCAGCTGCCGACGCTGTAGTCCGGCCGATGATCAACAGCGGTCAGCGGGTAGCCGGAGCTGCCGTAGGTGATGGCGTCGGCGAGCGCGGGCGTCCGATACAGCGGCCGGTCCAGGTAGCCCGGGTTGGTACCGATGCCCAGCTGCCGGAGCACCGCGGCGTATTCGGCGGCATCGCCGCCGGCCTGCTCCGGGTCGAGGTAGATCGGGAACTGCCAGTAGCTGTTGCCGTCGACCGGCGCGGCCGAGAGTCCGGGCAGTGCGTCGACGGTCTCGGTCAGTCGAATCGCCTGCCGTCGCCGGTCCGCCACCACCCCGGCCAGCTTGCCGAGCTGGGCGCCGGCGACCGCGGCCTGCAGTTCGGTCATCCGGTAGTTCAGGCCGAGGAAGAGGTGGGTCCGTTCGCCGGTGTCTCGCGGCCAGCCCTTGTCGGCGAAGAGCCGGGCCCGGCGGGCCAACGCTTCGTCGGCACTGATCACGATGCCGCCGTCACCGGCCGTGATGTGCTTGGACTGTTGCAGGCTGAAGCAGCCGAGCTGTCCGACGGTGCCGGCCAGTGCGCCCTCGGCCGTTCTGGTCAGGTAGGCCTGCGCACAGTCCTCGATCAGCACGATGCCGTGCCGGTCGGCGATCGCCCGCAGCTCGGCGACCGGCGCCGGGATGCCGAACAGATGGACCGCGATGATCGCCCGGGTCCGGTCGGTGATCTTGGCCTGCACCGCGTCCGGATCGAGATTGCCGGTCCGCGGATCGACATCGGCGAAGACCGGGATCGCGTTCTGAGCCAGGATCGGCAGCACGGTGCCGGCATCGGACAACCCGGTGGTGATGATCTCGTCACCGGGTTCCGGGTCGACGGCGGCGACGGCCAGATGGATCGCTGCCGTCCCGGACGTGGCGGTGACGGCGTACGGGATGTCGTAGTAATCGGCGAAGGCGGCTTCGAAGGTCCTGGTCTCGTTGCCGACGGTGCTGTTCAGCTGCCCGCTGCTGATCACCCGGGTGAGGGCAGCGATCTCCTCCGCCCCCAGCCGCCGTCCGGCCGCGTCGCCGACACCGGGCAGCGGCTTGGTACGGATCGGGTGCAGGTCGGTCGCCGAGCCGGCGGGGTTCGTCATCGTGCTCCTGACGCGCGGTCGAGTACGGCTTCGATCACCTATTAAGGACGTACGCTAATACAGAAACCATCTCACCGAAACTGTTTCTCCGCGGTCGCCGATTAGGGTCTGACCGAAAGCAACCAGCAACGGGGGTCGGACGGGAGCACTGTGGAACACGAACAGCAGCCGGGGTCGGAGGACGTCACCATCGGCGTCGTCGGCGCCGCCCAGGTGGTCACCCGGATCGCCGAGATCGCCCGGGAGGACACCAGCATCCCGCATCGCCTGGTCACCGCCGTCTACGAACGGGAGACCGATGCCGGCGAACGGGCCCGTCGGATCGTCGGCGAGGTGGACGTACTGCTGTTCGCAGGCCCGCTGCCCTACGACGTCGCCGTCGCCGAGGGGTCGTTGCCGGTGCCGGCCACCTATCTGCCGACCGGCGGCAGCGCGCTGCCGACCGCATTGCTGAAGGGGTCGCTGGCCGGCACCTTCGACGTCGGCCGGGTGAGCATCGACTCGGCCAGCGAACGCGATGTCGCCGAAACCTACGCCGACCTCGGGATCGATCGCTCCGAGGTGCACGTGATGCCGTACCAGGAGTCGGTCAGGTCGGGTGCGTTCCTGGACTTCCACACCGAGCTGTACGCCACCGGCCGCAGCACCGGCGCGATCACCACCGTGCCCTCGGTCGCCGACGCGCTGACCGCCGCCGGGGTGCCCCACCAACGGATGACGCACGCCCCGATCACGCTGCGCAACGCGCTGCGGACCGCCCGGCTGCTGGGCAGCGGCGCCCGCCTGGAGGACTCCCGGATCGCGGTGGTGATCGTCCGGCTGCCGGCCTCGGCATTGCCGATGCAGACCAGCCCGAGCAACTACTGGTACCAGGAACTGAAGCTCACGCTGCACCGCTCACTGCTGGCCGACGCGCGACGGATGAACGCCGCGGTGTTGGAGCGGGACGCGCACAGCTATCTGGTGATCACCACGATGGGTTCGCTGCGGGCCGGGACCGACGACCTGACCCGGGCACCGTTCCTGGCCGCGACCCAATCCGGGCTCGGGATCACCCCCGAGATCGGCATCGGCTACGGCCGCAGCACGCTGGAGGCCGACGAGAACGCCCAGCGCGCGGTCGGGCTGGCCGCCGATTCCGACGACGATCTTGCCTATCTGGTCGGACCGGCGGGCTCACCGATCGCCCTGCCTGCCGCTACCGGCGGCGCGACACCCCGGGTCGAACCGGTCGCCGACCGACAGAGCGAGTTGCTGGCCGACATCGTCGGGTTGTTGGCGGCCGAGGACGACGACAGCCGGATCGTCGACGCCGACCGGATCGCCCAACTGCAGGGCGTCACCTTGCGCACCGCGCGCCGTACGCTGCGAGCCCTGGTCGACGCCGGCCTGGCCTGGCCGATGCCGCCGGCCAAGCTGCAGAAGGTCGGCCGACCGCCGGTTCGCTACCAACTCCTCGACGAACGCCTCTCCACCCCCTCCTCCTGACCCGCTGCTCTGGGGTGGTGGGTTTCGCTGCGGCCGTATCTGGATTATTGTCTGACTCCTAATTGGTAATCCGGCCAGCCGAAATGGAGTCAGGATGTCGATCGGCGTCGCAAGCCTTGCCGTCAACGGAGGACGACCCGAGTTGGACGGGCTGGGACCGTTCCCGTCCTGGCCGCAGTTCGGCCCCGAGGAGGAGACCGGACTGATCGACGTGCTGCGCTCCGGAGCCTGGGGCAGCACCAGCGGTCAGCTGGTGGCCACCTTCGAGACCGAGTTCGCCGCCTTCCACCGGACCCGGCACGCGACAGCGTTGAACAACTGCACCGCCGGCATCGCCGCCTGCCTGCGGGCGGCCGACATCGGCGTCGGCGACGAGGTGATCGTGCCGCCGTACACCTTCATCGCCACGGCTTCGGCGGCGCTGATGGTGGGAGCCACCCCGATATTCGCCGACATCGACCCGACCAACCACCTGCTCGACCCGGCCCCCGTCGAGGCCGCGATCACCGACCGCACCCGGGCGATCATCCCGGTCCATCTGGCCGGCAACGTCGCCGACCTGGACGCCTTCGTCGAGCTCGGCCGCCGGCACGATCTGTTGATCATCGAAGACGCCGCGCAGGCGATCGGGGCGAGCTGGCGGGACCGTCCGGTCGGCGGCTTCGGTGCCTTCGGCGTCTTCAGCTTCCAGTCCTCCAAGAACATGACCGCCGGCGAGGGCGGCATCGTCACCACCGACGACGACGCCCGGGCGGCCGCGATCTACTCCCAGGTCAATCTCGGCCGGGTCCGCGGCGGCGGCTGGTACCAGCACGAGACGATCGGCTACAACCTGCGGCTGACCGAGTTCCAGGCCGCGGTGTTGCGGGCCCAGCTCGATCGCTTCGAGGACCAGCAGGCCGTACGGGACGAGCGCGCCGCCCAGCTGCGCGCCGACCTCGCCGACGTCGACGGCGTGCTCGTCGACGCGATCGACGACCGGGTCAGCAGCCACGGCCACCACCTCTTCATCTTCCGGTTGCCCGAGCTCGGCGCCCGCGGGTTGCGGGAAGCCGCCGCCGCGGCGCTGCGCGCCGAAGGGCTGCCCGGCGTGTCCACCGGCTACCTGCCGCTGCACCGCAATCCGGCGTTGCAGCGGGCCACGGCCGACCTGGCCCGACGACTGGGCCGACCGGAGGTCACCGCGAACTGCCCGGCCACCGATCTGATCAGTACCGACACGCTGTGGCTACCGCACGAGACGCTGCTCGGCAGTCCGGAACAGATCGCCGCCGTCGGTCGGGCGATCGCCAAGATCGCGCACGCCGCCGACCAACTCGGCTGAGCATGCCGACACCGGCCAACCCGACACCGGCCAACCCGATACCGACGCACCCGGCCCGACACCCCCAGCCCGACAAACCCAGGAGACACCGATGCAGACCGTCGAGGACCTCGAGCGCAGGCTCGCCGAGCCGAGCCCCGGCCTGATCACCGATCTGGCCGCGCTGGACGGCGACCTGCTGGTGCTGGGTGCGGCCGGCAAGCTCGGCCCGAGCCTGGTCCGGCTGGCGCTGGCCGGGATCGCCAAGGCCGGCACCGGAGCCACCGTGTACGCCGCCTCCCGGTTCGGCAGCCCCGGCAGTGAGCAGGCCCTCCGCGACGCGGGTGCGGAGACGGTCGTCGCCGACCTGACCGACGAGCGGGCGCTGGCCGGTCTGCCGGACGCGGCGAACGTGATCTTCCTGGTCGGCGCGAAGTTCGGTTCGTACGGCAACGAGGCCGACACCTGGCACACCAACTGCTATCTGCCGGGCCGGGTCGCCGAACGGTTCGCCGGCTCCCGGATCACCGCCCTGTCCACCGGAAACGTCTACCCGCTGGTCGATGTCGCCTCCGGCGGTGCCGACGAATCGACACCGCCGGACCCGGTCGGCGAGTACGCGATGTCCTGTCTGGGCAGGGAACGGGTGATGACCGCGGTCGCGGCCCGGCACCAGACCCCGCTGGCCCTGATCCGACTGAACTACGCCGTCGAACTGCGCTACGGGGTGCTGGTCGACCTCGGCCAGCAGATCATGGCCGGCGAACCGGTCGACCTGAGCACCGGCGCGGTGAACGTCATCTGGCAGGGCTTCGCCAACGAGGTCACCCTGCGGTCGCTGCTGCGAGCCGACGTACCGCCGCTGACCCTCAACCTGACCGGGGTCGAAACCCTGCAGGTCCGTGATCTTGCTCAGACGATGGCCGACCGGCTGGGTCGGCCGGTGACCTTCACCGGCACCGAGCAGCCGACCGCACTGCTGTCCGATGCCCGACGCTGCCGGCAACTGTTCGGCGGTCCGGCGATCGAGGTCGACGAACTGATCGGGCTGACCGCGGGCTGGCTGCAGGCCGGCGGCCCGGTGCACGGCAAGCCCACCAAATTCCAACGACGGGACGGCAAGTTCTGATGACCGCGGAGACCGCGCTCAGCCGATCGCGACCGGAGCCGATCGATCCGGCCGACACGGCGCGCTCGGCTGCCACGGAGCCGACGGCACCGCTCGAACGGTTCCGGGCCGGCGGCGTCATCCCTGCCCATCCGCTGGCCCTGACCGACGACGGCCGGCTCGACGAACGACGGCAGCGGGCGCTCACCCGCTACTACCTGGAGGCCGGTTCGATCGGCGTCGCGGTCGCCGTCCACACCACCCAGTTCGCGGTGCACGAGCCGGGTCGCGGGCTGTTGGACCCACTGCTCACCCTGGCCGCCGAGACTGCACGGGAATACCACAGCGACGGTGAACTTCCGGTGTTGGTGGCCGGGCTCAGTGGACCGACCGAGCAGGCCGTCGCCGAGGCCCGGCTGGCCGCCGACCTGGGCTATCACCTGTGTCTGTTGGCACCGCACGGTGTCGGCGATGTCGACGAGAGCTATCTGCTGGACCGGGCCCGCGCGGTCGGCGAGGTGCTGCCGGTGATCGGCTTCTACCTGCAACCCGCGGTCGGCGGCCGGCGACTGTCCCGGACCTTCTGGCGCAGCCTGGCCGAGTTGCCGACCACGGTCGGGATCAAGGTCGCACCGTTCGACCGGTACGCGACCCTGGAGGTCGTGCACGGGGTCGCCGAGTCCGCCCGCCGGTCCGAGATCGCGCTCTACACCGGCAACGACGACCACATCGTGATGGACCTGCTGACCTCGTTCACCGGCACCACGTCGACCGGTCGGCTGGAACGGCTGGAGATGGTCGGCGGGCTGCTCGGCCAGTGGGCGGTCTGGACCCAGGAGGCGGTCCGGACGCTCGGACTGGCCCGACGCGCCAAGGCCGGCGAGGTGCAGCCGTTGCACGAGTTGCTGCAGCTCAATCCGGCGTTGACCGATGCCAACGGCGTGTTGTTCGATGCGCCGAACTCCTTCGCCGGCAGCATCGCCGGCGTGCACGAGGTGCTCCGTCGGCAGGGTCTGTTGAGCAACATGGTCTTTCTCACCGACGCCGAACGACTCTCACCCGGACAGGCCGAGGAGATCGACCGGATCTGGCGGGCCTACCCCGAGCTCCGCGACGACGCCTTCATCGCCGAGCACCTCGACCGCTGGCTGGGCTGAACCCACCCGGACCGAGGTGCGGATGCCGCAGCGAACCGGCCATCGGGGGCACGTGGACGGTCACCCAGCTATGTGAGGATGCCGATCGTGGGATATCCGAACGAAGACGTTGCGGAGTTGTTCGAGCAGACGAGTCGGCGCTTGGTCGACCGGATGACCGGCCTCACTGACGACGAGTGGAGATGGCAGCCGATCTCCGACGATGAGAAGCTGACCATCCGGTGGCGTCTGGACCACATTGCCGAGGCAGTCGGTGGGCGACGCAACTGGGAGTGGCTCGGCGCGGAGCCGTCCGACGCGCTCGAGCTGTCGCCGGCCGACTCGGCTGCGGCTGCCGTGGCGACCGCAGAGCGGGTCGTGGACGAGTTTGTGCGGCTGATCCGTCGGCCGGACATCGATCTCGATCAACCGATCGGGCCGATCGCCGGCCAGTACGGTGATGCCGCACGCAGAGGTCTCGTTCTGCATACCCTCGACGAACTCATCCACCATGCAGCGGAAACTGCCCTGATCCGGGATCTGTACGCCGCCCGATGATCGATCAGCTGCCGGGTCCCGGCAGCGGTCAGCGTTCGGGAATCAGAGGTGAGCGGCGACGTCGGCCGCGGCCTCGTCACCGTAGGAGCCACCGACCCGCTTGACGAACTCGGCGGCGGTGAAGGCGTATTCCTGGGTGCCGACGGTCTCCACCACGTACGCGGCCAGGGTGCAGCCGACCTGGGCGGCCCGTTCCAAAGACAGCTCCCAACCCAGCGCGGCCAGGAAGCCGGCCCGGAACGCGTCGCCGACGCCGGTCGGGTCGGCACGCCGCAACTCCTGCGCCGCCTGCACCTCGAACTTGGTGCCGTCGGACTTCTCCACCCGGACGCCGTCCTTGCCCAGGGTCGTCACCCGCATCCCGACCCGGTCCAGCACCTCATCGGCGCTCCAGCCGGTCTTCTTCTCGATGATGTGTGACTCGTATTCGTTGGAGACCAGGATCGCCGCGCCGTCGACCAGATCGCGGATCAGGTCGCCGTCGCCGAAGGCCAACTGCTGGGAGCAGTCGGCGATGAACGGGTAGCCGCGCTGCCTGCATTCCTCGGTGTGCCGCCGCATCCCGTCCGGGTCGTCGGCGCCGATCAACACGTACGCCGGCTGCCCGACCCGCTGCACGATCGGGGCCAGCTCGATCAGCCGGGCCTCCGACATCGCACCGGGGTAGAAGGACGCGAACTGCGCCATGTTCTCGTCGGTGGTGCAGACGAAGCGGGCGGTGTGGTGGTCCTCGGAGACGTGCACCGAACCGCAGTCGACATTGTGCCGTTCCAGCCAGGACCGGTAGTCGTCGAAGTCCTCACCGACCGCGCCGACCAGCACCGGCCGCAGCCCGAGTTTGCCGAGCCCGAAGCAGACGTTGGCGGCCACGCCACCGCGACGGATCTCCAGGTCGTCGACCAGGAAGGAGACCGAGAGTTTGTCGAGTTGGTCCACCACCAGTGAGTCGGCAAACTTCCCGTTGAAGGTCATCAGATGGTCGGTCGCGATCGAGCCGGCGATCAACAGCGTGCCAGGAGCCATGACACGGCACCCTACTGAAACTCCCGCCGCTCACCGCATCCGACAACCCGTTCCCGCGCGGTTTTGCGGTTTCAGCGCGCGCTACAGGCTTCGCCGGAACCGCGAACTGCGCGGGAACGGGGTGGGGTGGGGGTGGGGCGGTGGGGTCAGTAGGCGACGCTGATGTGCTCGCGTTCGTGGGCCGGCTGTTCGATCTCGTCGATGAGCGCGACCGCGAAGTCGGGGCCGGAGATCTCGGACTTGCCGTCGGCGTCGTAGAGCGCCACCTCGCCGCCGAGTCGATAGCTGCCGGTCCGCTCACCGGCTGCCCAGGCACCGTACGCGCCGGCCGGGCTGACGAAGGTCCAGTTCAGCCCCTCGGGTGCGTTGTCCACCAGCCAGCCGCGGATCGCGTCCATCTCCTGCGCCTCTGCTGCGAACCGCTCGTCCAACTCTCCCTCGACGAAACGGGGCTGACCTTCGGCCGGCCGCAGCGAGCTGTAGCCACCGACGACCAGCAGCCGCGAGCCGGCATCGATCGCCGCCGCGGCCAGTGCCCGGTAGGTGTCCTGCAGGGTGCCCAGACTGTCTCCCCGAGGTGACAGCGTGGCGATCACCGCATCTGTTCCGCCGACCACTCGGACCGCTTCGCTCGAGGTGCCGTGCTGATAGTCGACGCCGCCGACCGCCTCCGCCGGTGGGTTCCGGCTGAACGAGGTCACCCGATGTCCCCGGGCGACGGCCTCGGTGGCCAGGTTGGTGCCGGTGTAGCCGGTACCGCCGATGATCGCAATCGTGCTCATGGATGCAGATTCCCTTCAGGAGTTGATGTTCGGGCGAGGTCGCCAGGGATCGGGTACGGGGTTCAGCGCCAGCCGAGGGCGGGCGCCACGTGCTCCAGGATGGCTTCCAGCACGTGCGCGTTGTAGTCCACGCCGAGCTGGTTGGGGACGGTGAGCAGCAGCGTGTCCGCCGCCGCGATCGCCTCGTCCTGGCGGAGTTGTTCGATCAGCTTGTCCGGCTCGTCGGCGTAGCTGCGGCCGAAGACCGCGCGCATGTTGTCGATGTTGCCGATCTGGTCGCGTTCCTCACCGCCGCCACCGAAGTACGCCCGATCGAGATCATCGGTGATCGCAAAGATCGACCGGCTGATCGAGACCCGCGGTTCGCGGTCGTGACCGGCCTGCCGCCAGGCCTGCCGGAACGCCTCGATCTGCTCGGCCTGTTGCACGTGGAACGGTTTGCCGCTCTCGTCCTGCTTGAGCGTCGAACTCATCAGGTTCATGCCCTGCTCGGCGGTCCAGACGGCGGTGGCGTCGGACGCCGCACCCCACCAGATCCGGTCCCGCAGGCCCGGCGAGTACGGCTCCAGCCGCAGCAGCCCGGGCGGGTTGGGGAACATCGGCCGAGGGTTGGGCTCGGCGAAGCCCTCACCCTTCAGCAGTTCGAGCAGGATCGCGGTGTGTCGGCGGGCCAGCTCCGCATCGGTCTCACCCTCGGCGGGTGCGTACCCGAAATGCCGCCAGCCGTCGATCACCTGCTCCGGCGACCCTCGGGAGATGCCGAGCTGCAGTCGGGAACCGGCGATCAGGTCGGCGGCACCCGCGTTCTCCACCATCGCCAGCGGATTCTCGTACCGCATGTCGATCACGCCGGTACCGATCTCGATCCTGCTGGTGCGGGCGCCGACCGCGGCCAACAACGGGAACGGGCTGCCGAGCTGGCGGGCGAAGTGGTGCACCCGGAAGTAGGCGCCATCGGCACCCAACTCCTCGGCCGCCACCGCCAGCTCGATCGACTGCTGCAGCACGTCGGCGCCGGTGGTCGCCTGTGAGCCGGGCGCGTCGGACCAGTGGCCGAAGGACAGGAATCCGATCTTCTTCACGGATGCTTCAACAATCAAGGACCGCTGGCATTCCCGCCAACGAGCTGATCAGGGCGTTCCCGGATTCTGCGCCGGTTGCGTTGCGTGGAATCATGGCAGAGTGCTGCCGCAATCCGACGAGTCGTCACAGCAGACGTCCGCCCGACGGAGTCCTGCCGAGACGTTCCGCCGGGTGACGACCCAGCTGCATGCACTGCTGCCGTCCTTCCTGTCCTGGATCCCGGTCACCTGGATCGGCTTCGCGATCCTCGGACTGACCGGCTTCCTGATCGATCTGCTGGTGCTCGCCGTGCTGCATGGCGGGCTCGGTGTGCCCTACCCGATCTCGGTCACGCTGGGCTACGCGGTCGCCAGCGTCGTCAACTTCTTCCTCAACCGGTGGCTGAACTTCCAGGCGCACGGCAACATCGCCAAGCAGTCCGGCAAGCAGCTGGTCGTCATCGTCAGCAACTACCTGATCTGGATCCTCGGTTTCTCCACCGTGCTGGAGGTGCTGGGCGTGCAATATCTGGTCGCCCGGGTGCTGTCCGCCTGCGTCGAGGGCCTGTACCAGTACCTGATGATGCGGCTCTGGGTCTTCCCGCGCCACGAGGTCCGCGAACCCCCGCAGCTCACCGCCGCGCCTCGCGCCCTGCGCTCCTCCCAGCACGAGGATTCCTCCTCCAGCCAAGGCTCCTGAGCCTGTCGAAGACGCCGCAAAGAACGGGCCGATGCACGGCCCGATCCGGCTGCCCTTCGACAAGTCAGGATCCGGGTGACACCCCGACGCGGCGAGCGGTGTGCATCGTCAGGTCGGCAGCAAGATCGATCTCGGCGGGCAGTCGGCTGTCCAGCTCGGCGAAGACCGCCGCGCGGGTCGGGTCGTCCAGGGTCCGGTAGGCCGAGATCGTGTTCAGCAGACCGAGGAAGTCGTCCCGGGTATACCTCAACCGCCGCGGCAGGACCGTTTCCCGTACGTCGGTGAACCGGTCGTCCGCGAGCAGTTCGTTGCCGGGCCACTCCATCGTCGTACCGTCGGCGATCGGACCGGGTGCCGTCACCTGCACCCCGTGCTCGGCCAGCACCTGCTGCTCGATCGCCGCCACCTCCGCGTCACCGTCGGTCGGCCCGCCGAAGGAGGCGACCAGCCCGCCGGGCCGGACCAGGCGAGCGATCCGGTCCCAGCGGCCCTGCGGGTCGGTCCAGTGCAGAGCCGCAGCGGCGTAGAGCAGATCGACCGGACCAAGATCATCGACCGCGGGGTCTTCGAAGGCGGCACAAACCGTACCGACTCCGAGCCCGTCGCATGCGCGTTCCAGGACGGCGAGCATCGCCGGATCGGGTTCGGTGGCGGTCACCGCGATCCCCGCCGCCGCGATCACCCGGGTGGCCTTACCGGTCCCGGCACCGATCTCGATCGCGGTCGCGATCTCCGCCGCCCCGGACGACGCGGCCTGCTCGATGATCAACTCCGCCAGCCGGTCGGGGTAGCCGGGCCGATACCGTTCATAGGCCTCGGCGACGCTGCCGAAGCTCAGCGATCGTTTCATGATCATCTCCGTCCGGTGCTTCCGGCGGAGATCCTACGGTCGACCGCGGCCGTGGTCGCAGCCGATTTCTCGTTCCCTGAGCAGGAACGGTGCCGGGGGTGGCGCCGGGAGCCTGGGGCGTGTCCCGCAACCTCGCGGCTACTGCGCGGCGCCCAGCACGTACGCTGACGGCGTTGTCGTCAGTCAAAAGGGCACCCAGCCCTTACTCCCTCCTCCGCCGCCGTCAGCGCGCACGCACTGGACACCGCTCGCTACGCCGCGAGGTTGCGGGACACGCCCTAGCTCCCGTTCAATCGTCTGATCGCTGCACCGTCCGGCAGCCGCGACCGAGATCTCGACCCAGGGAGAACAGCACGTGACCGACAGCGACGTCAGCACCTCCGCAGCGGACCGCCTCTTCCCGGCGCTGCACCCACGTCCGGGCCGGGGCTGGGTCAACGACCCGAACGGACTGGCCCACATCGACGGCCGGTGGCACGTGTTCTTCCAGTGGAATCCGCGGGCGGCGCATTCCGAACGGATCCATTGGGGGCACCTGTCCTCGCCCGATCTGCTGACCTGGACGAACCATCCGGCGGCACTGCAGCCGAGGGACGGCCGGCCGGACAGCTTCGGCTGCTGGACCGGTTGCGTCGTCGACGACGGCGGCACCCCGACCGCGGTCTACTCCGGTGTCGTCGACGGCTCCGGGCATTCGGAGGTGCTGCTGGCCCGCAGCGACCGACAGTTGGTGGACTGGCAGCAGCAGGACCGCTCAGTGCTGCCGATGCCGGACCCCGATCGGTTCAGTGACTCCCGGGACCCGTTCGTGCTGCACCACGGCGGTCACCGGTGGGCGGTCCTGGGTGGCGGCCACCGCGACGGCGACCCCGCCGTGCTGGTCTACCGGGTCGACGATCTGACCGACTGGCAGCCGGCCGGCACCCTGGTCGACACCTCCGACCCGATCGCGGCCTCGGTCGCCGGCTGCAACATCTGGGAGTGCCCCAACCTGGTGCCGGTGGACGGTCGCTGGGTGCTGATCCTGTCCCTGATGGGATCCAACGAGACGGTATCGAACGGGGTCGGCGCGTCGACCGGGATCAACGCCCACGAGAACCGGGTGCGCTATCTGGTCGGAGACCTGGAGGTCACCGACGATCTGCAGTTGCGCTTCCGGCCGCAGCGCGGTGGCCTGCTCGACTCCGGTCCTGCGTTCTATGCACCCCAGGCGGTGGTCGCCGGCGACCGGACGATGCTGTGGGGCTGGTCCTGGGAGCTGCGTGAGCAGGCCGCGGCCGACGCTGCCGGTTGGGCCGGCAGCCTCACCCTGCCCCGCGAACTCGCGCTCCGCGACGGACAGCTCGTCAGCCGTCCGGCTGCCGAGTTGTCGGCACTGATCGGGCCGGCGCTCGGCGTCGCGGATCGGCTGATCACCGACCATGCCTTCCTGATCCGGTTCGCCGGGCCGGGATCGCTGGCCGTCGACGGCGAGCCGGTGCTCGAGCTCGACGGGCCGGCCGAGGTGTGGGTCGACGGTTCGGTCGTCGAGGCCTACCCGGTCTCCGGGACCCCGTTCACCACCCGCGGCTACCCCCAAGCCGGCTGGACGGTCACCGGGCCGGCGGACCTGTTCGTTCTTGGGGAAGAGCGAACCGGGTAGTCGAGGCCCGATCTTCCCCACAATCGCCGATTCGGCTGTAGGGCGTAGAATTCCGTGCGGTCGCACGGCAGTGATGGGGCTATCACCTCGGAGTCGGTGGAAGAACGGCGTCAGCCCAGTAGAACCACCAGCGGCAACAGTTGAGTGGATGTCCCGGTGTGGGCATCAAGGAGGGTGGTACCGCGGCCCGGTCGAGCGACCGGAGTTCGTCCCTTCGCCAGGTAGACGCACGCGAGGAACCACCACCGTGACCCATCCCGATCACAGCCCTGCCCGGACCACGGATCCGAACCCGCACAGGGCAACCGCCGAACCGACCCGGACCGGCTACCGACAGGTGCCGGCCCAGGTCGACCTGGTCGCGATGGAGCACCAGATCATCGATCGCTGGCGGGCCGAGGACACCTTCGAACGCACCCTGACGGCCTCGGAGGGCAAGCCGCGTTGGACCTTCTACGAGGGCCCGCCGACCGCCAACGGGATGCCCGGCACGCACCACATCGAAGCCCGGGTCTTCAAGGACGTGTTCCCACGGTTCCGCACCATGCAGGGCTACCACGTCGACCGCAAGGGTGGCTGGGACTGCCACGGGCTGCCGGTCGAGATCGCCGTGGAGAAGGAGCTCGGCATCAACGGCAAGCCTGAGATCGAGGCGTACGGCGTCGAGGCATTCAACGCCAAGTGCCGGGAGTCGGTGACCCGGCATGTCGACGCCTTCACCGAGCTGACCACCCGGATGGGCTACTGGGTGGACACCGACCACCCCTACCGGACGATGGACACCTCCTACATCGAGTCGGAATGGTGGGCGCTCAAGCAGATCTTCTCCCGCGGTCTGCTGGTCGAGGACTACCGGGTCACGCCGTACTGCCCGCGCTGCGGCACCGGCCTCAGTGATCATGAACTGGCCCAGGGCTACGAGACGATCACCGACCCGTCGGTCTACGTCCGCTTCCCGATCACCGCCGGGCCCCTTCATGATCAATTCGGCGACGTGGCGCTGCTGATCTGGACCACCACCCCGTGGACGCTGGTCTCCAACACCGCGACCGCGGTCAACCCCGCCGTCGACTACGTCGTCGCCCGGACCGCCGACGGCGAGCACCTCGTCGTGGCCGCCGCGTTGCGGGAGCAGGTGCTGGGCGAGGACAGCGAGGTGCTGGCCGAGCTGCCGGGATCGGAGCTGGTGGGTACGCCGTACCGGCGGCCGTTCACGCTGGTGGACTTCCCGCAGACCGATGCGCCGGTGCACACCGTGCTGGCCGCCGACTTCGTCACCACCGAGGACGGCACCGGTGTGGTGCACGAGGCACCGGCCTTCGGTGCCGACGACTTCGCGATCTGCCGGGCCAACGGTCTGCCGATCGTCAACCCGGTCAAGACCGACGGCGAGTTCTCCGACGAGGTGCCGCTGGTCGGCGGCGTCTTCTTCAAGACCGCCGACGAAGCTCTGGTGGCCGATCTTGATCATCGTGGCCTGCTGTTCCGGCGCCAGGACTACGCCCACTCCTACCCGCATTGTTGGCGCTGCCACACGCCGTTGATCTACTACGCGCTGCCCTCCTGGTACATCCGGACCACCAGCGCCAAGGACGCCCTGATCCGGGAGAACGAGGCCACCAGTTGGCATCCGGAGACGATCAAGCACGGCCGCTACGGCGACTGGTTGAACAACAACATCGACTGGGCACTGTCCCGCAGCCGCTATTGGGGTACACCGCTGCCGATCTGGCGCAACGATGCCGACCCGACCAAGATCATCTGCGTCGAGTCGCTGGCCGAGCTGTCGACGCTGGCCGGACAGGATCTTGCTGATCTTGATCCGCATCGACCGTTCATCGACGACGTCACCTTCACCATCGACGGCGAGGACGGCACCTACCGTCGGGTGCCCGAGGTGATCGATGCCTGGTTCGATTCGGGCTCGATGCCCTTTGCCCAGTGGGGATTCCCGCATGTCGAGGGATCCAAGGAACGCTTCGAGGCCGCCTTCCCGGCCGACTTCATCTGCGAGGCGATCGACCAGACCCGCGGCTGGTTCTACTCGCTGATGGCGGTCAGCACCCTGGTGTTCGACCAGAACTCCTACCGCAACGTGGTCTGCCTGGGACACATCCTGGCCGAGGACGGCCGCAAGATGAGCAAGCATCTGGGCAACATCCTCGAACCCAT
The DNA here is from genome assembly GCF_900105385.1 of Microlunatus soli. Lineage (NCBI taxonomy): Bacteria > Bacillati > Actinomycetota > Actinomycetes > Propionibacteriales > Propionibacteriaceae > Microlunatus > Microlunatus soli. The sequence goes on along the minus strand of NZ_LT629772.1, from coordinate 3,147,032 downwards.
CGCATTGATGGACACCCACGGCGCCGACGCCGTCCGCTGGTTCATGGCCGCCGGTGGATCGCCCTGGGCGTCCCGTCGGGTCGGGCACCAGACCATCGGCGAGACCGTCCGCAAAGTGCTGCTGACCTACTGGAACGCCGTCTCCTTCCAGGCGCTCTACGCCGGCGCCAACAGCTGGACTCCCCAACTCCACAAGGGCCCTGAGCCTGTCGACGGGCCGGTATCTGATCACCAGCGACACGTCCTGGATCGCTGGCTCAGCTCGCAGACCCAACTCCTGATCAAGGAGGTCACCGCAGCACTCGAGGCCTTCGACACGCTGCGGGCCGGTACCGCGATCACCGACTTCGTCGACGCCCTGTCCAATTGGTACGTCCGGCGGTCCCGCCGCCGGTTCTGGGACGGCGAGCCCGGAGCCCTGCAGACCCTGCACGACACCCTGAACGTACTGACCCGGCTGATGGCGCCACTGGCGCCGTTCATCACCGAACGCGTCTGGTCCGACCTGTTCGTCGCCTCCGGCAGCACCCAATACGACTCGGTGCACCAGACGAGCTGGCCGACGGCCGACGAATCCATGATCGACAACGAGCTTGCCGAGCAGATGGCGATCACCCAGCGGCTGGTGGAGCTGGGGCGCGCCGCCCGTTCGGAGGCCAAGATGCGGGTCCGGCAGCCGCTGGCTCGGATCCTGGTCCCGACCGCCCTGCAGGCCCGACTGACCGATGAGCTCCGGGGCCAGATCGCCGCCGAGTTGAACGTGGTCGCGGTCGAACCGTTCTCCGAGGCCGGCGAGCTCGTCGATCACAACGCGAAGGGCAACTTCCGTGCGCTGGGCAAGCGATTCGGCAAACAGACCCCGGTCGTGGCCCAGGCCGTCGCCGCCGCCGATGGCGGTGCGTTGGCCGCCGCCGTTGCCGACGGTGGCAGCTTCGCGTTGACGGTTCCCGGTTTCGACGAACCGGTCGAGGTGTTCGCCGACGACGTGTTGATCAGCGAACGCCCCCGCGAAGGCTGGTCGGTGATCAACGAGCAGGGCGAGACCGTCGCGCTGGACCTCAACCTCACCCCCGAGCTGGTACGCGCCGGGCTGGCCCGTGAGGTGGTCCGGCTCATCCAGGAGACCCGCAAGGGATCCGGCTTCGCCGTCTCGGACCGGATCACCGTCGCCTGGTCGGCCTCCGGTGATCTTGCCGACGCCCTCCGCGAGCACGCCGGTTCGGTCGCCGAGGAGGTCCTCGCGACCTCAATCTCCGAAGCCACTCCGGAGGACTCCTGGCACCGCGACTCCGACCTCGGGCTGTCCTTCACCATTTCCCGCGTCGCGTCTTGAGCTTGTCGAAGGGTTCCGAGCTCTGTCGAAGGACGTGGCTGCCGGGTTGCGAAGAGAGGCGGTGGTGACGTCCGCCGGGTGGGGTGGGCGACGGTTCTCGCCCTCGCACTCTTCCTGCGCCTCGGACGGTGATTGATCAACAAGCACAGTTGATCAGTCACCAGTGGGCGCAGGAAGAGCGCAAACGCCCGACCCACCGCGAACCGTCGCCCACCCCACCCGGCTCTGTGCCCGGGCGGGGTCGGCGGTCCCACGGTTTTGGGGCACTCCGCCCGCCAGCGCCCCTCGATCTCGCGGTCCAAGCTGCCCTATTGGCAGCGTTCGACCGAGAGCGTCAGCTTCTTCACGGTCTGGGTGTCGCCGGGGGCGTAGGGCTGGATCGGCAGCCGGTCACCGGCGGCGTCGAGGACCTCGACGGTGATCATCAACTGCTTCCGTGCCGCGGCACCGGTCATCTCGATCGGGACGAAGATCCAGCCGTCCCGGATCGGGACGGCCGTCGGCTCGATCACCGGCCGTCCGCCGGAGTTGATCTTGACCCGGGCTTGTTCGGCGCGGCTCTTCTTGATCTGCAGCAGGGCCTGGGTGTCGACGCGCGCCGGGTGGTCCGGGCCGCAGGTCTGCGAGGACCCGCTGTCGCCGGCCGGATCGACAACGGCGGCGGCGTCGGGGCTGGCGCGGTTGTCGTCGTCCTGACCGTGATCGGACCAGAACCTCTGGCGTCCGTCGATACAACTGAACGTCCCCTGCTCATCGGCGACGAACAGGATCCGGTGCGACGTCGGCTCGGTCCGGTTGCCGATGGGTGGCTGGACGGTCGCATAGATGGCCTTCGCCGTGCCCTTGCGCGGGATCGGCATTGCCGCTGACGGGTCGGGTGCGGTGCAGGTCTTGGTGTCGTGGGCGATCTCGGCTTCGGACATCGGTCGGGTGGCTCCGGGTTCGGTGGACCGGTCCGGAGGCGACGTTGTCGTGGTCGCGCGCGGCGATGCTGCCGGCGTGACGACGATGTCGTGCTGGTGGTGCAGGTTGCGGATCGCGGTGGTGCCGCCGATCCCGGCGACCAGGACGGTCGCGGCGGCGATCGGCACGATCATTCGCAGCGTCTGCCGCCGGCGGCCGGGCTGCGGCGCCTGACGGAGTTCCTGTTCGATCCGTCGGCGCAGAGCGTCGGGCGCCGCACGGCGGGGCGGAGGGGCGAGCTGGTCTGACATCGTTCGGTGCTCCTACTCGGCGCCGGCGAGACCGGCGCGGGGGGCTGCTGAATGGTCTGCCGACCGCAGTGCGCGTCGGACCCGGGCGACGCGGGACTTCACCGTCCCGATCCGGATCCCGAGCGCCGCGGCGGCGTCGGCGTAGCTGAGTTCTTCCCAGCAGACCAAGACGAAAGCTTCCTGGTCTGCCGTCGACAAGGAAGCCAACCGGTCCAGGGCTCGGCGCAGCCGTCCCTGTCGGCTGAGCCGGTCGATCACTTGATCATCGAGTGCCGGCGGATCTCCGGAGGTGACACGCTCGACAGCGGCGAGGCGGGGCAAGGCCGCGAGGTGCCGACGTCGGGAACGCTGATGGTTGCGGCAGACGTTGGTCGCAACGCCATACAGCCAGGGCAGCACGGACCCGGCATCGTTGGCGATCACCCGGTGATGCTGGTGCCAGGCGGTCAGGAACACCTGCGAGGTCAGATCCTCTGCGGTCTCCCAGGATCCGGCCCGGCGGTAGCAGTAGTTGTAGATGGTGTCGACGTGCTCGGCGAACACGTCGGCCATCGCCTGCGAGGATCCTCCCCGCAACCGTTCCACCGTCGATCGCTGTGAGCCGGGCGGTGGACTGCGCCGGGTTTGATCATTCGGCATCAAGCGCTCCAATCGTCACCCGGTATATGTCCGCACGGCCGAATCAGTTCTCCACGACCAGGCGGAACGCGATCTCACCGGTTCCGACCTGACCGAGGCAGGCTCAGTCGGTCGCTCGCGACGGCGATGAGATCGCGTTCTGCGTCGGGCCTCCTCGATCGGCGCGCCGTACGACGTCGGCGACGACGCCGTCCACGAACTTCTGCACCGTCGCCCGCGATGGTGGTCCGGGTTCGCGGTCGGCATGCAGCAGGTGCCCGCCGCCGACCAGCGAGAGGGTGAGCGAGCCGATGTCGGCTTCGGCGGCGATCCGTCCGCGGGCGCGTTCGGCGGAGAGGTATTCCGAGATCGCCGTGGTGGCCTGGGAGAGGATCGCGATGCCGCCGCCGGGCAACGCGGCCCGGAGTCGTCGGCGGAGCTCGTCGCGGAACGTGATCAAGGGAATGATCGCCACCGGCACCGGCCCGAACAGCGACGTCAGCGCGGTCGTCAGATTGTCGGCGACGGAGCCGTCGCCGACCGCAGCGGTGAGCTCGGCCGATTGGGCTTCCAGTCCGGTGGCGCGATCCAGCACGAGTGCGACCAGGAAGTCGTCGAAGTCGCTGAAGTGGCGATGCAGGACGCCCTTGGCCACCCCCGCCTGTTCGGTGACCGCGCGACTCGTCAGCGCGTTCGGCCCGTCCCTGAGTAGCAGCACCTCCGCGGCATCGAACAGGCGCTGCCGGGCATCGCGCAGATGCACTCCGGTCGGCATCCGGTGCCTCCTTCCGTGCTCGTCGGGCCGTCGATCGTTGGCTAATGGGCACCCGCCCACTAAGGTGACCGCATGCCCACTTTACCGTCGCCGCCCGCCTCCCACGATCCGCATCGAGCGCGGCAGATGGCCGAGTCGTTCGGCACCGACGCCGCGCGCTACGACCGCGCTCGGCCGAGCTATCCCGCGGCCCTGATCCGGCGGATCGTCGACACCGCACCGGGACCGGACCTGCTCGATGTCGGATGCGGCACCGGCATCGCCGGCCGCCAGTTCGTCGACGCCGGCTGCACGGTGCTCGGCGTCGAGCCCGACGCCCGGATGGCCGCCTTCGCAGGGGCCGGCCGACTGCCGGTCGAGGTGGCGACCTTCGAGGACTGGGATCCCGCCGGGCGCCGCTTCGACGCCGTGACCGCGGCACAGTCCTGGCACTGGATCGACCCGGTCGCCGGACCGGCCAAGGCCGCCGAGGTGCTGCGACCGGACGGTGTGTTGGCGATCTTCGGCCACGTCTTCGAGCCGCCGGACCCGATCGCCGAGGCGTTCACCGACGCCTACACCCAGGCCGTGCCCGACTCGCCCTTCGACCGACAATCGGGCCGCCGGCCGGTGCAGCTCTATCAGTCGATGTACGCCGCCATAGCGGACCGGATCCGCGAGTCAGGGCGATTCGCCGAGCCCGAGCAATGGCGGCACGACTGGCAGTGCAGCTACACCCGCGAGCAGTGGCTGGAATTGCTGCCCACCACCGGCGGGTTGACCCAGCTCGGTCCTGACCAACTGGACGCCATTCTCACGGCGGTGGGCCGGGCGGTGGACGAGGTCGGCGGCAGCTTCACCATGGAGTACACGACCTTGGCGGTCACCGCTGCCCGCCGACCACACCGCTGATCGGTTCACGCAACCGTGGCGTCGATCGTAACCGGGATGTTGCCGTTGGTGGCATTGGAGTAGGGGCAGACCTGGTGTGCCGCCGCGACCAGCGCATCGGCTGTCGCCTGCTCGACTCCGCCGACCTCGACATGCAGATCGGCCGACAGTCCGAAGCCGCCCTCCGCAGTCGGAAGCAGCCCGACCTCCGCGACGACGGCGGAATCATTGATGGTGATCTTGCGGGCCGCGGCGACCGCCTTCAGCGCCGAGTGGAAGCAGGCCGCCCAGCCCGCGGCGAAGAGCTGCTCGGGATTGGTCGCCCCGCCCGGACCACCCATCTCCTGGGGGATGGCGAGACTGAGGTCGATCAACCCGTCGTCGCTGGTCGCCCGGCCTCCGGCTCGCCCGTCTCCGGTCGAGGTGGCGATCGCGGTGTAGACGGCTTCGGTCATGATGATTCTCCTTGTGTGATGGAACTTCTGCTTCTCGGGTGGGACTTCTGAGGCGGTACGGATCAGTGATCGCGTCCGTCGGTCTCGAGCAGCCGGAGCCAGATCTCATTGATCGTCGGGTAGGCGGGCACCGCGTGCCAGAGCCGGTCCAGCGGCACTTCGCCGGTGATCGCGATCGTCGCCGCGTGCAGCAGTTCGGCGACATCGGGGCCGACCGCCGTGAAGCCGATCAGCACGTTGCGGTCCTGATCGATGATCATCCGTGCTCGGCCGCGGTAGCCGTCGGCGTGCAGCGCGGCACCGGCAACCGCGCCGAGATCATGATCAACAATCCTGGTCGCAAAGCCGGCCACGGCGGCGCCTTCGGCCGACAGCCCGACGACGGCAACCTCCGGGTCGGTGAAGATCACCTGGGTGACCGCACGATCATCAGCGGTCACCGCATGCCGACCCCAGGTGTCGAGATCCGGTTCCTTCCCATGAGCTCGGGCGGCGATCGCATCGCCGAGGGCGCGGGCCTGGTACTTGCCGTGATGGGTGAGCATGGCTCTCCGGTTCACGTCGCCGGCCGCGTACAGCCAGGCCCTGCCGACCGCCCCTGGAGCGACGGGTTGATCATCGTCGCCGAGCACCGCCAAAGCGTCGTCCACCGACAGCCAACTACCGGCGGCGAGACCGAGTTGATCAAGACCGAGGTCCTCGGTGTTCGGCGTGCGTCCGGTCGCCACCAGGACCTCGTCGGCATCGATCTCCTGTCCGTCGGAGAGCGACAACCGCACGGTTCTGTCGCCGTCGCGGCGGACCTCGGTCGCATCGACGCCGAGATGCAGGTCGACACCCGCGTTGCGGAGTCCCTCGGCCACCAGATCACCGGCGAACGCCTCGACCGCCGGCAGCAACCGGGCCTGGGAGATCAGCGTCACCTGCGAGCCGAGAGCGCTGAACGCGGTCGCCATCTCCGATCCGACCACCCCGCCGCCGATGACCGCCAACCGGTCCGGAATCGTCTGTGTCGCCGCGGCCTCCCGACTGGTCCACGGTGCCGCGTCGTCCAGACCGCGGATCGGCGGCAACTGGGCGCTGCTACCGGTGGCTATCACCACCGCCTGCCGGGCACGCAGCACGGTCGTCGTGTCGTCGTCGCGGGTGACGGTGACGGTCAGGGTGTCGGTGATCCGACCGTGTCCGCGGATCAGGCTGATCCCCGCGTTGTCGAGCCAATCGACCTGACCGGAGTCGTTCCAGTCCGAGGCGAATCGGTCGCGTCGAGCCAGCACGGCCGCGGCGTCGAGGTCTCCGGTGACGGCCCGTCGGGCTGCCGGCAGGGCCCGTGCGGCGCGCAGTGCCGCGGCATCCCGCAACAACGCCTTGGTCGGCATGCAGGCCCAGTAGGAGCACTCACCACCGACCAGTTCCCGCTCCACGATCGCCGCGGTCAGCCCGCCCTGGACCACCCGATCGGCGACGTTCTCCCCCACCGGTCCGGCACCGATGACCAGCACGTCGAAGGTGGTGTTCTGCTCTGCCGTGGTCATGATCACTTCGCCTTCGCGGCGAGACGATGCAGACGGATCGCGGAGATCAGGAAGAAGATGCCGCCCAGGACGGCGTAGCCGCCGATGCTCGACAGGGACGCCTTCGGTCCGCCGGCCATCACGATGAAGCTCGATCCGGCGAGGACCGAGATCCCGCCACTGAGGATCATCGCCCACTGGCCACCGAGCCGGTAGCGCAGCACCGCGACGATCAACTGCACGATGCCGGCGGTGATCGCCCAGACACCCCACACCCGCAGCACGCTGGGAATGCCGGACGCGACGGCGACAGCCAGGCCGATCGCCGCGAGCAGGCTGAGCGCCATGTTGAGGTACAGCGGCCCGCGCGGCCGGGTCGAACCCGATGAGCGGAAGTCGATCACGGCGGCGGTCACGTCGAACAACGGGTAGATCACCAGCAGCGCGATGCTGGCCGGATTGATGGTGCTGGCGGTGAGCATGATCAGCCCGGCCCACACGATGGCGAACCCGAAGCGTACGTAGTAGAGCTTGCGCAGGCCGGTGGTCGATGCGCTGGTCACGGCGTCGGCCGCGGTGCCGGTGTCGCCGGCTTGAACGGAACTGGACATCAGATCCTTCTTTCGAGGATGCGGTGGGAGTGGAACGATCGCGGCAACGGTGCCAAGTAGATAGAACGATCGGTACACCTGAAGTCTGCATCGTGCCCGGCACCATTGTCAAGACCGATCGTTCTATCTCTCTGCTAGCATCGACGACACGAGGAAGGGGGAACTGCCATGTCGGAAGCACGATCACGCCTGCTCCGCTCGGCGACCGAGCTGTTCTACTCCGAGGGACTGCATTCGGTCGGGGTGGACAAGGTGATCGCCACGGCTCGGGTGACGCGTGCCACGATGTATCGGCATTTTCCGAGCAAGGACGACCTGGTCGTCGCCTATCTGACGCAGGCCGATCAGGCCGTCCGCAGCCAGGTCGAGGCCGCCCGGTCCTCCGGCGGCGATCCCGAAGAGGTCATTCGCGCCGTCGGCCGGACGATCGCCGAGGACATCCAGCGACCGGGCTTCCGCGGCTGCGCCTTCCTGAACGCTGCCGCGGAATATCCCGATCCGGCCCACCCGGTGCACCAGGCGGTGCAGCGGCAACGGCAGTGGTTCCTGGACACCGTCACCGAACTGTTCGCCGACGCCGGCGAGCGGGACCCCGGCCCTGCGGCCCGGCACTTCGTCATGCTGCGCGACGGCGCGATGGCGGCCGGATGCTTGTCCGATCCGAAACCGATCGGCGAAACGCTGCAGCGCGGGATCGACGGGTTACTGCGTTTCCGCAACGGCGGGCGACAACCGGCCTGACCGCTGCCGCCTCGGACCCGTCAGCGGGATGCGGTCGTGCTGGTCGTGACGCGGGCGAACGCCGGACCGGCCAGGAACCAGATCACCGTGACCATCCCGAGCAACACCATCTGCCCCCACAGCGGACTGCTCGCGGCCTGTTCCAGCGAGTGCGGGACGGGCTGCCGACAGACCACCGTCGCCAGACCGAACAAGATCAACGCCGACAGGCCGACGGCCAGCACCACCCGCAGCCACTCGATCCACAGCTGCCGGACGTAGGCCGCGCTGCCTTTGGCCGGGCGGACCGGTTTCGGCCCGCCGGCAAAACGGTGGGCGAACCGTTCGTCGGCCCATCGGGTGATCGAATGTCCGAACGCCACGGTGAATCCGAGGTACGACGCGGCGAAGGCGTGGCTGGGCTGCGGAGCCGCTCCGTGGACAAGATCAACAACGACGAAGCTCAACAGGCACAGGTCGATCACCGGCAGACAGAGCAGGCCGATCGTGCTCAGCCGCCGGCGGCGGAGCAGGTAGCGACAGACCAGCGCCAGCACCAGCACGATCCAGAACGCCAGCTCGGCGCCGATGATCGCCGCCCCGATCACGACGACGCCTTTGTCGTCGGCTGCTGCTTCCTCGACTGCGCAGGTCGCAGGGCCTGGAGATGATCATCGACCGACCGGCGCGCCTGTGCCACGGTCAGGGTGTCGGGCGCGATCACCAGTCGGAGCGTCAGACCGTCCAGCAGGCCCTGCAGCCGGACGGTCTCGGCGGTGATCGCCAGCTCCGGGGCGATCAGTCCGAGCTGCTGCATGCCGTCCAGCACCGTCGACAACAACTCGCGCACCGCCAGCACCGATCGCTCGGTGACGGGTCGCAACCGCTCATCGGTGCGGGATCGGATGACGAACTCGAGATAGGCGGAGAACTCGCTGCGGCTGCGGTCGGTGAGCGGCAGCAGTTCCTCGAGCATCGCGCGGACCCGGCGTTCCAGATCCGGTTCCTCGGCCGCGGTCGCCACCCGGGCCGAGACCGTGTCGATCAGTTCGGTCATCGCAAAAATGTGCAGATCCGCCTGGCTGGTGAAGAAGTGCCGGACCGATCCTGCCGACAGACCGGCCTCGTCGGCGACCCCGCGGACGGTGGCCGCGGCCAGGCCACCGCGCAGGATCAGCCGCCAGACCGCCTCGGCAAGCAGGTGGCGACGCTGTGCGCCGTCGATCGTGTTGACCATGAGATCCAAAGTAGCACAGTTGTACTACTTCGACTGATGCACCGCTCGAACGGGCGCCCATACAGCTGCGGAGCTTCCGGCTCGGTCGCTCGCGGGCGATCAGGCCGGGCAGCCGTTTGCGCCGCTACTCGGCGCCGTTCTTGGCATGTCGGGTGTAGGTCTGGCCGTCGATCAGTGAGCCGGTCTCGGCGACCGGCACGTTCTTCTGCACACCGATCACCTTGTTGGTGGCCGGGTCGAGGATGGTGTTGTTCTGCTCGCTTCCGCACCACTTCACGTTGTTGCGAGCAACCGCCGGATTGGTAGCCAGGTCATCGCAGTCTCCGGCCCGGATGCCACGCAACTGGAGCCGGTCACTCCTGACATCGACCCGGATGTAGGAGCGAACGTGTTCCTGGTTCTCCGCGGCGTTGGCCCAGTGCCGCTTCCGGCCGTCGCTGGTGTCCAGCGGGTCCGGCCCATAGCTCGGATCGGACGGTGCCGTCAGGTCGTAGTACTTGGAGCCGGAGGCCGAGTTCGCCGTCACGTAGACGACTCCACCGAGACCGAGATCGACCTTGTTCTGATCCGGAGTCTCCCGCGCGTCGGCCTTGGCACCGTTCTTGATCTGGTAGCTGCGACTGTAGGAGTGATCATGGCCCTGGAGCACGAGATCGACGCCGAGCTCGGAGAACTCGGTGGTGAAGTCCTGCCGGCGGACCTTGTTGTCGCTGTCATTGGCGTGAGCCGCCGGAGAGTAGATCGAGTGGTGGTAGACCAGCACCGTCCACTTGCTGCCCGCGCCGTGTTCGGCGATGACATCCTTGACGTAGGCCAGGTGCGCAGGATCGGAGTCGTCGCGGTAGGCGTTGGAGTTGATGTCGATGAACAAGACACCGTTATGGGTGAACCAGTAATCACCACCGGCCGCGGTCGCGGTGTTGCCACCCGGGTAGAAGGACGGATCGTGATCAGTGTTCGGGGTGAAGTTGTGCTGCAGGATCGCCTGGCCGCCGGATTCGTGGTTTCCGATGGTCGAGGCCCAGGCGACCTGCTTGAGCACATCGCTGCTGTCGGCGAAGTTGTTCCAGTGGTCCTCGTTGTTCGCGCTCTCGACCTGATCACCGCCGGAGACCAGCAGTTCGGCGTCGGTGTCGTTGCGCTGGGCATGCTCCAGCGTCGCCGCCCATCCCTTGCCGTCGGCGACGGCGTCACCGGACGAGCCGATCTGGGGATCGCCGAAGAAGAGGAACGAGAAGGGCCGACCGTTCCCCGAGTTGCCGGTTGTGAAGGTGTAGGTCGGCGACCACGCGTCGGACGATCCGACCTTGTAGCTGTAGCCGGTGTTGGGCTTGAGTCCGTCCAGCGTGACGCGGGCGTTGTACGCGGTGGTGGCACCGACCCAGTTCTGCTTCTCGACGGCGTCGACGACTCTCGCCCGGTCGGTGAATTCGCCACCCCTGAGTCGCTTGGTCTCCTGGAGGACGACCTCCTGATCAGCATCGTCGGGGACGTACCAGGCGAGATTGCGTGAGGTCTCGTCCGAACCGACGCCGAGCAGGATGTCGTACGGCGCTGCGGGGCTGTCGGCGTAGGCGTTGGCGGCGAACGCGCCACAACCGACGAGTGTCGCGACACCGACCGCTGCTGCGACGCGGCGACGCCGCGGCCGACTCGAGTTGATCATGCTGAATGCCATTCTTCAGACCCCTAATCGCCAGGTGGCTGGTACGCCATCCTTCCTGGGTGGAATCTCAGCCGGACACCATGAACGGGTGATGAACCACCGCCGCTGCGTCGGTGATCATTTCTCCACCGATCAGAGCAGCCGTTGGACGAACCACACCAGGCCGGTGCTGGCGACACCACCCGCGATCAGTCCGGTCAGCAGCAGACCGATCCTCGGCCGGCGACGTCGCAGGACGGCGAGGGCGGGAAAGGTCGCAGCGATGATCACCAGCTGGACGAACTCGATGCCCAGGTTGAACACCACCAACGACGACAACAACGACCAGGAGAACGGCTCGGCGATGCCCAGCGCGCTGGCGAAGCCCAACCCGTGGATCAGGCCGAAGGCGAACACGACGCCCAGCCGCGCCCAACCCGGTCGGTCCAGCGCGAGGTGGCCGGTGCGCACGGTGTCGATGTCGTTGGCGTGCTCACGGCGGGTGATCAACCGCCACAGGTGCCACCCGGCGACGACGGCGATCGAGAACGCAATGATCGGCTCGATGATCACCGCCGGCGCCCTCACCACGCCGAGCGCGGCGAGAACGAAGGTCACCGAGTGGGCGAGCGTGAAGGTGGTTGCGGCCAGCACGACCTCGCGGAGCCGGCGGGAGCCCGCGATCAGTGCCAGCAGGAACAGGATGTGATCGATCCCGGTGTAGAGATGTTCGGCGCCGAGCCGGAAGAACTCCCAGAACCGTTTGCCGATGCTCTGCTGGATCACCAGCTCCGGACTCTTCGCGTCCAGGACCGCGCTGCCCCTTCGATCGTCGAGATCGTAGGTGATGATCGTCTCGGCGTTCCTGACATATCCCTCGGCGTCGCCGAACAGCGAACTGCTCACCACGTGCCGGACGTCGTGGCGCTGTTCGGGACAGGTCCAGTCGAGTTGCACGGTGGCGTACGGGACGTCGCGCAGATGCACGACGATGTCGCCGACCGACGCCGGCGTGCAGGCCCTGCTGCCGCCGAAGACCGCGAACCGCTCGGTGAGGTAGCCGACCGCGCTGTCCCGATGATCATTGACAACGCGTTGCTGACTCGGCAGGTCACGCGCGTCCCAGGCCTTCATCCCGGCACGGAAGAGCGGGTCGTCGTCCTCGAAGTCTGCGACAGAGGTGATGAAGAGGTCGTACTCGACGTCGAGCACGGTCCGCACCTGATGGGCACGGTGCCCCGCAGAGATGTCACCGTACACCGTGGTGGAGAAGCCGTGCGCCGACGCCGGAGGGGCCGATGCCATCGACAACAGGACCGACGCGATCAGGATCGTGAACAGCAGCAGGCCGAACCGCCGGCTCGACGCCACGATCGTGATCGACCTGCGTCGGCAGGCACCCATCGCACTCCTCCTGTTGTCGACGACAAGATTTCCTACGCCGGTGAACGACCAGCGTCGACGCGACGAACAGGTGGCGAAATACCGGCCCGGCACGGTTCCTGCTGACCGCCGGACCGAGATCCTCGGGTATGAAGGACGAGCACGACCGTCCCGATGAAGGAAGCCCGTTGCGCCTGCGTTCCCGAGTCGCCGCCCTCGCGGCACCCGCCATCGTGTGCTGCCTGCTGGCCGGCTGCGGGACCGACCATGATGCAGTTGCGACCCAGCCGTCACCGACCGCGCACGCAACCGTCGGTCCGCAGTTCTACGACACCCGCAATCCACCGCCGCCGGAGGGAACGATCACCCCGGCCCCGGGTTCCTGGGACGGTGTCCACCCGCCGCACGGGTACCGGGTCGTGCTGGTGTCGATGGGCACCGACAAGCCGACCCGTACGCTGAGGGACGCCGTCGAGGCGTGGGCGGCGTCCGAACAGGTCGAGTTGCAGCACATCGTCGTCGATGATCACGATCAGATCGTCGGCAAGGTCACGCGGGCGATCGAACTGCAGCCCGATCTGGTGATCTCGGTCGGCAACGACCTGATCGATCCGATGGCGATGATCACCGCAGCGCACCTCGGACAGCAGTTCCTGGTCGTCGGCGCCGAGTTGGCCGAGCCGACCGAGAACGTGACCGCGGCCGATTGGACCGGTGCGTCGTTCCGCGGCGAGGGGCTCGGCCGAGCCGCCGGGCACGATCCGACGTCCTTCACCCCGGAACGAACCGCACGCGCCGTCCGCGCCGGCGTCGCTGCCGTCCTCAGCAACCACACCGGCATCGTCGTCTGGATCGACTGACCTACCGGGTCGCCATCACCGCGACATTGGCCTGATGCCAGCCGTCGAGCGACCCACAGTCGAAGTACTGACCGGTGGCGATCGAAACACCGATCGGGCCGTTCTCGGCAAGTCTGGTCACCGTGTCGGTGATCATCGACTCGCCGGTCTCCGGATTCGCCCGCTGGTTGACGACCGCCCGAAACGCCTGTGGAGGAAGGAAATAGCGGCTGATGTTGGCGTAGCTGCCGGCGGCCTGCGCGGGCTTCTCGGTGAGAGAGTCGAGCCGCCAGCCGGGCGGGCACCGCGGTGCCGTAGTCACCGGTGGTGAGGTCCTGCTCGATGATCGTGAACCGGCTGGCAGCTAGCTCCTGGTACGCCGCCCTGAAGCGCCCGAACCTGTCCGACCAGCCCCGCCGGTCGAGTTCCCGGTCAGCGTTCTGCCCTGCCGGTGAAGTGATCCATCGAGGAGTAGACACCGAAGATGCGATCGGCCACGACGTCCCAGACGCGGGTCGGGAGCAGACCTCTGGCGGCCATGCCGAGCTTGACCGTCCACGGCCTCGCCACGATCGGACGGCCGTCCTGCATCCCTTGCCAGGCTGCGGTCACCGCCTGTTCGGGCGTCATGATCGGCGTCCACAGCGGACCGCGGGCACCGGCGAACATGCCGGTGGACACGTAGCTCGGGCAGAACGTCGTGACGGCGATGTGCCGATGTCCTGCTCGGTGCAGCTCGAGGCGGAGCGATTCGCTCCAGCCGATCATGGCCCACTTCGATGCGGAGTAGACGCTCATGTTCGGGTTGGCCAGGGTGCCGGCCGCCGACGCAATGTTCAGGATCCGTTTCGGCCGCGCGGTGTCGGTGATCATCGACGGGAGGAGTTCACGGGTCAGCCACATCGGTGCCAGACTGTTGATCCGCATCGTCAGCTCGATGTCGGTCGTCGGGTCGTGCTCCCAGAAGGTCTTGCCTCGTACGATTCCGGCGTTGTTGATCAACACATCCGCGTCACCGACCAGCTCTCGGGTCCGAGCGGCGGCATCGGCAATATTGTCCCGGTCGGACAGGTCGACGGCGAAGCCGCGGACGGTGGTCGACGGCGTCTCGAGCTCGTCGGCCAACTCGCGGATGCCGGCGTCGTCGACGTCCCAGAGCGCGATCCGGGCAGCACCTTCGCGGGCCGCGCGGCGCGCATAGAGGGCACCCATCCCGCCGGCGGCGCCGGTCACCAATACCGTCGCGCCGGTGACCACCGAAGCCGCGGCGGAGTCACGCCCCATGATCATCTCCTTGTCCGGCGGTTCACGCGATGACCCGATCGCCGCGGCCGACCTGCTCGCGGGTCAGTCCGGGCAGCAGCAGGCCGACGTTGTCGCCGGTCTGTGCGGTCTCCCGCAGTTCTCGGAACGCCTCGATGGCTGCGACCTGATAGGGATCGGACTGCCCTCCGCTCTGCGCGGCGATCGTCACCTGCGCTCCGACGCCGATCACACCGGCGGTCACCGTGCCGGTGACCACACAGCCACGTCCGGTGATCACGAACACGTCCTCGACCAGCAGCGAGAAGTCCGTTGAGCCGTACGCAGGAACCTCGGCCGGCGCGTCAGCCGTCGGCGCGACGTCGAACGGGCTGCGGAGTCCGGGCGACTGTGCCTGCAACTGCTCCAGCGTCTGTTGAGCCTCCGACTTCTTCCGTCGACCGAATAGCCATCCCATTCCATGATCATAAGGGCGCGCCGGTCGACGGACTCAGAGCAGGGCGTCCAGCCGCGCTCGTGCGGTGGCGGGATCTCCCCAGCTCTCGCCACCCGGGACCAGCTCGAGCAGCGGCCACAGCTGGTGGAAGGTTCGTGCGGCGAGGTGCAGTTCGGGGTCCGCGGTTTCCATCGCGCCGCAGATCCGGGCCACGGCGTCGGCGCCGAGCTCGCCGTGCAGGAACGCCAGGTCGATGGCCGGGTCGTCGATGCCGACCTCACCCAGGTCCAGGAGACCGACAACCGTGGCGTCGGCCGCGATCAGGTGTTCGACGCGGAAGTCCCGGTGGCACAGGGTACGGATCGACCCTCGTTCTGCCAGCTGATCGATCGCCGCCTCGACCCGGCGTCGCAGACTGCGATCCTTCAGTTGCACCGTCGATGCCGCGGCACGGAACTCGGCCGTCGGATCGTCGCGCGGCAGGTCACGGATCACCCGCGCGGAGGTGTCGACGGAGTGCAGCCGGTCGAGGAGGTCGGCGATCTGCGACCTCAGACCGGCATCGCCGCGCGCCAGGTCCGGCGCCAGCGGCTCACCTTCGATCCGACGCTCGAGGATCGCCGCCGGTAGGCCGCGCAGTTCGGCGATCACCGTCGCTCCCGCCGGGACCGGGACGCCGCGCCGTCGCAGCTCGGCAATCAGGTCCAGCTCGTGGGCGCGTCCGCCCCGCCAGGTCCAGGGCTCGGGATAGCGACGAGAGATCCGCAGCGCCCACCGTCCGTCGGGCGCGGACAGCCCGTACGTCATCGTGCTGATGCCTTCGCCGATCAACACCGGCCGCGAGCGGTCCAGCTGCGGCAACTGCTGTCGGGCACGGTCGACCAGCTCGTCCAGCGCCTCGGCCGTCAGGCTGGTCTTCCAGCGGGTCACGGCCGCACGTGCCCGGTGATGGCGGTGTTGATCATGGTCCCGGACGCTACCGACCCGGCGGCGCGATCGGCAATCGGATACCGGCCGGCGTCGACTGCCGCGGCGCGACGATCACCCGGTTCGGCGCGGCCGCCGCATCGTGATGTGCTCGATGCCGTCCTCAAGGAACGGCTCACCCTCGGCGACGAAACCGAAGCGGGCATAGAAATCCCGGGCATAGGTCTGGGCGTCGAGGACGAGTTCGGCGTCGGAACAGGTGGCCAGCGCCGAGGTCATCAGCCGGGCGCCGACGCCTGTGCCGCGGGCGGCCTTGGCCGTGCAGACCCGCCCGATCCGGAACCCGTCGCCGTCGCGCAGCACCCGCAGATAGCCGATCGGGCCGTCGTCGCCCTGACACCACAGATGCATCGTCTCGGCCGACAGGTCGCGACCGTCCAGTTCGGGATACGGGCAGTCCTGCTCCACGACGAACACGTCGACCCGCAGCCGCAGCAGCGGGTAGAGCTGGGCGGCAGTGATCTCGTGACCTCTGACGGTGTGCAGCACCACCCCTGGATATCAGATCCAGGCCAGGATCAGACGGATCGACGGGCAGCTGCTGACCACGATCGAACGATCATCGACACCTGGGGTCGCACCGCTCACCGGGTACCTCGCGGCATCCAGGTGCTCCGCTCGTTCGGGTCCTGGTTGCCCATCCAGCCGGCGTACTCATCGAGGGTCCTGATGCCGTCGTCCAGCACCGCCTCGTACAGCCACCGGCCGTGGACCGGTCGGCCACGTTCGATGGCCTCATGTTTGATGCCGAGGATGGTCGCGCGAGCGTCCGGTCGACGCCGGATGTCCTCGGCCGCGCGTCGGGTGGAACGCGCGACGTCGTGTTGGCTGTCCTGATCACGGTCGCTGTTGAGTACCCAGCAGTCGATCGTCCACTCCTCGCCGTCGTCGATCGTCGAGATCTGCCAGTACAGACCGTGGATCGGCCACTGCCGGCCGTCGACGTAGTTGATCGTCTGCACCATCCCGGGAACCTCGGACAACGGGGTCAGAGCGGCGAAGGCACGCGCTGGATCCAGTACGTCGACATAGATCGCCAGATCGATGTCGGGTTTGACGACGACGTCCAGCGCGACCGATCCGACGAGCTCGACGCTCCCGACCTCACTCCATCGGCGCAGCAGGTCGAGTCGGTGCATGATGTCGAGCGCTTGGTCACGGCGGGCGTCGGCGATCGTGAGGATGTCGGCGTCGACCATGTCTTCGGACGGTACTGATGCCGCTCGCCGCTGTCGCCCGGTTTTCCTCTCAGTACCTGTGCTCGCGTATCTGAGTTGGGATGGATACAAGCGTGGGTGGGGGCCTTCGACATCCTCGGTGATCCGGTCCGGCGCCGGATTCTCGAGCTGCTGGCGATCGACGACCGGCGGGCGGGCGAGATCGTCGACGTGCTGCGTGCGGAGTTCGGCCTGAGCCAGCCCGCCGTCTCACAGCAACTGCGGGTGCTGCGCGAGAACGGCTTCGCCAGCGTCCGCCCGGAGGGGACCCGTCGGCTGTACAGCCTCGAACGCTCCGGCTTCACCGAGATCGAGAGCTGGCTCAGCGATCTGCTCGGGCAACGGAGCCGACGACTCGACGCGTGGAGACCGAGCTGGCACGCGGCCGACGCACGGCCGTCCATGATCAACAACGAGGAGACCATGATGCGTCATCGAGGCGCGCGCCGGGTCGGGGGTCAACCGCGCGATCGCACGAGAGGCGGCAGCCAGCACCAGCGCGGCCTACGCTCCGGAATCCGAGCCCGGGATGCCCTGATCCGCAGTCTCCCCCAACCGCTACCGCCGGACCTCGATGATCGGCTTGCCGGTCGTACGTTCGGTCGGGTTGAGCGCGGTGATCGCGTCGTCGAGCGCGGCGACGGTTCCGATGTTGGTCCGCAGCCGTTCCTCCCGTACCCGTTGAACGATCTGGTGCAGTTGGGTGCGATCGGACTCGACGACGAAATCGACGGCGCGCCCCTCGGACGGTCGTGCCTCGACCGGTCCGACGACGGACACCAACGTTCCTCCGGCCCGGACCAGTGCTGCGGAGCGCTTCTGGATCTCACCACCGATCACGTCGAAGACCAGATCGACACCGCCGACGTCCTCCAGGGGCTCGTTGTCCAGATCGATGAACTCGTGTGCCCCGAAGTCCAGCGCCTTCGGCCGGTCGGCGGCACGTCCGGTGCCGATCACGTAGCCGCCGAACTCACGGGCGAGTTGGGTCACCATCGTCCCGACCGCGCCGGCGGCACCGTGGGCGAGGACGACCTGGCCCGGCTGCAGTCGACCATGATCGAACAGTCCCTGCCAGGCGGTCAGCCCGGAGATCGGCAGGCTGGCGGCCACCGCGAAGTCGACGTCGCCGGGCAACGGCGTGAGGTTGCGTGCCTCGACCGCGATCCGTTCGGCGAGGCCGCCGTCGCGGTGCCAGTCGGTCAGGCCCACGACGCGCTGCCCGATCGACAGCCCGGTGGTGCCGTAGCCCAGCTCGGTGACCACGCCGGCCATCTCGTGGCCGGGAATGGACGGCGCGCGTTCCACCCCTCGGCGGTCGATCCAGGTCGACGGCCAGTCCAGCTCGGTGGGGACGAACCCGGCGCCGCGGACCTCCACGATGACGTCGTTGATCGCCGGCTGCGGCTTGGGCCGTTCCTGCAACGTCATTCCGGCCGTTCCTGCGGCCTGCTCGGTCACCACAACCGCCTTCATCGGGCACCTCCGTCGTCTGGTAGTTCCACGCTAGGCGGTCGTGGACCCCGAGTAGTGTCCAGAGCTGTGGCAGATTCGGGTACCAGATCCTCGGCTGCGGAGATCCTGGTCGCGCTCGACCGCACGTCTCGGGTGTCGCTGCGCGGCCAGCTCGAGCGGGCGTTGCGTCGGCAGATCCGTTCCGGGGTGCTCCGCGGTGGCGCCGTCCTGCCGTCCAGCCGCGTCCTCGCCGCCGATCTCGGCGTCTCCCGGCGGCTCGTCGTCCAGGCGTATGCGCAACTGGCGGCCGAGGGCTACCTGACCACCGAGCAGCGGTCCACCACCCGCGTCACCGACATCGCCGCCGGCCGCCCTCCCGGCCGTCGGCCTACCGTCCGGCAGCCGACGATTCGGCACGACCTGCGCCCCGGGTGTGCCCGCTCTGGGCGACTTTCCCCGCACCGATTGGTTGCGGGCGGTGACCACGACGGTGCGCGGTGCGGCCGATCGCGTGCTCGGCTATCCCGATCCACAGGGAGCGGCGGAACTGCGCAGCAGCGTCGCCGACTACCTGCGCCGGGTGCGGGCGGTCGATGTCGAGCCGGAACGGGTGGTGATCTGCGCCGGCTTCACCCAGGCGTTGTCCCTGCTCGTCGGTGTCCTTGATCATCCGGTGGTTGCGCTGGAGGATCCGGGCCTGATCGGGCGTGATCGGGTGGTCGCCGCTGCCGGTGGATCGCCGGTGCCGATCGGTGTCGACCGGTGCGGGATCCACCTCGACCGGCTCGCCGACCTCGACCCGTCGGCGGTCGTCGTCACGCCGACGCACCAGTTCCCGCTCGGCGTCGCACTGGCCTCCGACGGGCGGGCCGGCCTGCTGGACTGGGCACGCGACGGGCGGTTGATCATCGAGGACGATTACGACGCCGAGTTCCGCTACGACCGCAGCCCGGTCGGCGCGCTGCAGGGGCTTGCCCCCGAACGGGTCGCCTACGTCGGCACCACCAGCAAGACCCTTGCGCCGGCCCTGCGACTCGGCTGGATCGTTGCTCCGATCCCGCTGGTCGCACGGCTGACCGAACTCCGCCGACACAGCGATGCGGGCGGACCGACCCTTGATCAACTGGCCCTCGCCGACCTGATCGACAGCGGCGCGTACGAACGTCACCTGCGTCGCGCACGACGCCGCTACCGAGAGCGCCGCGACCGGCTGATCACCGCCCTGCAACGGCACCTGCCCGATGCGCAGGTCGACGGCATGGCCGCCGGCCTCCACCTCGTCGTGCGTCTCGCCGGCAGCCAGGACAGCGCCCGGATCGTCCCGGCCGCGGAGTCCCGAGGGCTGGCGATCGCATCCCTCGAGCGCTACCGATTCGGGCGCCACCGACTCGGCAACCCCGAGCCCGACGCCGCGGCCGAGCTCGTGCTGGGCTACGGCAACATCGGCGCAGACGCGATCACCGACGCCGTACGGGAACTCGCCGAGGTCATCGCCGATGGTCCGGCTCACTTGCCGGCCCGGGTCAGCGGCTTGCGGCCAACACCGCGGCCAGGCCCTCCCGGAGGTCGGTGACGAAGAAGGCGGGCACCTCCAGCGACGGGAAATGCCCACCCGCCTCCGGCGCTCTCCAGCGGACGATTTGGCGAAACCGCTGCTCGACCCAGGGCCGCGGGTATTTCTCGATGTCGCGGGGATACATCGTGATCGCCGACGGGACATCGACCCGGAGATCGGGATCCAGCGAGTTGTGACTCTCGAAGTAGATCCGGGCCGCCGATGCACCGCTTCGGGTCAGCCAGTAGAGCGTGACGTCGTCCAGGATCCGATCGCGGGAGATCCTCTCGAACGGGCTGTCCGTTGTGTCGGACCACTCGGCGAACTTGTCCAGGATCCAGGCCAGCAGACCCACCGGCGAGTCGACGAGTGAGTAGCCGATGGTCTGCGGCCTGGTCGCTTGCTGCTTCGCGTACGCCGCCCGGTGCCGCCAGAAGTCGCCGGTCTCCTCGGTCCAGCTGCGTTCCTGGGTGGTCAATCCATCCGTACTCAGGCCAAGCGGTGACTGGGCTGTCGTGGTGTGGATGCCGAGCAGTCGTTCGGCGAACCTGCCGGCGAGGACGGTGGTGATCACGCCTCCCCAGTCGCCGCCGTGAGCCAGGAACCGGTCATAGCCGAGCCGGTCCATCAGCTCCACCCAGGCCGCTGCGATCCGCTCGATCCCCCAGCCGGTGCTGGTCGGTTTGTCGCTGTACCCGAAGCCCGGCAGCGACGGGACGACGACGTGGAACGCCGGGGCCGCGGTGTCCTGTGGGTCGGCGAGTTCGTCGACCACATCGACGAACTCGGCGACGCTGCCCGGCCAGCCGTGGGTCAGCAGCAGCGGCCTGGCGTCGGCGCGTTCGGATCGACGGTGCAGGAAGTGGATCCCCAGACCGTCGATCTCGGTCCGGAACTGGCCGATCCGATTCAGTCGCTGCTCGAACGCTCGCCAGTCATAGCCGGTCCGCCAGTAGTGGGCCAGCTCGATCAGGTCCGCCAGCGGCACTCCTTGATCCCATCGCCCGGGGTCGGGCGCCGTACGGCGGACCGTCTCCGGCTCGGGCAACCGTGCCGCGGCCAGTCGGGCCCGCAGATCGTCGAGTTCGATGTCGGGCACATGGGCTTCGAACGCTTGCACATCACGAGTGGACACGAGACCTCCTGGTCATCGTCGGTTACACATGCTGGCTCAGGAACCAGCTATGACGGTTCTAGCACGATCACGGCGTGCCTGGCAACCAGCTATGGTGGTTCACATGAGTGCCCGTTTCCCCGACTTCCGGCTCGGCAGCGTGCTGGCGACGAGCTTCACCGGGACCTTGACCGAGCGCCGCGGTGACACCCTGGAACGCCTTCCCACCCCGCAACGCCTGATCGACTGGTTGGCGGCCAACGACCTAACCGTCGAGTCCTGCTCGACCGCCCAACTCGACCGGGCTCGGGAGCTGAGGGAATCGATCCACGCCGCGGCAACGGCGGCCGCGGTCCAGGCACCTCTTCCTGCTGCTGCCGTCCGGATCATCAATGACCACAGCGCTCGGGGTGCGGCGGCCGCCGTGCTGACGCCCGACGGGGAGCGGCGATGGCAACTCGGTTCGGCGTCCGGCGTCGAGGACGCCCTCGGCGTGATCGCCGCCGACGCGATCAGCATCATCGCCGGGCAACGCGATGGCCGCCTCGCCCTCTGCGCATCGCCGACCTGCCAGGCCGCGTTCTTCGACACCAGCCGCAGTCGCAGTCGCCGATGGTGTGACATGGGCACTTGCGGAAACCGGCACAAGAAGGCGCGCTTCCTGGCCAACCGCAACGTCGCGGACAGTTGATCGCCGAGCACCACGTGCCCCCGCCCCGAGCAGCGTCCGAGCCGCGTAACGTTCGGTCCATGGACTCGGACACCTCGAGGCTGGTTGCCAGCGCGCGGGACTGGTTCAGCCGACCGGATCAGATCGAGCACTACGCCGACCACGCCGCCGACGGTCCGAGCGAGCTGGAATCACGACTGCTGCGGCACCTGTCGGAAACACCGGCGCGGGTTCTCGACGTCGGCTGCGGCGCCGGCCGGATCGCCGTGCCCCTGGCCCTGCAGGGGCACCGGGTGACGGGGATCGACATCAGTGACGGTCTGCTGGTTCGCGCGCGGCAGTTCGCGGAAGCCGTCGGCGCGTGTGCAGGATTCGAGCGGGTCGAGCCGACTCGACTGCCGTACGACGCCGGCAGCTTCGACGCGGTGTTGTCGATCAAGCAGTACTGTTATCTGCCCGGATCTCAACTCCGCTTGGATTATCTCGCCGGGCTGGCCCGGGTGCTGCGGCCCGGTGGGGTGTTGTTGATCACCGGCTACATCGTTCCGTCCGAGGTCGAGGCACTGGCTGCGCTGCAGCAGGATGTTGATCACCAACGTACCGCCGCCGGATTCGATCAATTGGAACCGATGGACACCTTCAGTGCGGGCGAAGGTTACGTGCACTGGTTCACCCATGATCAACTTCTCGACGAGTTGTCGACGCTCGGCCCGCCGATCGAGGTCGTCGACGCAGCAGACGACTCACAGATCGGCGTCGCCATCAGACCAAGTCGTCAGGACGTCGTTGGGTGATAGCCCAACGACGTCGTGACAACTCTGGGCTTTGGGTGGGACGAGGCTGATGGCGCGTTCGGCCAGCGCGGTGATCGTCAGGCTCGGGTTGGCGCCGATGTTGGCAGGTATCGCTGCGCCGTCGCAGACCAGCAGGTTGTCGTAGCCGAAGACCCGGTGCCGGTGGTCGATGACACCGTCGTCGGGTCCGCGTCCGATGACGGCACCGCCGAGAACGTGTGCGGTGCCGGCGATCGCGGCGATCGCCTCCGACGTCGCGGCCTGGCCGATGCCGCCGATCCGGTTCGCCAGCCACCGGCCGGCCTGGTAGGCCTGCGGCAGCGTGTGCGGGATCGGTCGGGAACGATCCTGTCGCGTCGTCAGCAGCAGACCGCCGCCGGGAAGTCGCCACCGTCGGGGTTCCAGCCGGATCGATTGATCGGCGGTCTGCATCACCAGCAGGATGATTGTCCGGCGCGACCATGCGGTCGTCCGCGCCGCGCGGGCCGCGACCACCGGATGCCGCAGCTGATCGGCCAGGAAGTGGAACGGCCGGGTCCGGCGACCGCCGCGATCGTTCATCGGGGCGAACAGGAACGACTGCGAGTCCGCCGCCCGCCCGTAGGTGACGGCCTCGATGTGCGTCTGCGGATCGGGATAGATGCTGGAGGTGATGCTCACCCCACGGGTGAAATCCCGTTCGTCGTCCGGTGCCGTGACCGCAACCGAGGACTCGCCGTTCGTCCGTACCAGGCGTCCGAGCCGGTCCGACAGCCGCGGCAATACGCCGTCGGCCTTGCAGCGCTGCAGCAGCCGGTTCGTGCCGAGTGCGCCGGCAGCGATCACCACCCCGCGTGCGGTCAGCGTTGAACGGTCCCGACGCGTCCAGGCGCCGGACCGTTCGTGGGTCACGGCGTAGCCGGTGGCGCCGGTCCGGCCGTCGAGCGGGCGGACGCCGATCACCGTACGTTCGGGCAGGATCTGCACGCCGCGCTGTTCGGCAAACCAGAGATAGTTCTTCATCAACGTGTTCTTGGCGCCGTACCGGCAGCCGAGCATGCACGAGCCGCAGCTGACGCAGCCGGTCCGCTCCGGGCCCGCACCGCCGAAGTACGGGTCGGGCACGGTCCTGCCGGGTTCACCGAGGAACACACCGACCGGCGGCTTGCGATAACTGTCGGCACAGCCGACGGACTCGGCATACTCGCGCAGCAGCAGGTCGGCCGGACCGTCGTCGCGGAGCTGGGTCACCCCGAGCATCCGTTCGGCCCGGCGAAAGTGTGGTTCCAACTCCGTGGCCCAGTCGGCCAGGCCCGCCCATTGGGGGTCGCGGAAGAAGGCCGGCCGTGCCCGGTAGAGAGTGTTCGCATAGCCCAGGCTGCCGCCACCGACGCCACAGCCGCTGACGATGAGGACGTCCTTGAACAGGCTCACCCGCAGCACGCCACGGAGTCCGAGCGCGGGCACCCAATAGTAGTTGCGCGCGTCGCGGGTCGACGCCGCGAAGTCCTCGTCGGCGAACCGCCGGCCGCATTCGAGGACGGCGACCCGATAGCCCTTCTCGGCCAGCCGCAGGGCGGAGACGCTACCGCCGAAACCGGATCCGACCACGATCCAGTCGAGGTCGAAATCCCCGTCAGTGTTCATGATCAACTGCGGCTCACCGGTTCCGTCCCTTGACGCCATCTGCTGCCAGACCCTGCGGACTCGTCGACGGCGAATTCCACGGCAGCGCAGCAACTCGATAATCATCGACCGTCGAGGTCGACCGCAGTGCTCAGTCTCGGCAGCTCGGCGCGAGGTCGGCAATCGTTTCGGCTTCGGCCGAACCGGGCATCCGGTGGCGCCCGGTCAGCGGTTCACCTCGATCAACTCCCGGCCCAACTCCGCGACCCGATGCACAACCGTCTTGCCGTCGCGGCGGCTGGTGATCAGTCGCGCCGCGCGCAGCGCCGAGGTGTGCTCCGACGCCGTAGCGGCACTGACGCCCAGATCACGTGCGACGTCACCGGTGGTGTGGTCGGTGGCCAACAGCCGCAGCACGGCGGCACGGGTGCTGCCCAGGATCGCGGCCAGCGGATCGGACTGGCTGCCTACCCGGATCGACAGCGTGGCCGGTGCGGCATAGGCCAACACGACCGGGCGGTCGGGGAACCCTCCGATCAGCGGCGGTCCCGACCAGAACGCAACCGGTGTCAGCGCGAGACCGCGCCCACCCAACCGCACCGTGCGCTCGTACGGGGTGTCGATCAACAACCAGTCCCCGCACCACCGGGAACCGGCGATCGCCGTGGTCAACATCGAGCCAATGCCCTGGCTGGCGATCAGTCGCCCCTGCCGGATCAGTTCGGCATGATGGTTGGCCCGCACGTCGTCCCAGTACGGCTTCACCACCGCCGTGAACGCCGACCTCATCGCACGCAGGAACACCCGTTCGGCGTCGAGATCACCCTGCGATCCGGACCGGATCAACGGTGGAACTCCACCGGAGCCGTACCAGAGCCGCATCTCGGCCTGCCGATGGTGCGGTCCGAGGCTGGCCGACGCTTCTCGCCAGGCGTCGAAGTCATCCACCAATGAGGAGGGTGACACCGTCAAGGCGAAGCCGGGCACCAACTCTCGCAGCGGCTCCGCCGAGCGGGGGAACGCCGTCAGCGCACGGTGCCGCCACCGCTCACCCCACGGTGCGCCGATCCCCCGGTGCAGTCCGATCGCCGCCAGCTTCGTCTCCAGAATGGGGGCGGGCTCGGGCACCAACCTGGTCGAGGCGAGGTCCTCCACCGTGAACTGGATCCGCAGCATCCAAGCCTCCTCCCGTCGAGACTCGTGTCGGCTGTCATTGTGCTCCCCCCCGGGGGCGGTTGGATGGCTGAGCCGGTATCGCGCGGGATGCCGGCTCAGCCGTCCGGTGTCACTGATCGGTGCCGAGCCAGCCGTCCAATGCCGCCTCGAGATCCCGTCCGCGGTGGTAGCCGCGTTCGGTGATCGCCACGAGCAGACAACGGGCGTCGCCGACATCCTCAGCGCCGGCCCGTTCGATCAATGCGCGCAGATCGCGGTCGCGTTTCGCGCTCGACCGCCAGAGCAGTTTGACCGCGATCAGATGCCCGATGCGGGCGACCGGGACCGGCACACCGGGCGGGATCTGCAACGTCTCGGCCCCCGCCACCACCTCGGCTTCGACACCGGAACTGGCGAAGAACAGGTCGACGGCCACGTCCTCACCGACGGGTGCGAGCAGCCGTACGGTGGCGAGTCGGCCGGTCTGGTCGTGCACGATCGACTCCCTCGATCGGTAGCCGGCCGTGATCATGCTGTCGACGCAAGCCGTCGCTGCCCTGTCGTCGGGTACGGCGACGGCGATGTCGATGTCCGCGGTCGGTCGCGGCTCCGCCCGCGCACAGACGGCAAGCCCGCCGACCAGCGCCCAGGGCGAGGCGAGTTGATCAAGATCGCCGACGACCTGCGGCAGCGGCTCTTCGAGCATGGTCACGAGCACCCACCTTGGCAGTGACTGCCCGCGCCGACCAGAGATTTACCGTGGGGCAGCCACGACCCGTGAACTCCGCGGTGCGGCCGGAATCGAGCGCGGAGTTGCACCGCCAGGTGTCGGGACACCTCGCGGTCGAGGATCGGGTCGTCGTGATGGCGCCCACGACGCGAGCGTCGCTATCCTCCGACGTGTCCTGCTGCGGTGAGGAGTTCCGGGTGGATCCCATCGAACGCCCCAGAGTGGTGTGCCTGTGCGGCTCGATGCGTTTCGAGTCCCTGTTCCAGTCCGAGCGTCGCCGGCTGACCTCGCTCGGTGTGATCGTGCTCGCTCCGGAGTCGACCGGCGAGGAACTGACGCCAATCGGGCGCGCAGCCTTGGGCGAGTTACACCTGCGGCGCATCGACCTGGCAGATGAGGTCCGGGTGGTGAGCAAAGGCGGCTATCTCGGATCGGCGACACGGCGCGAGATCGAGTACGCACGGGAGCAACGCAAGGTCATCAGTTCGGTGGAGGCGTCGCTCGACCTGTGACGAGCGCCAAGAACGCAGCAGCACTGGTCAATACCGCCCGATCGCCCCTGGGTCGCGGTCACTGGTGCTGCGAAATCGGCGCCGCGGGACGTTCCAGACGCTCCTATAGATGTCAAGCGGCGAATGCGGTTGGTTCGGTTTGCTGGGTGATGGCGTTGATGATGAGTGGGTAGAGGCGTCTGGCCAGGGCGCGTTTGAGGCAGCGGATGATGTGGATCTGGTCGCGCGGGTAATGACGGATTCGGCGAATGAGTCGCGGTAGCCGGAAGTGGGTGGATTTCGGTTCGAACTCGAGACCAAAATCCACCCGCTATCGACGTCGTCGGTCGTTCTTGCCGATACCGGCTGCTGATGTCAGTGGTGCATGTCGATGAATCGGGAGTAATGGCCCTGGAAGGCGACGGTGATCGTCTTGGTGGGCCCGTTTCGGTGCTTGGCGACGTCGAAGTCGGCTTCGCCGGCCCGTTCGGACTCCTTGTCGTAGATGTCGGGACGATTCAGCAGGATCACCATGTCGGCGTCCTGCTCCAGGGAGCCGGACTCACGCAGGTCGGACAGCATCGGCTTCTTGTCGCCGCCACGGGTCTCCGGTCCACGGTTCAGCTGGGCCAGCGCGATCACCGGTAGCTCGAGTTCCTTGGCCAGCAGCTTGAGCTGACGGGAGAATTCGGAGACCTCGACCTGGCGGGACTCGACCTTCTTGCCCGACGTGAGCAATTGCAGGTAGTCGATGATGATCAACTTCAGATCGTGCCGCTGCCGCAGCCGACGTGCCTTGGCCCTGATCTCCATCATGGTCAGGTTCGGTGAGTCGTCGATGAACAGCGGCGCCTCGGCGACCTCGCCCATCTTCTTGGCCATCCGCTGCCAGTCGTCGTCGTTCATCTTGCCGTTGCGGATGTGATTCAGCGGGATGCTCGCCTCGGCCGAGAGCAGTCGCATCACGATCTCGATCTGGCTCATCTCCAGGGAGAAGATCGCCGACGCCAAGCCGCTCTTGATCGACGCCGAACGGGCCAGGTCCAACCCGATCGTGCTGTTGTGGGTCGGGATCATCGATCGGGTCGCGAGGTAAAGATGATCTTGATTGTCGACCTGCACACAACGCACCGGGACACCGGCATGCGGCCGAACCGCGACGATCTGCCGTCGACCGGCCCGCGCCGGATCGCTGATCCGTCGGGATCGGTGATGATCACGTTTACGGGGCAGCCGGAACACGTCGTCGGCTGCCTGCAGGCTGAGCACCTCGATCGTGCCGCCGTCGGCGGCCGAGGTCCGTCGGCGGCAGCGGTAGCCGAGCGACGTGATCAGCTCGTAGGCGTCGTCGGCGAGCCGTCGGTCGGCAACGGCCAGCCGGACATTGCCGCTGTCGGCGACCCAGCCCGCGGTGTCCAACAGACCGGCGAGCAGGTCGCGGCGCTGGCCGATCGAGGCTCGCAGGTAGTCGGCGGGAATGTGCTTGGCGCCCAGCACACCGAGCCTGCGCAGCATCGGGCGCAACGAGCCGGTCCTGCCGGCGGCCGGCGGGCGGCCGTCGGATCGGGGTTCGAGCAGGGCCCAGCTGAGACCGGAGAGCCGGTCCACCGGCACCCCGGTCTCGGCGATCAGGGCCGGCACTTCAGGATCGGCCGAGCTGAGCCGCGCGGCCTCGGGGTGCCCGTCTCCGAGCCAAGCACCCAACGCGTACGGCGGCAGCGGCAGGTCCCGCTGCCGGCCGGCCACCGGGTCGGTGGTCCGCACTGACCAGCGTCGGCCACCGGCCGCGCGGAGCCGACGGGACAACTCGGCGGTGGTGACCGTCTCGGCGGATCTGATTTCGGGGCGATCGCCTGCCGTCAGCCGAGCTGCAACGCAGGACAGCGTCCGGTTGCGCGGATAAACCACCCGACACTCGGTCGTCGCCGCCGCCGTCTGGTCGGTGGTCGCGGTGGACCGGACGGCGACCGCCGGGCCGATCTGCCGCAGCACCGACTGCACGGTGCCGTGGAACTCCGCACCGATCTCGGCCACCAGGTCCGGGCCGGGGAGATAGTTCTCCGGTCGGTGCTGCGCCTGCGCGGCCGCCAGCAGGACCCGTCGCACGGCGGCATCGTCCGGCGCCGATCGGGATCCGGCCGCTCGGCGGGCGGCGGGCTCGGTCACCTGCCACTCGTGCCCGGCGTCGGCCACCACCCGGGTGCCGTCGGAGAAGACCACCTCGAAGCACTCCCGATCGGTCATCACCTCGGTCGCGGCCAGCACCCGCGTCGGTCGTCCGTCGGCCCCGATCAGCTGATCACCGACGGCGACCTGCCCCATCGTCGTCCAGCCGTCCGGGGTCGGCAGCGGAGTGTCCAGCGCGAGCGCCTTGCCCATGCCGGGACGCGCAGCGACGATGATCATCTGCCCGGGGTGCATGCCGTTGGTCAGGTCGTCCAGGTCGGCGAATCCGGTCGGTACGCCGGCCAACTGGCCGCCCCGCGATCCGATGGCCTCGATCTCGTCCATCGTCGGCTGCATCAGCTCCGACAGCGACTTGTAGTCCTCGCTGGTGCGCTGATCGGTGACCGAATACACCTCGGCCTGGGCACGGTCGACGATGTCGTTGACGTCGCCCTCGGCGGCATAGGCCGACTGGCCGATCCGGATCGAAGCGTCTGCCAACCGGCGCAGGATCCCCTTCTCCCGGACGATCTCGGCGTAGTAGCCGGCGTTGGCCGCGATCGACACACTGGCCAGCAGATCGTGCAGGTAGGGCGCCCCGCCGACCCGGCCGATGTCGCCCCGCTTGGTGAGCTCGGCTGCCACGGTGATCGCGTCGGCCGGCTCACCACGGCCGTAGAGGTCGAGGATCGCGTCGTAGACGAGCTCGTGGGACGGTCGATAGAAGTCCGGGCCGCGGAGCACCTCGACGACATCGGCGATGGCGTCCTTGCTCATCAACATCGCGCCGAGCACCGACTGCTCGGCCATCAGATCCTGCGGTGGCGTCCGGTCGGGCGCCGAGCCGCTGCCGCGCCCGCGGTCGTCCTCGTCGCCGAACGGCGTGTTGACCTCCGCCAGACTCACCGAACTTCCTCCCCCACACAGTCGCTGGTCACATCGTGAATGACATGGCTGTCATTCACTCTTGGCACTGTAAGTCCCGGCCCCGACAGTCCCACCCGAGCAGCACGCATTCCCCGATGCGTGTCGTGATCTCGAGCACCCCGGAACACGGCGGCGACGTTCAGCAAGTGTCGTCAACGTACGCCCCGGAGTCGCGGTCTGAAAAGCCCGTTATCCACAGGGGGTGTGGACAACGCCGGATGCACTGTGGAGACACGCTGTTCGGTTGTGCACCGGGTGCGTACAGACCTGGGGATAACCCTTGACCTCGAACGGAAAACATCCCCTGACTAGGGGTAACAGTGGCCACGATCGGTGGACGAAAAGAAGTCGTAGAGATTTCCCGGCCACCGGAGGTCGGCCGTCGCCAGGTTGACAGATCCGGTCGCGCTGTGCTTTATCCACGGGGGTTGGGGATAACCATCGGACAACGTAACAACTGGGGGAACTGATCGGTTTGTCGACATTTGATCGGTTGGCCGAGGTCGGCGACCGCCGGCCGGGTCCGGACCGGGCGGCATCTTCCTTCATTACCCCGGAGGGGTATGCTGTGCGATGACCAGGAGGAGCACCGATGACGCCACCGACCGACAGCACCGAGATCCGCGATGACATTGCCGAGTTGCCCGCCAGCGCGACGACGGGGGCTTCCGGCGAGGCCGGCGCCGAGGAGGCGACCGCTCATCAGCACGGCTACCTGACCCACAACCACAAGGCCGAATATCTCAAACGGCTGCGCCGGATCGAGGGGCAGGCCCGCGGCCTGCAACGAATGATCGAGGAAGAGAAGTACTGCATCGACGTCCTCACCCAGGTCTCGGCGATGACCAGTGCACTGCAGTCGGTCGCGCTCGGGCTGTTGGACGACCATCTTGATCATTGTGTTGCCGAGGCGGTGCGGTCCGGCGGAGACGACGCCGACGCCAAGCTGAAGGAAGCATCACAGGCCATCGCCCGGCTGGTCCGGTCCTGATCGAGCCCGGATGATCATGTCCGCAACCGTCTCCGGTCCATGATCAACTTCCTGATCGGCACCCGAGCATTCCATGATCAACATCGGCGGCACGGACAATGGTCGCCGCCCGAAAACCCTTACCAGAAAGGTAGAATGCCATGATCAACAACTACACCGTCCAGGGCATGACCTGCGAGCACTGCGTCAACGCGGTGACCGAGGAGGTCAGCGCCGTCCCCGGTGTCGAACAGGCCGTGGTCGATCTTGCTCAGGGATCGCTGACGGTGACCAGCCAGCAGCCGATCGACTTCGCGCTGATCGAGGCCGCGGTGGACGAGGCCGGCGACTATCGGGTCAACGCCGCCTGATGCGATCGGCGCGGACCCGGATCGGAATCGGCTGACCTTCGGCCCGCTCGCCCCGGCCACCACCGCCGCCGGGTCCGCCGCGGTCACCGCGATCGTCTCGGCCCCGACCGAGGAACAGGCCGGCGACGACCACGCCGCCGACGATCAGCAGGATCGCGGCATGATCGAGTCCGGTGAGCCTGCTGGCGACGGCGGCTGCCAGCAGGAATGCGAGCGCGGCGCCGTACCGGACCAGTCGTCCGTCGGTCCTTCGCATCCGCACCTCCCGCGCGTCGTGTCCGGGTAGCTCCTGGCACTAGCCCTGTCATTGACTGTACCCGTTGCCCGGCCCGCGATCCCAGCGGTGAGAGGCGTCTCACGTTGCCGGTCGACCACCGACCCGATACCGCAGGTAGGCGAAGGTGCCGGCCACCGAGTCGACGCCGATCAGCTCCAGCGGTGGGTCGACGATGGCCCGTGGAAGCACCGGGGCACCGCTGCCGAGTGTCACCGGCGCGACCCCGAGGATGATCTCGTCCAGCAGGCCGTGGTCGTGGAACTGCCCGACCAGATCGCCGCCGCCGACCAGCCAGATGTTCTTCCCGCCGGCAGCCTCGGCGATCTCGGCATGAGCGGCGGCGATGTCGCCGGAGACGAAGTGCAGCTCGGCGTCGGGGACGGCCGGTAGCGGCCGGTGGCTGAACACCCAGCACGGCTGTCGATACGGCCACGGCTGCGGCCGGTCGGCGCCGGCATCCAGATGATGGGCATGGATCCATCGATAGGTGGTCGCGCCCATCACCAGCGCGCCGACCTCGGCGATGAAATCCGGGTACGGGGACTCGTCGCCCTCGTCGAATTGGAACAGCCAGTCCAGGGAGTTGTCCGCGTCGGCGATGAACCCGTCGACACTGGTCGCGGTGTAGTACTGGGTTGCCATCCGATCAGCCTGCCACCGAAGACCTGTCAGAAGCTGTCAGGTTGCGTCCACTTCTTCCGAACTGCCCCCGTCTTCTTCTGAACTGCCCGGGTCTTGTTCCGAACTGCGCAGTTCTTCCGAACAGTCGTTGCCCACCTGGTCAGGCTCGCGCCCGGAGCCGGCCCTCCATCACCTGCTGGAGCAGATCCACGGTGTCCGGATGCAGGTCGACGCCGAGCGCTCGGCCGTGGGCGGCCAGTTGCAGCGCCAGCCGCTCCACCTCGGCCGGATTCCCCGCCTGGTGCTCGGTACGGATCCTGGCTCCCATCAGGAACTCGTCCTGCGGCGCGGCGGTCAGGCTGCGGGAAGCGGCCCACCGCGCCAGGTCGAGATCGGAATCGTCGAGGGCCCGGTTGGTCAGTTCGACGCCGATGTCGCGGATCACCGACGCCATGTCGGTACGCATTTCCTCGGCCCAGTGCCACTGCCCCGGAGCGGCATCGGCCAACGGCGCTCCTCGGACCAGATCCAGCGCCTTGCACAGTCCTTCCGTACCGGCACGGTTCACACCGGTTGCGGTCAGCAGCTGCAGCCGATGCCAGTCCGAGCTGACCAGCGGGGAGAGGGTGATCCGGCCGGAATAGGCGTCCGGCAGATAGGGCTGGTCCTGGTCGTCGCTGCCCAGCCAGCTGCGCAGTCTGCTCATGTTGGACCGCCGGGTTCCTTCGGCAACCACCAGCGCCGCTGCCATCGCCTGGGCCGTGCTGCCAGGATGTTCCAGCAGCCAGGTCGCGTACTCCACGCACTGCAGAACCGCACGAGTCGGCGGGTTGCCGGCGGCCCCGAGCATCTCGATCGGTCCGAGCAGCATGATCGTCGGATGTCGAGGCGTCCGCGGCGTCGGGTCGGCAAACGGACTGGGCACGATGACGTTCTCCTCACTCGCCACATCCGGTCGGGTCCGTGGCCGATCCACCGGGCCCAACCAGGCCCAGTGCTCGTCGGACGCGGCAACCGGGTCAGCGGCGGCGGCAGCGCTGGTTGAGCGCGCGGCGGCCGACGGCCAGGGGCTCGTCGAGTCCCCCGGCTGATCAGGGATCAGCGGATGATCCGGGTCCGGGGCCGGAGCGGGTGCCGTTTCCGTCGGCCCCCGCGGTGTCGCTGCCGGAACCCGCGGCGTCGCTGCGGGCAGGGCCGTCGGCGGCAGCTCGGTGCTGATCAACTGCATCGGCTCGGCATCCACGGTCTCGGACGTCGCTCGCTGCGGGGCGTGGCTGCCGGCCGGGAAGTCGGCCGCCCACCAGGGTGCCGGTTCGGTCAGTTCGGTGGCGCTGTTGTCGAGGAGCTCCTCGATCAGCTCGGCCACCGGCTCGTCCAGCAGTTGGGCGGCGAACCGCCAGCCGAGTGGCGCCAGCTCCCCGCCGGCTCCGTCCTGACCGAGGTCGACGTAGTGGACCCGCCACGGGATCGGGTGCTCACCGAGCAGGACCGCGGACATCGTCACCGGTGGGCCGTCCAGCAGCAGTCGGCGCAGCCTGTCGGCCTGCGCCGGGTCGGGTTCGTCCATGATCAACGCGACCTCGGGCAGCCACGGATCGGCCAGGTCGGGATCGATCCGCAGGTCCAGCGGCGTCACGTCTTCGGTCAGGTGGTCGCGTTGCAGTTCGGCGCGCTGCTCCCAATGCTCCAGCAGCTGATCGAGATCGTCGGCCGTCCCGACGTTGTAGCGGTCGATCGCCGACACCAGCCGGCTGTCGCCGCCAACCACGGTGACCACCAGGTCCTCGGCCCACGGAGCAGTCGACAGCTCGGTCAGCATCGCGGCCAAGGCTCCGCCGACCCGGGACCCGATCTCGGCCCCCTCCAACGCCAGCACGCCGGCGGCCTCGAGATTGAGCAGCACCGGGGCGCCGGACGCATCGGTGCCCAGCGACGTCAGTGCCGGGTAGGGCTGGATGCAGTCGGCCAGTTCCCGATCCTGGATCAGATAGCTCGCGTCCGTTGCCGTCAGTCGCCATTCGGCGCCGTCGACGGTGAACCCCACCGGCGGTTCCAGATCCGGTGCCGCCATCGTCAGCGTGATCTGCTCCGGGGCGACTCGGGCCACCACGAGTTCGGGCACCGGGCGGTCGTGACGTCGACAGTCCCGGCCGATCGCCCGCAGCGCCAGATTGAGCTGGTCGACGCCGAGCCGGTCCTGCTGTCGACCGAGCGTCGTACGGAGCTGCTGAGCCTCGGGCTGCGGTGGAGTGATCCGTCGGCCGACACCGCGACCGTGGAGTTGGATCTGCCGTCGGGTCAGCAATCCGCCGATCAGGGCCGCCGCCAGCAGTGCCCCGACCCCGGTGACCTGCATCGCGCGCGGCGCGACCTCGGCCCCCTGGACCGGGACCGGCGCCGGTTCGCCCACATCCATCGGCGCGGCCGATCCGGCCCGTCGCGGAACCGCGGTCCCCGGCTCCGTGCCGGTGCTGTGGTGCTCACCGGATCCGGTCGTCGATCGTCCGGGCGCGCCGGCTGTCGGTTCCGCCGCAGCCGACGGTTGCCCCGCACCGGACCGTTGCCCCGCACCGGGCCCGGGACGCGCCGACCCGCCGGCGGGCGAGTCGTCCGCTGATGCGTCCGCCTGCTGCGACGGTGCGCGTTCTGCCCGATCTCGTTCCGCCTGGTCTCGTTCCGCCTGGTCTCGTTCCGCCTGGTCTCGTTCCGCCTGGTCTCGTTCCACCTCGGCTCGCTCGGACTGGCCTCGCTCGGGCTGGGTGGCGCCGCGATCCTCTGTCGACCGGTGCTCCGACGACGCGTGCCGGGTGGGCCCGGCGCCGGTTCCCGCGTCGGGTCCGGCAGCACTGGGGATGATCAGCTGCAGACCGACCGGCAACTCGTCCGGGTCGATCACCCGGTCGGCGTTGGCCCGGTGGATCCGATGCCACTGCTCGGCGTCGCCGTAGCTGCGTTCGGCGATCGAGGACAGTGAGTCACCGGGCCGCACCCGATACCGGTCGGGTTGCTGGTCGACATCGGGGATCCGCAGCATCCAGCCCGGCTCCAGCCGGTCCGGTCCGCCGGTGAGCACCCGCGGGTTGACGTGCGCGATCCGACGCCACTGGTCGCCCTTGCCGTAGTAGTGCTCGGCCAGACTCCACAGATCGTCACCCTCGGTGACCCGATGCCGTACGGTTCCGGTCTCCGCCTCGTCGGACGCGGCTCGCTCGGCCGCAGCCCGGTCGCTGTCGCCCCGACTCGCCCCGGGCCTGCCGTCGCCGGACTTCCCATCCTCCGCGCCCTCGGTGCGGGCGTGATCGGCACCGGCGGTGGGAGTCCGGGACGACTGCCCCGCGGAGACCGTCGTCGTCGGCGAGTTGTCCGGGCCGGTCGGCAGCGGTTGCGCGGAGGCCATCTGGTGCGGCGCGATGAAGACTGCGAGGACCAGCAGGATCAACCCGCCGGCCAGCTTCTGCGGACCGGCCAGCCCGGGAAGCCGGATCCGGACCCGTTGCCTGCTGAGCACCGCGATCAGCTCGGCGATCACCGAGACGGCGAACACCAGCCAAGCAATCCAGGCGACGAGCGCGACCAGGCCGATCAGGATGCTGCCGTCGTCCGGAGTGGTCAGTGCGTGCCACAGTCCGTCGATGCTGGGATGCACCGGCAGCGGGTTGCCGGCGAGCTTGATCAACAGCCACGGGATGCCGACCACGGCAGCCAGCAGCGCGATCAGGGCGCCGAGCCCCTTGACGAGTCTCCCCGCCGCGACGGACCCGCGGCTCATGTCGGCACCACCCTGGCAGTCGCATCGCCGGCGGCCGACAAGGTGTCGATGCCGATCAGCGACAGGAAGATCGTCGTCACGGTGACGCTGGTGTGCACGTGCACCTCGGCGCCGTCCACGGTGACCGTGCCCGACACCCGTGGTCCGGTGCCGCCCCCGACGCCGCGCAGGTAGTTGAGTGCCGCCGTCCTGGCCCGGCTGATCGCGACCGACCGGTCCCCGCCGGTGCCGAGGGTGCCGCCGGCTCCGGCGTTGGCGGCCGCGCGGGCCGCACCGGCAGCCGCGGACTCGGCACGGCTGATCGCCGCGGCCTTCTGACCGCCGTCGATCACCAGTCCGGCGACCATGATCAACATAGCGACGATCCCCATCGCCAGCACGCTGATCGCTTGGCCCCGCTCGGCATCTGCTGCCGGTGCTCCGGTCATGATCATCATCAGCGTTCTCGATACGTGTCGATCGGAGCGGAGGCGCTCCCGGTGATCAGCATGGTGCCGGGCAGACCGGGGACAGCGATGTCGCCAAATCCGATCCGGCACCGCACCTCGGCAACGACCGCTCCCGGCTCTCCGACCTCGGCGGCGAAGTCGCCCGTGTCGAGGGAGATCGCGCGCTCGGAGCATCGCACGCCGTCGGTCCGCAGCTGTGCCGTGGCAGCGTCCCGGCCGGCCGTCCGGGCCGGGGCTGCCGAGCGCTCCAAGGAGGCCGCTCGGGCGGCGGAATAGGCAGCCTCGGTGACCGCTGACCGGGTGAACCAGAGCCGGCCGCCGGCAACGGTCACGCCGACCAGCAGCAGCAGCGCCGGCAGCAACACCACCAACTCGATGCCCGGCGACAGCCCGCGTTCGTCGCGCCGCGTGTGCGATACCCGGGTCCCGGTGATCCTGCTCGGACTGATCTGCGTCACGGAGTGGTCACCCGCTCCAGCGGGGCGCTGGCCGACTCCGAGACGGTTGCCAACCCGATGTCGAAGACGATCGGTGCGCGTCCGGTCAGGGTCACGTCCACCCGACCCTGCTGCCGGACCACGGCGACGGTGACGTCGCGCAGGCCGCCGACCGCGGTGATCTTGTAGGCGACCTGTCGGGCACGACCGGCGTCGCCCCGATAGCTGCGGGCGACGTCGGCGGCCGCATTCGCGGCCTCCCCCGCGACATTGCGGGCGTGCAGCCAGATACCGGCCTGGATCATTCCGAAGATGATCAACATCAGGGCCGGGAAGATGACGGCGAACTGGGTGCTCGCCGTGACCCCGCGCTGGCTACGCCGGTTGCAGACTGCCGATCGCGGTCGGCGATCGCTCCGCCGAGATCGCTTCATCGTCCCTCCCTCCACGATCATGATCATCAGGCGTCCAACGCGACCCACCTCCGAGGGCGGATCACGAGGTCAAGCGGTCAGTATTTCGGTTGCTTGATCTGC
Source organism: Microlunatus soli (assembly GCF_900105385.1). Lineage (NCBI taxonomy): Bacteria > Bacillati > Actinomycetota > Actinomycetes > Propionibacteriales > Propionibacteriaceae > Microlunatus > Microlunatus soli. The sequence goes on along the minus strand of NZ_LT629772.1, from coordinate 3,109,823 downwards.
CCGAGTCGGTCCTGCACGTAGCCGGTCACGAAGCCGAGGATGGCCAGGGCCACCAGCACGGCTGCGCCGAGCAGGATCGCGACCTCGGTGGACTGGCTCAGGCCCCGCTCGTCCCGTGGCGCATGCTTGACGTTGATCCACCAGCCGAGCGCGGTGGCGAGCTGTGCTCTCATCTGCATTACCTCTTTGTCGTGGTAGCTGTCGATTCATGATCATCGGTGGCTGCGCCCGCTCAGCCTAAGCAATTGCGGGACCGCACCCAGATCTTGCTGTGGATAACTCGTCCGGTCGTCGTTGCCGTCGCATGTCAGGTCCCCACAATCCGCATCAGGGCCGGGATGATGAACATCACGCCCAGCAACATCGCCGGGATCGTCATGTAGACCGTCATCCCCTCCGAGGCGGCATTCGCTTCCCGCAGGGTGGTCGCCAGATGCGCATCCCGCAGCTCCCGGACCCTGGCCCGCAGCGATCCGGACAGGGCTGCGCCGCTCTCGTCCAGTTGCATCACGTCGGACAGGTCCCGCAGCTCCTGCAGATCAAGATCATCGGCGAGCCGACGCAGCTCGGTGTACGGCGCCTGCTGCTCCAGGCGGGCCCGTTCCAGCGCGCCGCGCAACTGCCGGAACAACGGCACGTCGGACAGTTCGGCGGCGTTCTGCAACGCCTGGGTGCCGGAGGCGTTCGCCAACCGTTCCAGGGTGACCAGGTCGATGTACATCAGCACCGCCGACGATGCGTCGTTCCGGGTCTCCTCGGCCTGCCCCCGGAGCAACAGATCCGGGACGAAGTAGCCGACCACGGCTCCGACGACGCCTGCCAGCGCCGGCACGGCGAGCGGGACGCCGCCGGTCATCAACGCCCAGAAGCCGGCCAGGATCGGAGGCATCGTCAGCCCGATGATCGTCCAGACCGCCTTGTCGGCATAGAACTCGATGATCGATCGGCCGCGGATCTGCAGCGCCCGCTGCTGGCCGGCGGTCAACGGGACCGGAGTCCGTCGGTAGAGCCAGCTGCCCAGTCGCTCGGTCGGTGTCGCGGCAGCCGTCAGCCGGCCACGGGCGCTGTCGTCCGGGCGGGCACCGATCGGTTGGTAGAGCCGCGAGATGGTGTCGGCCAGGTGCGGGGTCGCCGGCACCAGGCCGGCGACGATCAGCACGATGCCGCCGGCCACCAGCAGCCCGGAGACGAAGATCAGTCCGGTCGTCATCGGTGCATCCCGACCAGGATCCGCTGCCGCTTCTGCGGCTGGGCGCGACGCCGCATCAGCAGTAACGATCCGAGGTAGAGCGCGATCAGCAGCGCCAGGATCAACTGGCCGACCGGTGTCCCGTACGGTTCGAAGAAGGTTCGCGCGAACAGGAAGGCCGCGGTCAGGGTGAGCGCGGTGATCACCGTCACCTGCCGTACCACCGTGTAGGGCTTGGTGCGTTCGGTCTCGATCTCGCGGCGTCCCTTGAGCTGGGACTGGATCGAATCGGCCAACTCGGTCAGCGTGATCGCGGCCCCGTTCGCTCCACGGTTCGACGCCAGGATGAGTGCGGCGATCACGCCGTCGGCATCGGGGCTGTCCAGGTCATCGGCGAACCGCATCAGCGCATCCCGACCGTCCCATCTGTTGTTGAGCCGGGTGATCAGTCCGCCGAGCGGTTCGGCGATCGCATCGGGGGCCGTCCGGCCGGACAGTCGGATCGCGTCTGGGATCGACTTCCCGGTCGGCAGCGACGCCGAGAGATTGCGGACCCAGCGGTCCAGCGCCTCCAGCAGGATCACGTCGCGGTCCTTCGGCGGGCTCAGGATCAGCGGCAGCACCCAGACCACGGCAGGGACGACGACGATCATCACCAGCCACCCCGAGACAGCGGCGATCACGAACCCGATCACCAACGCCACCAGCAGGATCAGGTCGCGGCGGCGCCCGGCCTCACCGGGTGGCCGACGGCTGATCCGGGCCCACAGGGTCGCGAGCGACTCCCGCTCGCGACGCCGACCGGTCTGACGGCCCGATCGCACCGGGCGGCGGCGCAGTCCGATGATCAGCGCGATCACACCGCCCACGACCAGGAGGCCCGACCAGGCAGCGAGGAAGGGTTCCATCAGAGTGCCTCCGCCGGCCCGCGGCCGAGCCGCCATCCGCTGCCGGGCAATGCGCGATAGAACGGCGCGATCTCGGCCTCGAAGTCGGCGTCGGGATAGAAGCCGGCCGGTTGCTTCGCGGTGCCGTGCGAGCTGTAGGCCAGATGGCTGACCGGGCGCTGGTTCTCCATCGCCCGGTTCAACGTCCGGATCTCGGAGATGAACCGGTGCCGGGCACCGCCCTTCCAGGCATCGTCGACCAGCTTCACGTAGATGAAGATGTGCATATTCAGCGCGATCTGCCGGTAGGCCTCGTCGATGGTCAGCACCCCGCCCTGCGCCACCCGGGCGGCGAGTCGGTCCATCGTGGACTCCGCCGAATGGGAGTGGGTGGTGCTGAGGGTGCCGGCGCCGGCCTGCATCGCTTCGAACATCGCGAACGCCTCGCCACCGCGGACCTCACCGACGACCAGCCGGGACAGGTTCTGCCGCAGCGCCTCGGGGAACAGATCGGCGACGGTGAAGGTGCCCAACTGTTCGGCACCCTCCCGCTCGCCGTGGCCGACCCGGGCCTGCAGGGCGAGGATGTTCTCCCGACCGGGCTGCAGGTGCGACATCAACTCGTAGTCGGTCTCCAGCGTTCCGAACCGTTCGGCGGCCGGGATCGAATTGATCAAGCCGCGGAGCAGGGTCGTCTTCCCTGCGCCCTGATCACCGGCGATCACCATCGATTTGCGGGCCAGGATCGCCGCGTCCAGGAAGCGGGCCACCTCGATCGGCATCAGCCCACCGCGGGACAGGTCCAGCAGCGAGGTGTCGGTCAACGTGTGCTGCCGGATCACCACACTGGGCCGATAGGACAGGCCGAAGCCGATCGCGTGCAGCCGGAACCGGTCGCCGAGCGCCAGGGTCATCGTCGGGTGGGTGTCGTCGAACGGCCGGCTCGGGCTGGCGTTCTCCCCGAGGAACCGGATCGCGTCGACCAGCTCCTCGTCGCTGTCGGCGACCGGTGGCATCGTCTCCCGGCGACCGTCGCCGTACTGGACCTTGACGCTGTCCCAGCCGTGGATCTCGATGTTCTCGGCATCCTCGATCTCGAACAGGGGTTGCATCCGGCCGTAGCCGAAGACGCTGTCCTCCACGGCCTGGGCGTAGGTGCGTTCGGTCTCCGGAGACCACAACGCCGCACCGTCGCGGTGCAGCGCCCGGACGTGATCGTTGACCACCCGGCGGATCACCGAGCGTCCCATCAGCAGCCGGTCCTCGGCCGGCATCGGCCGACCGTTCTCGGTCAGGTACGCCTGGCTCTCTCCGGTGATCACCTCCGACGCCGCCTTGCGCAGCGAGACCACCTGGGACCAGTCGACCGCAGAGGTCCAGTCGACCCGACGACGTTGCTCACGCACCGACATCGTCGGACGGGGTGTGCTGCCTGGCACGGAGCCGGTGTGCCCGGATCGGGTGGGATCGGACGGAAGATCGGAGGGCAGGGGATCGGAACGGGCCGGAGTCAGCGGTGACTGCGCAGCCAGTTCTCCGTCGCGCCGCTGGTCCCCCGGCGACGGCAGGAACATCGGCACCTCCTCCAGCGGCGACGGCGCCGCGCCCGCGCTGGCGACGAAGTCGGTACGGCGATCAGCCATGACGTTCACCGTCGCTCCCGTTGCCGGCCCGGATCCAGGCGTTCATCGCCGATGCCGCCGGCGCACCGGACGTGGCCGGCTGGGAGGGCCCAGTCTGAGGGGATCCACTCTGAGACGGTCCGGCCTGAGAAGGTCCGGTCTGTGAGGTCACCGTCCGCGATGGCGCAGTCTGAGAAGCGGCCGCGCCGGTGGGTGCCGGCGGAACCGCTGACTGCCCTGGGGCCGGCTGATCGCCGGGGATTTCGAGTGACAACGGCTCGAGCGCCGGTTCGTGCTGCGGTTCGTCCAGTCCCAGTCGCGCCCGCCGGCGACGGATCTGCGAGCCGATCTCCTCCGTGGCGCGATGCAACGACCTGGCCAGCGGGGACCGGCCGAATTTCCGGCTCCGCCGGGCCCCGTCGGAGAACACGGCGGCGGATTCGACGTCATCGGCAATCACCGAAACCACCGGAATCGACAGGAGATTGGCGATCTCCCGACGGCCGTACGGCTGGTTCTCCCCGATCAGGATCAGGCCCAGATTGGACTCGTTGCCGGTCAACCGACTCTGCTCCCGAAGGCGGAGACAACAGCCGCGTGCGGCGGCGATCGACCGCAGATTGCTCCGGGTCACCAAGAGCACCAGATCGGCCCGGTCGACCAATGCCTGCGGCACACCGTCGCCGCCCAACCGACCGACGTCGACCAAGACGTCGATTCCGGCCTGTTCATAGCCGACGAAGGTGTCGGCAAGGTCCGGCCAGACCGGGCCGAACAGCGCGGCATTCGCGGGCCGGGCAAAGCCCGGCAGCAGTCGCCTGCTGGTGCCGTCCGATCGCGCCGACGATGTCGCGGAGCCCGTCGTAGCGGCGGCCGATTCGTCGGCCAGCGGGATGGTCTCGTCGCTGACGGCCTCGGCCAGCGGTCTGCGGTCCCGGTGCGCCTCGGCCACCCGCTGCAGACCCTTGCCGGTCGGCACCTGCCCTCGCAGGTAGCCGGCCAGCACTGCCTGGTGAGCACCCGGGTCGGCGTCGACCATGATCACCGACTGCGTCCAGGTCATCGCCAACCCGACCGCCGCACTGGTGACACCGGGTGCACCGGCGGCCGAAGCCATCACGATCAGCGCCATCTCACCGCTCCGACTCGCGGACGACGACGACCCGCCCCTGCGCTGCGTACGACGCCGCCTCGACGGCTTCGTCGGTGGCCAGCTCGAGATTGAGGAAGACACCGTCCTCGGCCTGGTCGGAGTTGATCACCGCAGCGGAGATGGTGGCCACGTTGGTGATCTCGGCGGCCGACCCGTCACCCGGCGGCGCAGTGCCTGACGTCGAGGCGGAGGTGCTCTGACCCGAGGTGGCGTCGACCCCGGCGGCATCGACCGGCAGGATCACCAGTCGGACCGGGCTGCCGGCGGCCAGGAACCCACTCGGCGCCCGGCCGGTCGCCACCTTGATCCCGATCACGCCGTTGCCCTTGTCGGGCGGCAGCACGTCGGTGATCGCATCGGGCGGCAACAGTGATCCCTCGACCAGGTCGACCGCGGCCACCTTGCCGACCAGGCTGCCGATCCGGGTCGCGGGAACGGTGACCAGCCCGCCGGTGTCACCGACACTGACCTGTCCGAGATCGTCGGCCTTGATGGTCTCGCCGCGGCTGATCGAATGCCGAACCGCGACCACCCGGTGGGACTCCGCCACCTGCGAATAGAGGAAGAAAGAGGCGATCGCGCCCAGACAGATGGCAATGATGCCGAGCGCTATCCAGCGTGGATTGCGCCGGGTCCGCGTTTGTGGGGTCGCGGGAATGTCGGGCTCGCGCGGGGGTGTCCGCGACCGAGTGGCCTGTTCGTCCACTGCCATTCCGATTGCAGGCCTTTCCTGAGAGTTCGACCGCTCCCCCGAGCACAGAGACGCCGAATGCGGTGATGCCAACTGCGGTGATGCAGGCGTATCTGGGGACAAAGAATTCAGCGGACGCAATCCGGATGTCAAGACCCGGGCATCAACCGACCCACCTGTCCCGTCGGCCCCATTGATAGCCAATGGCTTTACCGAACCCTCGCCATTCCGGCTGCCGCCAACCGAGTTTTCAACGGTCCCCGATCTGCCGGGCCCGGAGAGCCCGGTGGTCGGCGACGTCGAACGGTCCGATGGCGTACCGTCCCGGGGCTCAGGCGGCATCTCTGATCACCGTCGCATGGGCGGCCAGATTCCTGATCGCCCGACTGCAGCGATAGCGCACGGTCGTCGGTGCCAGCCCGAACCGAGCGGCGGCGTCGACGCTGGACAGCCCTTCGAGATAGACCGACAACAGCAGCCGCCGGGTCGCGTCATCGATCAGATCCAGGTCCTGGGCAGTGCGCAGCACCCGATGCGCACTGAGGTCGTCGACACCGTCGCCGACCCGCGGATCCGCCACCAGACCGGCGCGCTCCAGATCCTCCTCCGACACCGGCACCGCAACGGCCACCCGAGACGAACCACGGGTGTGATCGCGGGTCACCGCCTTCAGGGTGTCCAGTGCCAGGTTTGCCGCGATCCGTCGGGGCCGCCTGGCCAGCGGGTAGCACCCGATCCGTGCCCACAGCTGCCCGACGTAGTCCTCCACGGCGTGCCGGTGATCCCGGCGGGCCATCGTCACCAGTTTGCCGAGCATGGTCTGCAGCACGATCCGGCCGGCCAACTCGCCGGCCGGTCGGCCGGACGAACCCACCCGGTTGTGCCGGGTCCCTTCCTGATGCACCGCGATCAGTGCGGCGAGCACCTCGTCCGGTCGATCCCGGATCGCCTGCAGCACGTCGCCGGCGCTGCCGCAGCCGACCAGGGCGGGATGATCGGCGGCCCATCGACCGACCTCGGCGCGGCCGTAACCGGCCAGCCGGTGATTGCCGTCCAGCTCGCTCCACTCGGCATTCAACGCGTCGACCAGCGCGAAGCGGGAGTACGTGATCGATCGTCGCCCTTCGGACACCAGGCACCTTTCGGTCGGAGAGTCGGTCGTCAGCTCGACCGATGCCGTCAGCCTGTCGCAGCGGTGTTGGCCGAGGTGTTGTCCGAGCCATCGCCGGTGTTGTCCGAGGCGTCCACGACGTTGTCCCTCCGTACGGTCCGGTCGCCGTCACCGCACAACCGGCCGCCATCGAGCGAGCGGGTCAGCCGCCGACGGCCCGCAGTTTGGCCCGTTGATGCCAACCGAACACACCGGTGGCGATCCCGACGGCGACGAAGCTGCCGGCCTCGATGACGGCGATCACGAAGATCAGCACCAGGGCCGAGCCGCCGATCCCGTCGGCCGCGAAGCGGGACGCCTCGACGTAGGCGACCAACAGCACCGCCGCCGCGGATCCGGCGGCGGTCACCAAACCGATCCCGAGCTGGCGCCAGGAGACGATCGCGATCCCGATCAGCAGCAACCAGGTCAGATTGGCGGGCAGATCGTTGATCATGTCCGGTTCGTCGGGCAGATCCGGCAGTTCGTCGGCCAACGGTGTCGCCAACGTCGCCCAGGCCAGCAGCGCCGCGATCGCCAGCGTGATCACCGCCAGAACGACGGTCAGCAGCTGCCTGCCGACACGGCGGGCCGTTGTGGGTGCGGACAGCGCGCTCATCTCCCGGTCACTCGCCGATCGAAGCCCGGAACCACCGGACTGATGTCAACTGTACCGAGCGGTGCGGACGCACTGGGACAACCCTTGCAGGATGCTAGAGCTAGTTGACTGGACAACCAGCCCGGGAATCAGCACGCTGTTATCGGCGCCGACCGCAGTTGGGAGAGTGCGGCCGGAATCACGCCAGGCGGTCGACCGGTCGGGGGACAGGTCGACCCGAGCCGGCTCCCGCCCGCCGACCATCCTCTTCGGGGGTTTTCGCTTCGGGCGGAGCTGGTCAGCCGATGACGTGGGTCGGCCTCGACGATCAACCGCCGGGGCCGACTCACCAGCTCGGTCCGACATCGGCGTCTGCGTGAGGCATCCCTTTCGGGGCCGAGATCGTGCACGCCGAGCTAATTCCTACCTCATCACCAGGGAAACCTGTCGGTTCCCACAGCGCGGAATACCTGGAGAACGCCGACCGCGTGGCAGACTGTTCGAGGCCTTCACCAAGGCCCGGCCGGGATGCCGGCCGCAACGCTGAGGATCACAGACGGACGGGTCGAGCAGAGTCGACCGACCCGGCCGCCCGATCGAGTGGGCCTGCAGGGATGACGAGGAGCGGAACCGGGATGCCAGTTCAGGGCGCGCCGACCGATGCCCCGGTCTACCAACATTTCAGCCCGCATCGCGCCGGACTGCCGAACGTGGTGGAGTATTTCCGCTCGCTGTGGCAGCGCCGGCAGTTCGCCGCCGAGATGAGCCGGGCGAAGATGCGCGGGGCCAACACCAACACCTTCTTCGGCCAGGCCTGGCTGGTGCTCAACCCGCTGCTCCAGGCCGGCGTCTACTTCCTGATGATCATGCTGATCCGTGGCGGGATCGAACATCCGGCCGCCGCCAAGGAGCGGATCGGGCACCTGACCGGGTCACTGTTCCTGTTCAGCATCTTCCAGGTGTCGATGAGCAGCGGCGCCAAGTCGGTCACCACCGCGGGCAAGGTGCTGTTGAACACCAATTTCCCCCGGCTGCTGATCCCGCTGTCGGCGGTCCGGACGGCGTTCTTCCGATTCCTGCCGACCATCCCGCTGTATCTGGTGATCCACGCCATCGTCGGCGACGTCTGGTCCTGGCGAATGCTGCTGTCGGTGTTCTTCGCCGCCTGCCTGGTCGTCTTCTCGATGGGGATGGCGGCCCTGGTCTCGACCATGACCGTCTACTTCCGCGACACTGCGAGCTTCCTGCCCTACCTGATGCGGATGTGGCTCTACGGCTCGCCGATCCTGTGGTCGGCCGACGACATGAGCCAGTTGCCGCGGGTCGTCCAGGCCATCGTGCAGGTGAACCCGACGTTCAGCATGCTGACCGGATACTCCGATCTGCTGCAGAAGTCGGAATGGCCGGACCCGTACGTGTGGGTGACGTCGGCTGCTTGGGCCGCCGCGGCGGTCATCGTAGGATTTTTGTTCTTCATCTCCAGGGAGCGTGAGTTCGCTGTCCGTGTCCTCTGAGACGCCGGCCGACCCGGACCGTACGTCCTCCTCCGACGCCTCAACCGAGGCGCGGCCCCGGCGCGCCCGCGAAGCCGACGACAGCACTCCCGGTTCGCCGTCGACTCCGGTCCGATTCCCGTCCCGGGCCGACGGCCACGGCGACGACGGCGCTGCTGCCGACGAAGACGCCCCGACTCGGACCTGGACCTGGCAGATCCCGTCCGACCAGGACGCTGAAACGGCGGATCAGGTTGGAACGGCGGATCAGGCCGAGGGACGGCGGGTGCGCGGCGAGCAGTCGCCGGCCGACAGCCAGGATGCCGGATCGGTCACCGCCGCCGGTGAGGATTCGGCGACGACGGCGGCACCCGAGGCTGCCAAGAGCGAGGCCGACCAGCCCAAGGCGGCGCCCAACAAGGCCGCCCCGAAGAAGGCCCCGCAGACCAAGCCGGCAGCGGGCAAGCCGAAGCAGGGCAAGGCTCCGGCCAAGACGGGTAAGGGCCAGGCAGCCAAGAAGGGCGCGGCGGCAAAGGGCCAAACCGCCAAGGGCCAAGCAGCCAAGGGCCAAGCAGCCAAGGGGAAGGGCGGCCCCCGCAAGGCAGGCGCCGCGCTGCCGACCCGACGCAAGAAGTTTCGGCTGCTCCAGGGCATGGGCCCGATGGAGCGCCGACCGGAGATCCCCGACCAGTCCCACCTGCCGGCCGAACAGCGCACCGACCTGGCGATCAAGGTCAGCGACCTGTCGATCACCTACCGGACCAGCTTCGAGAAGAAGCCGACGCTGCGGCAGGCACTCACCCGGTTCGGTCGCGGACAGCGTGCGGTACGTGAGGTGGAAGCCCTGAAGAGCGTCACCTTCGAGGTTCGCACCGGTACGGCGATGGGCATCATCGGCGCCAACGGCGCCGGCAAGTCGACCCTGATGCGGGCGATGGCGGGCATCCTGCCGCCGACCACCGGCAGCGTCGAGGTGTGGGGTCGGGCCAGCACGTTGCTGGCGCTCGGTGTCGGCTTCAACAACAGCCTGTCCGGCCGGGAGAACATCATCCTCGGCGGTCTGGCGGCCGGCCTGTCCCGGGAGCAGGTGGAGGCCCGGGCCGACGAGATCGCCGACTGGACCGAGCTCGGCGACTTCATCGACATGCCGATGCGGACCTACTCCTCGGGCATGTTCTCCCGGGTCGCGTTCTCGGTCGCGGTGCACATGGAGCCCGACATCCTGATGATCGACGAGGCGCTGTCCACCGGCGACGCGCACTTCAAGGAGAAGGCCAGCGCCAAGATGGCCGAGTTGCGGTCCCGGGCGCGGGCGATGTTCCTGGTCAGCCACGGGCTGGGCAGCATCAAGGACCTCTGTGACGAGGCGATCTGGATCGACAAGGGACGCCTGATGGAGCGCGGAGAGCCCAACGAGGTCGTCGACCAGTACCTGAAGCACATGAAGGCGCGGCGTTCGTCGGCCACCATGGAGGACTTCTGAGTCTGGCCGGGTGGCGCCGGGGCGGATTCAGCCCTCGGCCAGCCGCCGGTCCAGGAAGAAGCTGAGATCGCCGGTCTCGCCGTCCTTGCCGCCGCGGCCGACGATCATCGGCGGTGGGCTGGGCTGCAACCGGGCGCCGCGGAACCGCTCCCGCAGACCGCCGGGCACCAGCAGCGCGTAGTAGCCGCCGTCGGTGCCGATCGCGATGCTCCGATCCCGGCGCAGATACCAACCCGACCGGTCGGTACGCACCCGCTGACCGGTCAGCAGCCGGGCCTGCAACGGCTCCGCGGCGATGCCGGCCCGTTCGGCGGCGGCGACGAAGTCGTCGATCAGCCGCTGGGCGCGCGCCGCCTCGGCCCGCCGCGTGCTGGCCGCCAGTTCCGCCCGCCGGGCCGCATCCTCTGCTCGTGCCACGGCCAAGAGCGTACGACCGACCGGCATCGCTGCTGCGAGCCCGGGTCGGTGAGCCGGGCCGATGTCCGACCGCCGCGCTCGGTGAATCCGGCTTTTCAACGCCCGGGAATCCCGTCGCCCGGAATTCCTGAAACCGGACTTGCTCCCATCTCATGTGACCTTCACCCGCGCTGCGTAGACTCTGGCCAGATTTCGAGGGTCATGTCCGCGGGGGTCAACGATGCGCGCCGGTCACGGTGTTCGTCCGGTGTGCCCGGAGCGGGTGCCGACGGAATCGATGAGCCTTGTGGGACGCCGGCCGACTGACCAGTCGACGACATTGAGGATGGTTGAAGGCAGATGAGCACTCCGACCGACGACGAGGGCCTCGGGCTCGTCTCGAGTGGCGGCGCCGCCGGACCGGGTAACGCCGGCCCCCGCCGGCGGAAGAAGCGGCGCTGGCCGCTGCGGTTGTTGATCACCCTGCTGGTCGTGGTGGTCGTCGCGGCAGCAGCCGGTGGTCTCTACGCGCTGTCCATCGACCGCAGTGTCAGCCAGAACATCAAGCGCGCCGACAACCTGCCACCCGATGAGCCGACCGCTCCGGGGCAGTCACCGCGGCCGAAGAAGGACACCGACGACAAGTCGCTCAACTTCGTGCTGATGGGATCGGACAGCCGGGACCCCTCGAAGATGCAGGACAACGGTCGCAGCGACACGTTGATGATCATGCATCTGGACTCGGACCGGAAGGGCGCCTACATCGTCTCGTTCCCGCGCGACATGTATGTCGATATTCCGGGCAAGGGCAAGAACAAGATCAACGCCGCTTACTCCTTCGGTGGTCCGCAACTGGCGGTCGCCACCTTGGAACAGTTGACCGGCACTCGGATGGATCATGTCGCGCAAGTGAATTTCGAGGGATTCATCAGCCTCACCGAAACCCTCGGTGGCGTCACCGTCCAGAACAAGCACGCCTTCAAATCTCACGGCTACAGCTATCCGAAGGGCAAGATCACCATTCAGGGTGAAGAGGCATTGTGGTTCGTCCGGGAACGCCACCACCTGCCCAACGGTGATCTCGACCGGTCGGCCAATCAACGCAAGGTCGTCCAGGCGATCATGGCCAAGGGCTTGAGCAGCGACACCATCCGCAATCCGATGAAGTTCAACTCCTTCGTCTCCGGAGTCGCCAAGGACGTCACGGTCGACAACAAACTGACCAACAGTGACATCCGCAACACCGCGCTGTCGCTGCGGCTGTCGCCCAGCGACATCAAACAGATCCAGGCCCCGATCAGCGGCTTCGACAACGTGTCCGGGGTCGGCAGCATCGACGTCGTGGACGAGACCAAGATGAAGGCACTGGGCAAGGCGTTGAAGAACGACAAGCTGGCCGACTATGTGGAGAAGTACGGCGAGTAGCTTGGCCTCACAGCCGTCCGGCAACGGGCGGCATCCGGTGCCCGACAGCTCAGCGGGGTAGGTTTCGTCGGTGGAGTTTCTGCGCGGTCTGCGCCAGTTGTGGCGGCACCGGCTCTTTCGGCGACTGTTCGCCGTCCGGGTCGCCGCCCAGGCAGCCGATGCCGTGCTGCAGGTGGCGCTGGCCTCGTTCGTGCTGTTCTCGCCGGAACGGCAGCCGGACGCGGCCGCGATCGCCGGCGTTTTGGCGATCACGCTGCTGCCGTTCTCGGTGCTCGGCCCGTTCGTCAGCGTGGTGCTGGACCGGGTGTCCCGCCGGCAGGTGTTGTTGATCACCGAGCTCTGCCGGACCGTGCTCGGTCTCGGGCTGGCCGTGCTGGTCGCCGGCGGCGTCACCAGCGGCGGCCGGGAGATCATCTTCTACGGCGGCGTGCTGCTGGCGATGAGCCTGAACCGCTTCCTGCTGGCCGCGCTGTCGGCCTCGCTGCCGCACACCGTCGAGCCGGAGGAGTATCTGGTCGCCAACTCCGTGGTGCCCACCGTCGGACCGGCGGCGGTGATCATCGGCGGCGGGCTGGCCACCGGGATCCGGCTGGTGCTCAGCGGCCGGGTGCCGGCCAGCACGGCCGACGGAGTGCTGTTCGCGTTGGCCGCCTGCGGGTTCGCCGTCAGCGCGCTGCTGAGCCTGCGGATGGGTCGGCGGGTGCTCGGCCCGGACGGCACCGTACGGACCCGAGCCGCCGATGTCGCACGGGGGCTGATCGACGCGGTCGGCCATCTGCGGCAGCGCCGCGAGGCGGGCCTCGGGCTGGTGATGATCGGCCTGCACCGGATCCCGTACGGGGTGGTGACGGTGGCCAGCATCCTGGTCTATCGCAACTACTTCCATCGTGTCGACCAGGTGGACGCGGCGATCGGCGATCTCGGTGTGTTGGCCGCGGTCACCGGGATCGGTTTCGTGCTCGCCGCCGCCGTCACCCCGATCGTCCGGCATCGGATCGGGGCTCGGGCGTGGATGGTCTGCTGTTTCATCGGATCGGCCGTGCTGCAGGTGTTTCCGGGTGCCACGTACACCCGGGTCGGCATCCTGATCGCCGCCTTCTGCTGTGGTGTCCTGGCCCAGGCGATCAAGATCAACGTCGACACCTTCGTGCAGGCCCACGTCGACGACGATTACAAGGGCCGGGTGTTCGTGATCTACGACATGATCTTCAACGTGTCGCTGGTGCTGGCCGCGGTGATCTGTGTCGGAGTCGTACCCGACAACGGAAAGTCGGTGCCGGTGTTGGTGGTCATCGCCGGTTGTTATCTGGTCACCGGCATCGGTTTCGCGCTGCTGTCCCGCGGTCTCGATCTTGATCATGGCAGCGAGTCGCTGGACCGGACACCGGACGGCACCGCGGTGGCCGACGACAACCGCTGACCCGCTCGGTTCAGCGGTCGGTCAGCAGGCCGGCGAAGAAGTTCCGCAGGTCGGTGCTGTACAGCTCGGGGTCGGTGTGGGTGGCGTAGTGGCCGCCGGTGTCGTAGTCATGCCAGGACACGATCCTGGCGTGATCACGTTCGGCGTAGCGGCGGATCGCGTGCAGGTCGTCGCGGAACTGGGCCAACCCGAGCGGCACCGTCGTCGGCCCGTCGGCGGAGGGTTCGGCGGCGTCCTCGGCGTAGATCCGGATCGCCGAACCGGCGGTGCCGGTCAGCCAGTGCAGGGTGACCTGGGTGAGCAGGAAGTCGTCATCGACGCCACCCATCACCTGACTGTTCCAGCCGAGCAGGCCGACCGGTGAGTCGGCCAGCGCATGCGCCAGCGTCTGCGGCTGTTCGGCCTGCACATGGTGATAGGACGCTCCGACCCGCAGCCAGTCGTGCAGACCCTGCAGGGCACGCCGCTCGTCGTCGTCGAAGTCGTCGAGATCGTCGGGCTCCGGGCCGGCCGCGTACGGCAGATAGCCGGGCGGGCTGCCGAACAGCTGGGTGACGTGCACGCCGAGCACGGCGTCCGGTGCCACCCGGCCGAGCTCCGGTGCGATGACCGATCCCCAGTCGTTGCCGGCTGCGCCGTAGCGGCGGTAGCCGAGTCGCTGCATCAGGGTGGCCCAGGCCCGGGCGATCCGGCGCGGCCCCCAGCCGGTCGTGGTCGGACCGGACCAGCCGAACCCGGGCAGTGACGGGATCACCAGATCGAATGCCGGACCGGCGTCCGGCTCGATCAGCCGGTCGATCACGTCCAGGAACTCCACCACCGATCCCGGCCAGCCGTGGGTCAGGATCAGCGGGAACGCGTTGGGCCGTTGCGATCGGACGTGCAGGAAGTGCACCCGCTGCCCGTCGATGCCGGTGATGAACTGGGGGTAGCTGTTCAGCCGGGCCTCCCAGCTCCGCCAGTCGTAGCCGTTCCGCCAGCGTTCGACGAGCTGCCGGAGCCGCCCGGTGGAGACCCCGTACCGCCGCACTCCCGGGGATGCGGTGCCGTCCTGCTCGTCCGGTGCCACCTCATCCGGTGCCACCTCATCCGGTGCGGGCGGCGCCCATCTGACCCGCCGCAGTCGGTCCTGCAGATCGTCCAGGTCGGCCTGCGGCACCTCGATCCGGAACGGCAGGATCTCCTCGCCGCTCGTGGCTGCCACCGCTGTGCCTGCGTCCCGTGCCGTCCGTTGGTGCATCTCGTCCTCCGTGTCCGGTGCGGTCTCGGCTGCCGCACTCACCCTCGACACGGACGGAGGTGTCCGGGATCGACATGTTGGGCCGGCTAACGGTCGGTGGAATCCTGTGCGGTCCTTCGACGGCCCAGGATCCCGGGTCAGGGTCGGGGCAGCTTGCCGGTGCCGAAGTAGGTGGTGCAGACACCGTCGGCGTCGTAGCCGGTGGCCAGCTCCAGCAGCCGGCCGCGTTCGGGCATCGGCAGCAGCGACGAGCTGTAGTTCGGGCAGTAGTTGTCGTACGGGTCGGCGATCCGGACCGGCGCCTCGGCGGTGGCCCAGGGATCCTCGGGTGCGCCGCCGGTGGTCAGGATCGTCGATCCGTTGCCGGCGGCGACCGCCCCGGCGGAGTCGTAGAGCATCTGGCCGACGCTCAGCAGCGCGCCGTCCCGGCTGCCGTCGGCGTACCAGCTGATCGTCGGCGCGTGCCGGAAGTGGCTGCCGTCGGCGGTGCCGATCAGGGTGCCCAGGTCGGTCGGGTCGCCCCAGTCGATGCCGTCGGCGGAACGGCGGATCCGTTGCCGGCAGCCTTCGCCGGGACCGCAGATCTCATAGCTCATCAGGTAGTCGCCGTGCGGCAGCCGACGAACCACCGGCATCCCCGGCCGCAGCGCCGGATCGTCGGCGGCCACCACATTGCGCAGCGGCGTCCAGCTGCCGCCGTCGGTGGAGACCGAGGCGACCAGGGTCTGGCTGTGGGTCGGCTGCTGGCTCTCGTCGGATACGAACAGCACCAGCCGGCCATCACGGGACACGGTGAATTCAGGTTCCCAGAGTCCGCCGGCGTTCGGCGAGGTGGCCACGGTCCCGAGCTTGCGCCAGGTCCGGCCGTGGTCCGAGCTCGCCCAGACCGGCAGGGTCATCCGGCGCACCTCCGCACCCTGGCCGACCGACGCCGACCAGAGCAGGGTGCCGGCGGACAGCGTGCCGACCCGGCGGGGCAGTTCGTACAGCGTGGAGCAACACAGCCCCTCGGCCGCACCCGGATCGGCGACCGAGCCGATCCGGGTGAAGCTGCGGCCACGGTCGGTGCTGGCGAAGATCGCGCCGATGCCGGCGCCGTCGGCGTCGAAGGTGACGGCGCTGGCGATGATCCGGCCGGTCGCCGGTCCGGAATGCTGCAGTCGGATCACCCGCGGGTAGAGGGCGACGCCGCCCATCAGCCGGGTGCCGTTCTCCGCACCTCCCGGCGGTGCCGCCGACGCCGGCACGATGCCGATGATCATCAGGGCGGCGACGGAACAGAACGACAACAACAGCTTCAGCGCGCGGGACATGACGTTCCTCTCGGGGGATCAGCAGTGATCGGAAGCAGTACAGCACAGATCATTACAACGATGGAAGGGCCGGCGTCGTGCTGCCCGATCGACCCCGGGCCGGATCGCCGGCCTACGGTTCTGGTCGAACCAGCAGACAGATCGATCGCTGTTGTGGTTCGCTGTCTGTCATGCCGCGCCTCTCCCGCGCCGTACTGGCTGGTGCCTTCGCGACCATGATCATCATCGCGACGGTGCCCGGTCCAACGGCGTCCGCCGAACCGCCCACCTGCTCGCCCTCCCCCTCGACTTCGCCCTCCCGCTCGACGTCGCCATCGTCCTCTCCCTCGACACCGTCGCCGTCGGCTCCTGACACGCCGACGCCGTCGCCCGAGTCGACGGACAACGCCGGGTCGACGGACAACGCCGGGCCAGCGGAGACTTCGGCGTCACCGACCGGATCGCCGTCATCGACGCACTGCCCGGACGGAGGCGGTGCCGGGCAGGACAAGAAGACGCCGTCACCGGAGTCGTCGGCGACGACCGAGGGGACGACGAAGGGGATGCATCGGCCGCACCGTCGGCCGATGATCATCAAGCCGGCGCCGAAACGTCGCCGACCGCCAGCGAGAAGTCGGCGTCTCCGTCCGCGGAATCGGCAACCCCCACAGCACAATCGGACACCAGCCCGTCGGCGTCGGAGTCACCGGCCGCCGAACCGGCGGTCACCCTGAAGGTGGCGCCGAAGGGATCACCGGTCGCCGGCCGCTACCTCGAGAACACCGGCTCGATCGCGTTCAGCGGCACCGCAACCTCCGACGACGAAGATCAAAAGGTGGAGATCTGGTCGGCCGGGGCGTCCGAGGACTGGGAGAAGTTGATCAGCACCACCGCCGACGACTCCGGCGACTGGGGCACCAGCAAGGAGACCGGAGCCGAGGGACGACGCCAGTTCGCCGCCACCCTGGGCGGCAGTCCGGACGCCGCGGACACCGTCCGCAGCGAGGTCGTCACGATCACCGTCACCGAACCCACCATCACGATGAACAAGCCGCCGTCGGCGATCGACTCGCTGACCACCCCCAAGATCACCGGCAGCGTGTCGCCGGCCCGCGCCGGGGTGCTGGTCCACTTCCAGGTCAAGTCCGGCGAGGCGTACCACGACAAGGCCACCCAGAAGACCGACAGCCGCGGACGCTTCTCCTTCACCTTCAGCACCGGCAAGGGCGAACTGCGCAGCTACTGGGTACGCGCCCGGCACTGGAACGGCAGCTCGGACAGCTGGGTGACCAGCGCGTCGGCACCGATCCGCCGCGGTCGGGTGCTGAACGCGACGATCGAACAGACGACTTCCGGAATGGTCGCCAAGACCTATCGGGCCGGCTGCCCGGTCGGCCCGTCGAAGCTGCGGACGGTACGGATGAACTATCAGGGCTTCGACGGCAAGATGCATCGCGGCGTGTTGATCGTCCGGGCCGGCATGGAACACAAGGTGACGCGCTCCTTCGGCGCCAACCTCGGCAAGCCGATCCGTCGGATGGACAACCCCGGCTTGTGGGGCGGCAACGACCCGAAGCAGATGGAGGCCGACAACACCTCCGCCTTCAACTGCCGCAAGGTGACCGGCAACCCGTACGCGCAGTCCCCGCACAGCTACGGCATCGCGATCGACGTGAACACCCGGGAGAACCCGTATCGGGACGTGAACGGGAAGTGGTGGCCGGAGAGCGGTAAGTCCTACATCAAGCGCACCCCCTGGCGGGAAGGCATGCTGACCAAGAGCAGCGTGCTGACCAAGCAACTGCGGTCCCGCGGCTACTTCTGGGGCGGGCTGTGGTATCCGGGTCGGGACTACCAGCACTTCGAGAACAACAATTGAGGTCCGTCCGCGTGCCTCGTTCGGCTCCCCGACAACAGCGTTCCGCTCCCCCGGGACAACACCGACAGCAGCGCGGTCACCGTCAGCTCGATCGGCGACCGACGCGACTGGCGGTGCTGTCCGCGCTCGCCGTCGGCGGGATGCTGCTGACCGGCTGCCAGGACACCCCGCAGCCCTCCCCCAGCAACCGACCGCCTGCCTCGGCATCGGCGACCGGCGGCCCGTCGACCTCGGCCACGTCGTCGGCCGGCGGCGGCAGTGCCAAGCCGACTCAGTCGGCAAGTCCGTCTCGCCGGGCGAGTCCGGGGTCGACAGTCGCACCGGAACCGACCACGTCCAACACGCTGCCGGCACCGCCGGAACCCACCGCCCCGGCGCCGAAGTCGGCCGGACCGTTGACCAAGAAGGACCTGCCGCGGCCGGCGGGCTGGCAGCCGGTCGCCCGTCCCGGTGGTGCCGAGGAGGGTTACCGCGGCAACGGCACCTGGGTGCAGGGCCGCGATCCGCGGTACGCCGCGCAGGACACCATCACGATCGGTTGCGCACCGGTGACCCGGGACGACTATCCGGATCCGATCTCGGCACTGCAGGCCACCTACGGCAAGAAGGGGGCGACCAGTACGCCGGGCATCGGACTGGCGATGCAGTTCGGCAGCACTGCCGACGCCAAGGCCTACTACGGCCGCTACCTGGACCAGGTCCGGGCCTGTGACAAACCGGACGGCCCGATGCTGGCGACGGTGATCGACTCCGACCTCGGCCTGATCGACCAACGCCGCTACGCCGACGGCACCGAATGGACCGAGATGGCCGGTCAACGCGGCAAGCGGGTCACCCTGGTGATCCTGACCGACCCCGGCCACACGATCGACAGATCCGCGGCTGAGTCCGTACTCCGCCAACTCAAGGGCTGAGCCGGAGTTCCCGCGCTGTTTCCGGGTTGCCGCGCGCGGTACAGGGCGTGCGGCAACCCGCAAAGTTCGCGGGAAGCTGGGTCAGTCGTGGGGCTGGGCGGCCCACCAGGTGCGGAGTTCGGCCTCGGCGCGTTCGTGGCCCAACGGACCGTTGTCGATCCGCAGTTCGAGCAGGTGTTTGTAGGCTTCGCCGACCTGGCGGCCGGGCTGGATGCCGAGGATCTGCATGATCTGGTTGCCGTCCAGGTCCGGGCGCATCGCGTCCAGCTCCTCCTGCTTGGCCAGTTCGTCGATCCGCCATTCCAGCTCGTCGTAGGCGCGGCGCAGCCGGGTCGCCTTGGCCTGGTTGCGGGTGGTGCAGTCGGCCCGGGTCAACATGTGCAGACGTTCCAGCTGATCGCCGGCGTCGCGGACGTAGCGGCGGACCGCTGAATCGGTCCAGCCGCCCTCACCGTCGCCGGCGGTGTCGGAATAGCCGTGGAACCGCAGGTGCAGCTCGATCAGCTGCGCGACCGCGTCGATCTGCTCGCTGCTGAACCGCAACGCCTTCAGCCGCTTCCTGGCCATCTTCGCGCCGACCACGTCGTGGTGGTGGAAGGTCACCTTGCCGCCGGCCTCGAACTTGCGGGTCCGTGGCTTGCCGATGTCGTGCAGCAGGGCGGCCAGCCGATTGACCAGATCGGGCTGGTGCCCCCGGATCCGTTCCAGATCGATCGCCTGCTCCAGCACGATCAGGCTGTGCACGTAGACGTCCTTGTGCCGATGATGCTCGTCGCGTTCCAGCCGGAGCGCCGGCAGCTCGGGCAGGAACTGGTCGGCCAACCCGGTGCGGACCAGCAGGTCCAGACCGATCCGCGGATGGTCGGTGAGCAACAGCTTGGCGAACTCGTCGCTGATCCGCTCGGCGGAGACGATGCTCAGCCGATCGGCCAGCTCGGTCATCGCGGCGACCAGCTCCGGGGTCGGCACCAGCCCGAGCCGGGCGGCGAACCGGGCCGCCCGCAACATCCGCAACGGGTCGTCGGTGAAGGAGACCTCCGGTGCCGTCGGGGTGCGCAGCCGCTGCTCGATCAGATCGTCGACGCCGCCGTACGGGTCGACGAACGCGTGGTCCGGCAGGCTGAGGGCCATCGCGTTGACGGTGAAATCGCGCCGGATCAGGTCGCCGCTGAGGTTGTCCCCGAATTCGACCGCCGGCTTGCGGCTGTCGGCGGCGTAGGCGTCGGCGCGGAACGTGGTGATCTCGATCTGCCAGTCACCGATCCTGCCGCCGATGGTGCCGAACTCCCGTCCGACGGTCCAGATGGTCGACGTCCTCGTCCGCAGCAGTCGCTCGATCTCGTCCGGCCGCGCCGAGGTGGTGAAGTCCAGGTCGTGTCCGAGCTCGCCGAGCAGGGCGTCCCGGACGCTGCCGCCGACCAGATAGAGACTGTGCCCGGCGTCGGTGAACAGCGTCCCGAGTTCGTCGACCACCGGAGCGGTACCGAACAGCTGCTGCACCGACCGCTGCTGCGCGTCGGTGAGCCGGCTGGACGAGGAGGGGCGATCAGGCACAACGCGTGAGTTTATCGGTCGAGCTCGGCATCGGCCCAAGCCGCCGTCGTCCGGTGTACCTCGCCCCGGAGTTCGTCGCAGGGGCGTTGCGGCGTACGGGCCGGTCAGGGTGATCGCGGCAGATACGATGGCGCAGTGCGAGATGGGCGCTGGGCAGGGTCCGGGCGTGTGATCGCCCGGCGGACCTCCGCGACCCCTGCGACGGTGCCGGCACCGAGTCGGCTCCGGGCCTGCTGTCTGCTGCTGGCCCTGCTGCTCGGTTGCCTGTTCGCCGGACCGCTGACCGGACCGGCGACGGCTCGGGCCGAGACCGGATCCCAGGTCAGCATCGAACTGACTGCCCTGACTCCGGCGATCTCCGACCCTAACGCGACCATCACGTTCGAGGGCAAGGTCACCAACACCTCGGACCGGCCGTTGGACCGTCTGCAGGCGATGATCTGGCGGAACATGACGCCGTACACGACGCAGGACGAACTGAGCCAGGCCGGCGCATCGCAGCCGACCGACCCGGTCGGCGCCCGGATGTACAGCCCGGGAACGCCGACGGCGTATCAGAATCTCTACACCGAGGACGCACCGCAGTTGGATCCCGGCGCTTCCAAGACCTTCCGGGTGAGGGCCAAGGCGAGCGACTTCTTCGAGACGACGACCCCGCAGCCCGGCGTCTACCTGGCCGGCATCCAGGTCCGGGAGAACGCCAGCACCACCGTCGGCCGGGCCCGCAGCTACGTGGTGGCGACCGCCGGCGACGGACTGCAACCCGGGCAGCAGGCGATCGGGACGTCCACCATCGTGGAGCTCGCCGCGACGCCGTCGATGAGCCGGTCCGGAATCTTCACCGACGACGGCCTGGCCGACCAGATCGGCCCGGGCGGCCGGCTGGACACGCTGTTGCGCGCCGCCGAACGTCCCGGCGCCAGTTTCGCCGTCGATCCGAATCTGCTGCTCGAACTGAAGTCGATGAAGAACGGCTACTCGGTGATCGACGCCGACGGTGCCAAGACCGCCGGGACCGGGAAGGACGCTGCCGCGGACTGGCTGACCCGGTTCACAGCGCTGCGCCAGGCCCACGACGGATTCCAACTGCTCTACGCCCGGCCCGACCTCACCTCGTTGGTGCATGCCGACCGCCTGGGCATCGTCCGGGACGGTCAACGCGAAGCCGCCAAGATCGCCGAGGTCAAGGGGCTGCCGCTGCTGATCGCACCGGCCGACGGCGCCGCCGATCGGGCCACCCTGCAGGCTGCGAAACAGCTCGGCGCGGCGGCCGTCCTGCTGGATCAGGCCGACCTCGGCGACCTCGGGCCGGTGATCAGCGCCGACGACAGCCCGACGATCCTGGGCTACGACTCCGGCGCCGCAGCCGGACCGGGCCCGGATCCCCGCGACACCGAGGTCCAACAGCGGCAGACCTCATTGGCCGACAGCTACGTCGACTCCGTCAGCGGTGAACCGGCGTCCTCGCTCGGCCGGCTCCGGCTGGTGTCCGATGCCGACCAGGCGGTCAGCGCCAACGCGACGCTGCAGGCACCCTGGCTCAAACCGCGGTCGGTCAAGGATCTGCTGACCGACCGGGCGACTCCGCTGGGCAACAACCTGCACTACCCCGACACCGTCCGGGCCGAGGAGTTCAACCCCCGCCAGCTGCGTCGGCTGGACCGGCTGCAGCAGAATCTGCAGACCTACAGCGACCTGCTCGGGCAATCCTCCGCCGACACATTGATCGGTCAGTCGTTGCCGCGGGCGGCCAGCCTGAGCTGGCGTCGGCACCGGTCGGAGCAGAGTCAGTTCGTGCGGGCCCAGCAGCAACTGCTGACCGCCGGCGAGCGCGCCGATCCGATCTCGCTGGACGATCTGGAGAGCACCGACGCGATCCGGGTGGAGAGCAATCCGCAGGTCACGCTGACCGGTTCGGGTGCCCGGGTGCCGGTGACGGTGGTCAACGAGCTGAACAGTCCGATCAAGGTCCAGCTGCGGGCCAACTCCTCCAACCAGTCCCGGTTGCGGCTGCAGGACGTCCCGGCACGGGAGGTCGGCGACGGCACCGTCGACGCCGGCGCGAAGGTACCGGTGCAGATCCCGGCCCAGGCCAACGCCAACGGCGACATGCAGGTCACCCTGCAACTCGCCACCACCGAGGGGCAGAACGTCGGCGAACCACTGACCATCCGGGTGAACGCCACCCGCGCCGGGCTGGTCGGCTGGATCATCGCGATCGCCGCCGGCATCGTGCTGCTCGGCACCGTCGTGCTGCGGATCCGGCAGGTCGCCCGGGAACGGGCCGCCGAGGAACCCGAGCCGGCCGAAGATCCCGGCAGCACTGCGCAGCACGGACCGGCCGGCCACGCCGATCCTGCGCAGGCATCGACGGACCGCGACGAAGCGACCGAGGACACCGTCATCCGACCGCGACGCGGCTCGCCGGACCCGTCCCCGGATGCGGCCGACGAGCACCCCGAACCGCTGAGTACGGACGGTGTACCGCGTGGCTGAACCGATGACACGATCGACCGACGCGACCGAGGCCGGGCCCGAGAAATCCGGTGCCTCCCGGTTGATCTCGGCGACCGCGATCATGGCCGCCGGGACGGCGGCGTCTCGGGTGCTCGGCTTCGCCAAGGCGGCGCTGCTGGTGGTTGCGCTGGGTTCCGGCACCCGGCAGGCCGACATGTTCGGGTTGGCCAACGTGGTGCCGCAGGCGATCTATCTGTTGCTGGCCGGTGGTGTGTTGAACACCGTCTTCGTGCCGCAGATCGTCCGGGCAATGAAGGAGGACGACGACGGCGGCGAGGCGTTCACCAACCGGCTGATCACCTTGGGGATGGCTGCGATCGGCGTGATCGCCGTCGGCGCCACCCTGCTGGCGCCGTTGATCATGAGGATCTATCTGGACGGCGAGTGGCTGGCGCCGAAGCTGGCCGGCCAGTTCCAGTCGATCATCATGCTGGCCTATCTCTGTCTGCCGCAGATCTTCTTCTACGGCCTGACCGTGATGCTCGGCCAGGTGCTGAACGCACGCGGCAAGTTCGGCCCGATGATGTGGGCGCCGGTGCTGAACAACGTGGTCGGCATCGCTTCGATCGGCGTGTTCCTGGTGCTCTGGCCGAGCAGCGATCGCGATCTGGGAGCACCGTTCACCCTGCAGCAGGAACTCCTCCTCGGGCTCGGCGCAACGATCGGGATCCTCGCCCAGGCACTGGTCCTGATCCCCTACTTGCGGGCCATCGGATTCCGCTATCGACCACGATTCGACTTCCGGCACAGCGGACTCGGTCGGGCCGGCAAGGTGGCCAAGTGGACGGTCGGCTACATGATCGTCACCCAACTGGCGCTGGTCGTGGTCAGCCGGCTGGCCAGCGGTGCCGTACCGAAGGGTGGTGTCGGCGCCGGCTGGGTCGTCTACCAGAACGCCAACCTGATCTTCATGCTGCCGCACTCGCTGATCACCGTCTCGTTGGTGACGGCGATGCTGCCGTCCACCTCCCGGCTGGTGCTGGCCGGTCGGTTGGGCGACGCCCGCGACGAGGTGGTCCGGACGATGCGGCTGGCGGTCACCACCCTGCTGCCCGCGTCGGTCGCGTTCCTGGCGCTCGGGTTCCCGATCGCCCAACTGCTGTTCGGACACGGCGCCGGGTCCAAGCACTGGGACTTCATCGGCTGGACGCTGGTCGCGTTCGCGATCGGGCTGGTGCCGTTCACCCTGCAGTACATCTGTCTGCGCGCGTTCTACGCCCTGGAGGACACCCGGACCACCTTCTTCGTGCAGATCCTGATCGCCGGGGTGAACATCGGTGCCGCGCTGCTGCTGGTGCTGCCGATCGGCAAGCCGGCCTGGGTCGCGCCCGGGCTGGCCCTGGCGTACTCGCTGGCCTACATCGTCGGGCTCGGTGTCTCCTTCCATCAACTCGGCAAGCGTCTGCCCGGGCTGCGCGGCGGGGAGATCGCCCGGCACTGCGTACGGGTCTTCCTGGCCGTGTTGCCGGCCGGCGTCGCGGCGTACGCGATCACTTGGGGTTTTGCGCAGTGGTCGACCGGCTTCGGCGCCCGGGTCCTGGCGCTGGCGATCGCCGGACTGGTCGCGCTCGGCCTGTATTTCGGGCTGGCCCGGGTGCTGCACATCACCGAGATCAACCAGATCGTGGCCACCGTGCTGCGCCGTGGCGGCCGCGGTTCGGGGTCCTCAGCAATCTCTTCGGAGCCGGACGGCGGTTCTGGGCCCCAGGGGTTTGCCTCATCTGGCACCATCGGGGACGGGGCGGATGCGGCCGCGACCCTCGGCAGCACCGATAATGCCAACGACGACGATGGTCACCACGATGATGCCGATTCCGACCAGGCCGACGAGGCATCGATCATCACCCAGATTCGTCGGCGCAGCGATCACCCAGCGGGGCAACAGATGACGGGCGGACAGTCGGACCAGCCGCACCTGGCAGAGGCCGGTGCGGCGGTTACGCCACCCCCCGTCACCGGTCCGACCGACGATCTGGACGCACCCGACACCGAGCAGACCGCGTCGTTCACCCTGGACGAACTCGAATCCGGTGCGCCGGCCGACCCACCCGGCGAGCAGACCGAACCGGTCCCGGACCATCTGCCGGCCGGCACCGTGCTCGCCGACCGGTATCGGCTGGAGGAGCTGCTCGCCTGGACCGGGGCCTCGATCACCTGGCGGGCCTTCGACCAGGTGCTGAGTCGGTCGGTGGTGATCCATCTACTGCCGGTCGGCGACGACCGCAGCGACGAACTGCTGGCCGCCGGACGGCATGCCTCCGGTGCGACCGACTCCCGCTTCCTGCGGGTGCTGGACGCGGTCGGTGAAGGTGCCGTCACCGCCGACGGACAGGCCGTCGGCAGCTACATCGTCAGCGAGTACGCCGAGGGGCAGTCCCTGCAGTCGGTGCTGACCGCCGCACCGCTGACCGGGCTGGAGTCGGCCTGGGTGGTCCGCGAAGTGGCCGACGCACTGTCCGGTGCGCACGCCCGCGGCCTGCATCACCGGCGACTCAATCCGGAGACGGTGATCATCACCCCGGCCGGCAACATCAAGATCGTCGGACTGCTGATCGAGGCCGCGCTGCGGCCGGAGGAGTACGCCGACGCCCCGAGCAGCGACGACGCCCTGACCGACGCCGACGTCACCGACCTCGGCCGGCTGCTCTATGCCTGCCTGGTGGCGCGCTGGCCCGGCGAGGCGGCGTTCGGACTGCCGGCCGCACCCTCGGCACCGGGCGGCGCGCAGGAAAGCGGGCATCCGTGGCTGACCCCACGGCAGGTCCGGCACGGCGTCTCCCCCACCCTGGACCGGATCTGCGACCAGTTGCTCAGCCCGATCCCGCGGCAGCGGGCGCCGCGGATCGTCACCGCCGCCGAACTGGTCGGCGAATTGGATCGGGTGCTCGGCTCGGCCGATGCCACCGGCGACCTGGAACGCCGGCTGCGGCATCCGCAGCCGCGGATCCTCGGCGAGGATCCCGACACCGGCCGGATCCCGGTCGGCGTGGTCGCCGAACCGTACGCCCTGGTCGAACGCAACGGCAGCATCGCCGCCGGCACCAACTCCGCCAGCAGCCCGGCGGCCGGCACCCCGGCGAGCCCCGATCAGCCCACCACGACGATCGCCGCCGCCGAACCGGACGAGCCCCGCCCGGGCCCCCGGCGCTGGATCTGGCTGGTGGTCATCGCGGCACTGATCGCCGCGGTGGTGATCACCGTGATCACCGCCCAGGGCCTCGGCCCGGCGGCCAATCTGCATCCGAACGATCCGAAGACCTCGGCCGCGCCGCCGGCCGACCGGCCGATCAAGATCGTCGACGGCAAGGACTTCGATCCCCCGCCGGGCAACGGCGAGGAGCATCCGGGCGAGGTGAAGAACGCCTACGACGGTGACCCGAAGACCCGCTGGACGACGATGTCGTACTTCGGCAGCCCGGACCTGGGCAACCTCAAGCCCGGCGTCGGGATCGTGCTCGATCTCGGCTCGGTGCAGCAGGTCGGTTCGGTCAAACTGCAGCTGTACGGCAACGGCACCGATGTCCAGATCCGGGTTCCGAAGGGCGAGGCCGGCGCGGAACCTGATATGAACTCCCTGAAGAGTTGGCGCACGGTCGCACGGCAGAAGGACATCGGCGAATCCGGCACGTGCACCCTGGACGAAAAGGTCAAGGCCCGCTACGTACTTGTCTTCCTGACCTCCCTGCCGGAGGAGGGAGACAACTACCGCGGCGGCATCAACGAGGTCGAGGTGGTGTCGTGACACCGTACCCATCGCCGGGCGGCGGCGGACGGAGTACCGGTTCGCCGATGCGTCCGGCCCGGCCCCGAGCCGCCGAGCCGGCCGACGCCGGTTCGGCTGCGGCGATGCCGCGAACCCCGGGCCAGCTGGACGCGGCCGCCGGACCGCTGACCGAGCTGGCCGACACCGAGCTGCTGGCAGCACACGTGAACGGCAACCCGCTGGCGTTCTCGGTGCTGGTCACCCGGCATCGGGACCGGATGTGGGCCGTCGCGTTGCGGACGATGCGCAATCCCGAGGAAGCGGCCGACGCGCTGCAGGAGGCCTACATCTCCGCCTTCCGCCGGGCCGCCAGCTTCCGTGGCGATGCGCAGGTCACCACCTGGCTGCATCGGGTGGTGGTGAACTCCTGCCTGGACCGGATCCGGCGGAACAAGGTGCGGGCCGCCGAGCCGCTGCCCGAGGACCCCGACCGGGCCGAGGAGTTGGCCACGACCGTCGACACCACCGATCAGGTGTTGGAGGGCGAACAGCGGGCCGACATCGTGACGGCGCTCGGCACCCTGAACGCCGACCAGCGGGCGGCGCTGGTGTTGGTGGACATGGAGGGCTACTCGGTCGAGGAGGCCGCCGGGATGCTCGGCTGCGCGACCGGCACGGTGAAGAGCCGGTGTGCGCGGGGCCGGGCAAAACTCGTCCCGTTGTTGCGCCATCTGCGGGAACCGGACGCTCCCGTCGTACGTCCCAATCGTGATGCTCGGACCGCAGCTGGCCGCCGAACCGGCACGTCACGTCCGACCCGCCAGGGGAGAGAGTCCCGATGACGGGCCGGGCATTGGAGCTGTCCTACAACTGGCGGACTCCGGTCACGATCGCGAGCATCGGACTGGTGTTGTGTGTGCTGCTGTTGTTCCGGACCCGGGCAGCGGGGTGGCTGGGTGTCGCGGCGGCGTTGATCGTGTTGTGGGCGGTGTTCCTCGGTGTCGTCTGGGCCCGGACCAGGGCACGGATCGAGGTCGACGGTGCCCGACTCACGGTGCGCAAGATCCGTCGGACCTACGTCCTGGACGGCCGGCAGGTCGTCGCGGTCAAGGAATACCTGACCAACAGCGGACCTTCGTACAAGGTGCGGTTGAGCGGCGACGACCGGACCTACTACGTCCCGACCGCGCTGCTGCGGCAGGGTCATTCGACGTTCTTCGACTGGCTGCTCAGCTATGCACCGGCGGCCGAGCTGGACAAGCGTTCCCGTCGCACCATCGACCAACTACGAACCCGAGGTTTGATCCAATGAGGATCGCTCGCCGACACCGGACCGGAGTGGAAGGAGGTCCGCGATGACAACAGCCCCGACGACCGGCGGACCGACCGGTCCCGCGGCCGGACACATCGACATCGAGGAGCTCTCCGACGCCGCCGAAGGACTGGTCGCGCCGGAGCGCCGCATCGACATCGACGCCCACCTGGCCTGGTGTGTCGACTGCCGGGAAACCGCGACCGCGCTGACCGAGGTCCGCGATCTGCTGGCCGCGGAGCCTGCGGTGCCGATGCCGGACGCGGTCTACTCCCGTCTGCAGGCCGGACTGGAGGCCGAGCAACGCAGCCGGGACAGCGAACGGTCCGGACCCCGTACATTGTCCGGGCCGGGCGCCCCGTCGACACCGGACCCGTACGGCAGCGGGCCGTCGTATCAGGACGGCAAGTTCCGGCCGGGGAAGTATCGCGCCCACCATCCCGGCGCCGAACCGCAGGAACTCGGAGCCGACGATCAGGAGGGTGAACGAACCAGCGGCCATGCCACTCCGGCCGTCGGACCTGTGCAGCGTCCGGCCAAGCCGCGGCTTGCCGACCGCTTCAACCAGACCCTCACGCCGCGGTCCGGGCTGCGGGCCAAGCTGGCCGGCGGTGCCGCGGGTGCGGCGTTGTTGGCCACCGCCGTCGGGTTCGGCGGCTACCTGACGAGTTCGTCGATCGGTGCTGCTGAGCCGTCGACGGATCGACCGATCATGGTCGCGGAGGGTTCGTTGCATGCCTCCGCCGCTGCCGCCGAGGAACAGGGTGATCTTGACCCGCACCGGTTCACCCGCGCCTGGAACTGCGCCCGCGACGTGACCGACGGCCGGATCACCGGAATCACGTCGATGGTGCTGGACCAACGATCGGGCTATCTGGTGATCCTCCGCGACCGGGGTGAGACCCGTGCGGTCTTCGTGTCCGGCTGCGACACCGACAGCCCGTCGGCCGGGCCGCACGTCGACCTCGGCCGCGGCTGACCTCACCGAACCGGCCCGGTGATCGACCGCCGGACGGAATACCTCTCCCCTGCCGTGGGTTGGCCCGGACAGGGGAAACCTGCTGTCCTGGCGACGACGCCGAACGGGCCTGATGCCGCCGGACGCCGCGCTGTTGGCGCTCGGCGACGGCGGCTCGATGGGGCGTTGCCACAGCGACGTACCGCTGGACCAGGTGGTCGGCTCGGTCTCACGGCCCGACGACTTCGACGCCGACTTCAGACCGCGACACCGGCATCTGGCCGACCGGCTGGACCGGGTCCGATCCGCCCTGGCCGGCGGTGAGTTGCTGCCGCCGGTGGAACTGATCCGGCTCGGTGACCTGTACTTCGTCGCCGACGGACACCATCGGGTCGCGGCGGCACGGGAGGCGGGCCGGTTGCTGATCGACGCCCGGGTGTTGACGATCTGCACGGTCGCGTACGGGATGGCCTGTCTGCGACTGGCCCATTTGCGGAGCAAGGCCGCCGAACGCGAGTTCCTGCTCCGGGTCCCGTTGCCCGATCCGGTTCGTCGTGACCTGTGGCTGGATCGCCCGGCGGACTGGCTGCGGCTGGCCGACGCCGCCGAAGCGTGGGGATATCGGCATGCGCTGGAATGCGGTCGGCCGATGGACCGGGCCACGCTGGCGATGACCTGGTGGAACGACGAGGTCGTCCCCGAGCTGGATCGGCTGCGGTCGGACGGGATCGGCGTCGATCTGCGCGACGTCGAGCTCTATTCGACGGCGCTGAACCGCCTGGAACGGGTGGGCGTCGGGTCCTGACCGGCGAGTCGGCTGCCCCGCCCCTCGTCAGGAACCCGCCTGGTCGGGATCGCGCCTGGTCAGGAACGCGTGGTGGCGATGTGCTCGATCAACGCCGTCGTCGAGATCGACGGCGTCCGCGGCAGGTAGACGACCTTGGCCAGGTCGGAGCAGAAGTCGAACTTGCCGGCCCAGTCGTCGCCCATCACCAGCACGTCGGCCTGGTGGTCGGTGATGTACTGCCGTTTGAGGTCGAGGCTCTCTTCGACGAACACCTCGTCGACCGACTTGAGGTTGGAGACCAGTTCCAGCCGCTCGTCCTGGCTGAAGACCGGATTGCGGCCCTTCTTGGAGAAGTTCAGGGCATCGGAGGAGACGCCGACGACCAGTCGGTCGCCCAACTCGGCAGCCCGATTCAGGACCCGGACGTGACCGACATGCAGTACGTCGAAGGTCCCGAACGTGATCACAGTGGTGTCTGCCACGGTTACCTCTCCCCAACACGTCAGATGGTTAACGCTCGGCCAACCCTACGATTGTCACCGACAAGCGACCAATTCATCATCATTTCGTCGCCGTCGGTTCAACGTCGTCGTCCGGCGGGCCGATCCGGCTGGCACCGGCCTGCGTCGGCTGGCCGCGCTGCAGTGGAGTTGACCCGCGGTCCGGCCCACCCTTGCCCGACCGTGCCCGGAGGAAGTGGGGTTCGTCGGTGCTGCGGCCGCGGTCGGAATATCCGTCCGGAGGAGTCGGTTAGAACCCAGTGCACGGTGCCGGACGCGCACCGGTTTTCGGCTCGGGTCCGGGTAGGGTGACCTGCGAACCGCGGCCCGGGATGCGGCAGCCGACACCTTGTCGGAACGGCACCGGAGCACGGCGCAGCAGCACCCGCGGAGGCCAGCGGGCAGGGAGAAGGAGATCGATGGGCAGCGAGATTCGCGACGTCATCATCGTCGGCAGCGGACCGGCTGGTTACACGGCGGCGGTGTATGCCGCACGGGCGGAGCTGAAACCGCTGGTGTTCGAAGGATCGATCACCGCCGGTGGAGCGCTGATCAACACCACCGAGGTCGAGAACTTCCCCGGTTTCCCCGACGGTGTGATGGGTCCGCAGCTGATGAGTCAGATGCGTGACCAGGCCGAGAAGTTCGGTGCCGAGCTGATTCCCGACGACATCGTCGCGATGGATCTGACCGGCGAGATCAAGACCG
Source organism: Microlunatus soli (assembly GCF_900105385.1). Lineage (NCBI taxonomy): Bacteria > Bacillati > Actinomycetota > Actinomycetes > Propionibacteriales > Propionibacteriaceae > Microlunatus > Microlunatus soli. The sequence continues at coordinate 3,078,952 of NZ_LT629772.1, read as the reverse complement.
TCACCGACACCGAAGGCACCGAGCACCGGGCCAAGACGGTGATCCTGGCGATGGGTTCGGCCTACCGCAAGCTGGGTCTGCCCGACGAGGATCGGCTGAGCGGACACGGCGTCTCCTGGTGTGCCACCTGTGACGGATTCTTCTTCCGGGACAAGGACATCGCCGTTGTCGGCGGTGGCGACTCCGCGATGGAGGAAGCCACCTTCCTGACCCGGTTCGGCCGCTCGGTGACGATCGTGCACCGACGCGACGAGCTCCGGGCCAGCAAGATCATGGCCGACCGCGCGTTGGCAGATCCCAAGATCAACTTCGCCTGGAATTCCGAGGTCGCCGCGGTCAACGGCGGCGATGCCGTGCAGTCGATCACGCTGCGCGACACCCAGACCGGTGCCGAGCGGGAGCTGGACATCTCCGGCCTGTTCATCGCCGTCGGCCACGACCCGCGGTCCGAACTGGTGGTCGGTCAGATCGACCTGGACGACGAGGGATACGTCCTGACCGACGGCAAGAGCACCCGGACCAACATTCCGGGGGTGTTCGCCTGCGGTGACCTGGTCGACCACACCTACCGGCAGGCCATCACCGCGGCCGGCAGCGGATGTGCGGCCTCGCTGGACGCCGAGCACTACCTGGCCGATCTCGCCGACGCCGGCACGGTGGCCGAGCCTGCCGTGGTCGGTTGAGCCCGGCAGGAACTACCGAACTTCGCAGCAACAACAAGCCTGACCGAACAGCTAGGAGCAACAGATGGGTGCAGTCAGCGACGTCACCGACGCCGACTTCGAGAACACGGTGCTCAAGTCCGACAAACCCGTGATGGTGGACTACTGGGCAGACTGGTGCGGGCCGTGCAAGCAGGTCAGCCCGATCATCGAGGAACTCGCCGACAGCTACGGCGACAAGGTGACCTTCGTCAAGATGGACACCAACACCAATCCGGTGACCCCGGCCAACAATCACGTCCTCGGGTTGCCCACCATCCAGGTCTACGTCGGCGGCGAGCTGGTCAAGGCGTTCAAGGGCGCCAAGTCCAAGTCGGTGCTGAAGGGCGCGATCGAGGAATACCTCTGATCCCTGCGTTCGGCAGATCGTGAAGACCCCGGAGCTTCGGTTCCGGGGTCTTCTGCTGTCCGGGGAGTCATGGACCCTTCGTCACCGGACGACGCCGTGTCACCAATCGTGAACGGTGCCGTCTGCCAGCCGGTTGTAGGGCAGGTAGGCGGTTTGGTACGGATACTTCCCGGCCTCGTCGACGTCGAGCTCGACACCCAATCCCGGGTTGTCCCCCGGATGCAGGTAGCCGTCGGTGAAGGTCATCGACTGCCGGAAGGTGGCGTTGGTCTTCGCCCCGTGCGGCATGTATTCCTGGATGCCGAAGTTGTGGATCGCCATCCCCAGATGCAGTCCGGCGGCGAAGCCCACCGGTGAGATGTCGGTCGGGCCGTGGATGCCGGATCGGATCTGATACTGGCCGGCGTACTCCAGGATCTTCTTCAGTTGGGTGACACCGCCGGTGTGGGTGATCGCGCTCCGCACGTAGTCGATCAACTGTTCTTTGATCAACAACTGGTAGTCCCAGACCGTGTTGAAGATCTCCCCGATCGCCAACGGCGTGGTGGTGTGCTGCCGGACCAGCCGGAGCGCCTCCTGATTCTCCGCCGGTGTGCAGTCCTCGAGCCAGAACAGGTCGTAGGGCTCCAACGCCTTGCCCAGCTTGGCCGCCTGGATCGGTGTCATCCGGTGGTGGCCGTCATGCAGCAACGGGACCTCCGGACCGAACTCGTTGCGTACGGCTTCGAAGACGGTCGGCAGATGCCGCAGGTAGGACCGGGTGTCCCAGTCCTCCTCCGGCGGTCGAAGCGCCCGCTGCGCCGGCTCGTAGTGATGTTCCCGGCCGTCACCGGCATCGGTCGTCGGCTTGGCCGGCACGCCGTAGATCGACCGCAGCCCGGGCACTCCGGACTGCACCCGGATCGCCCGGAAACCGTCGGCCTGATGCTCGCGGATGCTGTCGAAGAGTTCCTCGTTGTCCTTACCGCTGGCGTGCCCGTAGGCCAGCAGCCCGGTCCGGCTGGCGCCGCCCAGCAACTGGTACAGCGGCAGCCCCGCCTGCTTGGCCTTGATGTCCCACAGCGCGACGTCCACCGCGGCGATCGCGGCCATCGTCACCGGACCGCGCCGCCAGTAGGCGCTGCGGTACAGGAACTGCCAGGTGTCCTCGATGTTCTGCGGATCCCGGTCGATCAGCAACGGCACGATGTGCTCGTTGAGGTAGGCGACGACGGCCAGTTCGCGGCCGTTCAGGGTGCCGTCACCGAGCCCGGTGATGCCGGAATCGGTGGTCAGCTTCAGGGTGACGAAGTTGCGATCCGGGCTGGTGGTGATCACCTCGGCCTTCTTGATCAACATCGCTGTCCCTTCCTGTGCTCGGCGTGCGCGGGTCGTCGTCCGGTCGGGTCCCATCGAGTGGGCCGTTTCGGTGGTCTCAGGTCAGGGCGTGAAGTTGATCATCGATCGCCTTGGCGAGCTCATGATCATCAACAAGGTCCTGGCCGAAGAAGTCCAGCATGACAGGGATCCTGGACCGAGCCGTATCGGCCCCGGCCGCGGCGAACCGGCTGATCAGCTCCGCGACACCTTGATCGTTGACCCGGTCGGTGCCGAGATGGATCAGCCAGCCGGCCAGCGTCGCCGGGGTGCCGGGGTCCAACGGCTTGCCGGCCGCGCGGCGGGCCCGGTAGATGCCCAGGGTCCGATTCGGCAGTTTCTGCGATCCGTCGCCGGCGATCTGGATCAGGTTGTGCCGGATCCGCGGGTTGCGGAATCGGATCCGCAACGCCTCGCAGGCAGCGCCGATCTCGGCGTCGTCGAACGGCAACACCTCACCGGCGGCCGACCACAGCGCCTCCAGCAGGTCGGTGCAGCGCGGATCGGCCATCGCCTGATCGATCGTCTCGTGGCCCAACGCCAGCCCGTAATAGGCAAGCATCGAGTGCCCGGCGTTGAGCAGCCACAGCTTGCGCTGCTCGTACGGTGCGACATCGTCGACGATCGTCACCCCGACCTGCTCCCAGGCCGGCCGCCCGGCCGGGAAGTCGCCGGCGATCACCCATTCGGTGAACGGCTCGCAGACCACCGGCATGTTGTCCACGGTCTGGGCCGACCCCTGCTCACGCAGCCAGCGGGTGGCGAGTTCACGGTCCTGATCGGTGGTGGCCGGCGTGATCCGATCGACCATCGTGCTCGGGAAGCTGACCGAGGATTCGATCCAGGAGGCCAGCGTCGGGTCCCACTGCTCCGCCAGACCGCGGACCCGGCCGGCCAACACTTCACCGTTGCCGGCCAGGTTGTCGCAGCTGATGACGGCGACCGGGCCGAGGCCGGCCCGCGAACGGGTCTGCAGTCCGTACAGCAGCCGGGACATCGCCGAGCCGGGCTGTTCGGCCCGGAGCGCGGGCAGATCGGCATCGGTGATCCGATAGCCCGCTTCGGTGATCGTCAGCGTGACGAACTGCAGGTCCGGCACCAGCCAGGCGCCGGCCCACGCGTCGAGGTCGGAGCCTGCCGACGCGGCCCGGATGGTGTCGATCAGCTCCAGCTGGTCACCGTCGGCGCCGCGCTCGATCAGCGTGTAGCCGTAGCCCTGGGCCGCCAGGGTGTCGGCGGCGTCCGGCTTGCGGCCGGTGAAGGCGTGGATGCCGGTCTGCTCGCCGGTCGCCTGCTCGGCACGGTAGGTGTAGAAGGCCTGATGGGCACGATGGAAGGCGCCGAGCCCCATGTGGATGGAGCGGGGCCGGTTCTGCTCACTCATCGGGTCAGCCGGCGTTGACGGTGACGGTCAGGTCGTCGTACTTGCCGTTCAACACGTCGTCGAACGCGACCGGCTGGCCGAGGGTCGCCGAGACGTACAGCGAACGGACCAGCGCCAGCGACAGCAGCGCCTCCTCGACGGTGACCAGCGGCTGACTGCCGTTCTGCAGCGCGGCCGCGATGTCGTCGTACTGCCGGGAGTGACCGGCGACGAAGCCGTCCGGCTTGTTCCGGCTGCCGGTGAACTCGTCGCCACCGGAGGCCTTCTCCCCGAGCATCTCTTCGGCCTGATTGCCGGTCCGCTTCGCCTCGCGCAGGTTGTCCGACACCGCACCGTCACCGGCGTGGAAGTAGCGCAGCTCGTCGTTGTCCAGAATGGCCGAGCCGAGCGATCCGTGCACCTGCACCCGGGCGGTCAGCCCCGGGTAGGCGGCGGTGGTCATGTGGATGGCGGCCAGTGCGCCGGACTCGAAGCGGACGGTCGCGGTAGCGGTGTCCTCGATCTCGATCCGTTCGTGGGCCAGCTGAGCGGTGTGCGCGACCACCTCGACCGGTCGGCCGAGGAACCAACGCAGCAGGTCGACGGTGTGCACGCCCTGGTTCATCACCGCACCACCGCCGTCCAGCGCCCAGGTGCCGCGCCAGTCGCCGGAGTCGTAGTACTGCTGGCTGCGATACCAGGCCATCGTCGCCAGCCCCGAGGTGACCCGACCGAAACGATCCTCCTGGACGGCCTTGCGGACTATCGCCGCACCGGTGTCGAACCGGTGCTGACTGATCACCGAGACCAGCTGCCCGTTCGCAGCGGCCTTGGCGGCGACGTCGGCGAACTCCCGGCCGCGAGCGACCGAGACGTCCAGCGGCTTCTCCAGCACGACGTGTTTGCCGGCCTCGATCACCTCCGTCGCGTTGTCGATGTGGTAGCCGCTCGGGGTGCAGACCACGGCCAGGTCGACGGTGTCGGACTCCAACGCTGCCGCGATCGAGTCGTAGATCACCGGTTCCTCGGCGCCCAACTCGACCACCTTCTTGGCGACCGCTTCGGTTGCCTCCGGCTTCGGATCGACCAGGGCGGTCACCACAAAATCGGGATGCTTGGTGAGCACGATCCCGTGATGGATACCGATCACGCCACAACCGATGATCAGAGCCCGGGTGGGTGTCGAGGTCGATGGATCTGTGGTCACGAGTGCTGCGCTCCCGCCGTCGTTGCCGTCTGTCTGGTTCTCCACCGCAGAACGCTAGGCAGGCCAGGAACGGTTTGGCAAGCGTTTGCCACGAGTTTCCAGCGGTCCAGGGTTCGGCCGTGGGGTCGGCGATCAGGCTCCGGTGACGGGCTCGCCGCGCAGGCTGTCGGCGATCGGCGTACCGACCTCGACGGTACGGCCGACCGTGCAGAGCCGATCATGGGACTGCTTGATCGAACGCCGCAACACCTCTTCGGCCTTCCGGCCGCCCTCGTCGTCGGGGAAGCTGACGTCGAAGTCCAGCAACAGATCGGTCAGCCGATTGCCCTGCTCGTCGGCAATCTTGTTTCCCGACGCCGTGGCGCTGAAGGTCGTCGGTTCGGACCGCTTGCCGGTGATGAAGTCCACATCGATCGCGCTGCAGGCGGCGATCGCGGCCAACAGCAACTCGACCGGAGTGAACTCCTCGCCGCCGCTGCCGACCGAGATCGTGCCACCGCGCTCGTTGATTGCGGTGTAGCTGCCCTTGCTGGTCCGTTCGATCGTCACGCTGCGCAGGTTGCTCGACTGCCCGGCCGTGTTCCGGTCCTGATCTGAGCCGCCGGTCGGTGCGGGTGCGGGATTGGTCATGCTCCGAGCTTGCCACGGCCCGTTCCTCGGCGGCCGTCGGCGCCCGTTCGATCTCAGTCGGGCGATCTCATGCGGGCGATCTCAGGCGGGCGATCTCAGGCGGGCGATCTCAGGCGGCGGGGGTCAGGCGACGGGTATCGGGCGAATTCGTCGTACGGCGTTGGAAGCCGGCGGGCTGCGCCGGGCCGGGTTGTTTGACCAGATGGGTCAGTCGCGACCAGGCAGCGGCCAGGTCCGGCCGCCAGCGGACGGTACCGGCGATGTCCAGCCGCAAGGTCGGCGTGATCGGATGCGGGCGGACGATCCGGAAGCCGACCGCCTGCCAGAAGCGCACCGGCAGCAGCGTCATCGCGGCGTCACGGCCGTCGGCATGCGGTAGCGCCGGCGTGCCGAAGGTGCCGATCACCTCGACCAGGCCGACCTGCCTGCGGTGCAACTGCGCGATCGCCGTACGGACCAGTTCCTTGCCGATCCCGCGGCCGCGGTAGGCCCGGCAGACCGAAACGTTGACCAGCACCGCTGCGTCCTCGCTGAAGGCGTCAGCCGAACTGCCCCCCAACGCCGGCAACGCCACCTCGGCGACCAGTTCGGCCGGCGCATAGGTCAGATAGCCGGTGATCTCGCCGCCGAGCTGGGCGGAGACACCACAACTGCCCCACAGGTCGGTGACCTCGGTCAGCCACTGCGGCATCCGCTCGTCAGCCCGTCCGAAGTGATCGGTGCGCGCGCGCCGGGTGAACCCGAAACCGCAGTGCTCGCAGGGGTCGGCGATCTGGCTGAGGGTGCTCGGCGTCAGCGGGCGGTACCGTGGCGCGCTCATCGGCGGGGGTCCTTCGCACGATCATCTCGTCGCCCGGCATCGCCGAACCCGCCGACTCCGGGTTCTCGGCGGGGCTGGGAGAGTCCGGCCGCGAACCCGGCCAGGATCCCGAAGGTGATTCCGGCGGCCAGCCAGAGCGTCCAGCGCACTGCCCGCCGAGCCGGCGGATTCCACACCCGTGCCTGACTCATGCTGCCCATCGTAGTGAGGTGCTGACAGTTCTCGCGCTGTCCGGGTGTGATCAGTTTCAGCCTGAATCCACCGATCTGCGGCGTAGCGAGCGGCAGCAGACGGGTGCATCGATCGGGGGCGCGCAGTAGCGGCAGATCGGTGGATTCAGGTTCAGCCAAGACCCCGGGCGACAGGGTCGTGTCCGGGACCGTCAGGCCCGTCGTGTTCCCGGTTGTGTCACCGGTCGCGCCACCGGTCGTTTCACTGGTCGTTTCATTGGTCGGGGCGCCGCCGCCGAGATCACTGTCCGGCACTTATCGTGGTGGAGTGACCACGCGGCCCCTCCCCGATCGATCCGGTGTCCCGGCGCCACGAGACACCCGACTCGATCCGTACGTCGGCAGCTATGCCGAGCGCACCCACCAGATGTCCGCATCGGCGGTCCGGGCGCTGTTCGCCGTCGCCAATCGGCCGGAGGTCGTCTCACTCGCCGGTGGGATGCCCAACCTCGCCGATCTGCCGTTGGACGCGATCGGCGACACCGTCGGTCGACTGATCGTCGAGCAGGGCCAGCGGGCGATGCAGTACGGCTCCGGCCAGGGCGAGCCATTGCTCCGCGAGCAGATCTGCGAGGTGATGGCGGTCGAGGGTATCGCCGCCAGCCCCGACGACGTGCTCGTCTCGGTCGGCTCACAGCAAGGGCTGACGCTGCTCACCCAGATCTTCTGCGATCCCGGCGACGTAGTGCTCTGCGAGGCGCCGAGCTATGTCGGCGCGCTCGGAGTCTTCCGGACCTACCAGACCGAGGTCAGCCACGTCGCGATGGATGATCATGGTCTCGACCCGGTCGCGCTGCAGGAAGCGATCACCGCCGGCAGAGCGGCCGGCCGGCGGATCAAGTTCCTCTACACGATCCCGAACTTCCACAACCCGGCCGGCATCAGCCAGACGATGCAGCGCCGCCAGCAGATCCAGCAGATCTGTGCCGAGGCAGGGATCCTGATCGTGGAGGACAACCCGTACGGCCTGCTCGGCTTCGACCGCGATCCGGTGCCGGCGATCCGCTCGTTGGACTCCGACGGTGTGGTCTACCTGGGCACCTTCTCCAAGACCTTCGCCCCCGGCTTCAGGATCGGCTGGGTGTTGGCGCCGCACGCGATCAAGGAGAAGCTGGTGCTGGCCCAGGAATCGGCGACCCTGTGTCCGCCGATCTTCTCCCAGTACACCGTCTCGGCCTACCTGCAGGACTACGACTGGCGCGGGCAGATCAAGAAGTTCAACGCCCTCTACCGGGAACGCCGCGACGCGATGCTCGCCGGACTCGAGGCACACCTCCCGGCGAGCACCTCCTGGACCCGTCCGGAGGGCGGATTCTTTGTCTGGTTGACGATTCCACCGGAGCTGGACGCCGAGGCGATGCTTCCTCGTGCCGTCTCCGCACGGGTCGCCTACGTCCCGGGGAATGCGTTCTACGCCGACGGTCTCGGCACCCGGCACATCCGGCTGTCCTACTGTTTGCCGACACCGGAGGCGATCATCGAGGGAACCCGGCGACTCGGTGAAGTGATGAACCACGAGCTCTCGATCAACGAGGTCTTCGCCAATCCTCGCAGTCAGCACTCCGTGCAGCCCTACGAGGCGCCCGGTCCCGATCAGAAATGATCATGGTTCTCGGAACCGCCGGCCGATGATCGACTCGTGGATCCGGCTGCCGTCCGATATTGATCATGGTCCGAGCGATCAGCCGTTGTTGATCTTGGAATGAGGTACTGATGAACGGTCCGTCCAGCGTCGTCGTGCTGGCCGGTGGGCTGTCCCACGAACGGGAGGTCTCGCTCCGCTCCGGACGTCGGGTGGCCCAGGCGTTGCGCGGCCAGGGTCTGGACGTTATCGAGACCGACGCGGACTCCACCCTGGTCGATCAGCTGGAGCGGGCCGGCGAGGTGGTCGTGTTCCCGTTGCTGCACGGCGAGGCCGGTGAGGACGGCTCACTGCGCGAGGTGTTGTCGCTGCTCGACGTGCCCTTCGTCGGCGCCGTTGCGTCGGCGTCCCGGATGACGTTCGACAAGTCGATCGCGACCCGGGTGATCGCCGACGCCGGCGTGCCGACACCGGCACAGATCGCGTTGCCGCACGAGACGTTCCGCGAGCTCGGTGCCGCCAGCCTGGTCCGTGCGCTGGGTGATCAACTGGGCTTCCCGATGATGGTCAAGCCGGCCAAGGGCGGCTCGGCCCTGGGCTGTACGAAGGTGACGTCGGCCGAACAGCTGCCGGCGGCGATGGTTGCCGCCTATGCCTACGGTCAGGTCGCGGTGGTGGAGAGCTTCGTGGACGGCACCGAGATCACCGTCGCCGTGATCGACCGCGGATCCGGACCTGAGGCGCTGCCCGCTGTGCAGATCCAGCCGGAGTCCGGGATCTACGACTACGCCGCCCGCTACACCGCGGGTCGGACCCGCTTCATCTGCCCGGCCCAGCTGCCCGACGAGGTCGCCGACCGTGCCGCCGACACGGCGCTGACGGTCCACCGGCTGCTCGGGCTCGCCGACCTGTCCCGTACCGACCTGATCGTCGCTGCCGACGGCCGCCCGTACTTTCTGGAGGCCAATGTCGCTCCCGGGATGACCGAGACCTCGGCCCTCCCGCTGGCCGTCGAGGCGGCCGGATGGGACCTGGGAACGATCAGCGCCGACCTGGTCCGCAACGCCTGGGAACGCGGCGTGCGGACCTCCGTCGGGTCTCGCCCCGGGAGCGCGTCCGGTGCTTCGGTCGGGAACCGTCACGACCGCTGAGCCGGCCCTGCCTGCCGGCCGCGGGTCGGGGGCCTTGAGGTGCCTGGTTTGATGGGTGCGTCATGACCGTGCTGAAGCAGATCGCCGTGGTGTTGCTCGGCCTCGTGTTGGCCGGGGTGATGGTGAGCCTCGGCGTCTGGCAGCTCAGTGTCTACAACGCCCAGGGCCGGGAAGAAGCACAACGCCGGGCGGCCGAGCCCGCGGTCACGCTGGAAGACGTAGCCCGGCCCGGCCAGGAGGTCGGCGACGCCTACGGGCGCACGGTCCGCTTCACCGGCCACTACGACACCGACTTCCAAACCTTCATCGCGATCCCCGATCGACCCGGTTACTATCGGGTGCTGACCGCCTTTCGGCTGACCCAGGGCGGGGCGGTCCCGGTTGTCCGCGGGATCGTGTCCGGCAAGACGGCGCCGCCCCCACCGTCGAAGCGCCTGACTCAGACCGGAGTACTACTGCCACCCGAGGGCACCGATCGAGCGGCCGCGCCGAGCGCCGAGCCGAGCACGGTGGCACTGGCCGCGCTCGCCCAGCAATGGGAGCTGCAACTGGTCAACGGCTACGCGACCTTGGACGCCGGTGAGGCTCGCGCCCAATCGTTGGAGCCGGCCGCCGCCGCGTTGCCGACCTCGCACGGTCGGCTGCGGAACGGCTTCTATGCGCTGCAATGGTGGGTGTTCGCCGCGTTCGCCGTGGTGATGGCCGTCCGCATGGCACGTGATCTCGGCCGCAACGTCACCGACGACCACCTCACCGATGACCGCTCCGCCGGTGACGACGACGAGGTCCGCGACGACGACGGCGACCGGACCGACGGCGAGTCCGAGTCGGCGTCCGAGACCGCCGGCCGTACGGCCGGGGGCAATCCCGATGCTGGCGCGATGCCGTCTCCGACATAGAGTAGTAGTCATGCGTGGTGCGCTGGTCCGGTATCGGGTGATGGCCTACATCGTCGGGGTCCTGCTGATCATCCTGATGTGTATCGGGGTGCCGCTGGATCGCTTCGCCCATGACGACCGTCTGGTCAGTGTCGCCGGCGTGGCCCACGGCTGGCTCTACATGATCCTGATCATCACCGCAGTCGACCTGGGCCGCCGGGTGCGCTGGCCGTGGTGGCGGATCATCGTGATCGCCCTGGCCGGCACGGTCCCGTTCGTCACGTTCGTCGCCGAGCACTTCGCCACCAAGGACGCCCGGCTTCGGATCGCCGACTTCGAGAATGAGGCCGGGGACGACCTTCCGGCGGGCCAACCGGAATCCTGAGCTCAGCCGTTCCACGTGGAACGGTGCCGTCCGGTGGGACGCGTCCGGTTCTGCAGGGGCCGATCTGCTCGGGCCGGCGAAACGCGGGAGTCCCAGAGCCTCCCCTGCACCGAACGTCAGGATGTCCGGATCGCTGATCCGCGCATTGCGGCCGCCAGATCATCCCCGGGTCGGACCGAGCCGTCCACCCGCTTCGAACCCGGCCCGATCGCCATCTTTGCGGCGCTGTCGGCCACGGGCACGCACGCTCCGCCGGCTGACCGAGAGAGTTGCGGCGAACCACCCGGTTGGCATCAACCGTCTCGGTCAAGTCCCGCGGCCGGCACAGCGGGCTTGCCCGCAACACCTGCCCGAATCCCCGTCGCTCGACACGGATCGGGTTCACCGCTGTCCCGCCGATGATGATCACGCCCGGTGGTCGTCGACCGACTTTTCAGCATCAGCGAGGTGACTGACACCGGCCGTGGTCGGTCGTGATTGGTCAATCGGGCCCGGCCGGCGAGACGTCAATCCTCGGCCAAGCACAACGACACGACCTGCGCCTGCTGCCGGCCGGCACGCGGCGCACATGCCACTGAAGGCAACCTGATGGATGCACGGCCCGGCCGAGCGTCGACCTGCCTACGGGTGTTCGCTCCAGCCGGTCGCCCGGAGGGTGGTGCTTCTCGGACCCAGCGAACGGCGTCCAGGTGCGTGCTGTGGCGCATCGGAGGAGGCGCTTGCCGGGCCACGTGATCCGAGGCCGATGCGGCGCACGGTGTGCCGGGGCCTCGCGCAGTAGCCCCTGCAACACCACGCTGCGGGCCAACTCGCCCGCGTCGACTCGCTCACCAACCACCGAGGAATCGCCCCTGGATCGCGTCGGATGGTGAGATCCGACCCGGCCGACCTACACCTATCCCCTCGCAAATAAGCCTTTAAAACAACGAATCAGTTTGTCGACAAATGGCTTAACTGGTTCATAGCTTGATCACCTTGGACGGATCAGATCGACGATCCGCTCCATGTCCTCTTCGGTCGCGAAATCGATGGTGATCTTGCCGCGAGATCGACCGAGGTCGACCCGGACCCGGGTCTCCAGCTGATCGGACAGCTGATCAGCGATCTCCGTGGCTCGTGGCGACGGTGTCCGTCGGGCCTTCGCTCGCCGGCCCTGCTGGTCGTCGGCACTGCCCTCGCCCAGCGTCACCAGCTCCTCGACCGCCCGCACTGACAGCCCCTCGGCGACAACCCGTTGCGCGAGTCGCTCCTGGCCGGCCTGGTCCTCGACCATCAGCAAAGCGCGGGCGTGCCCTGCACTCAGGACACCGGCAGCAACCCGGCGCTGAACGGTCGGCGGTAGCCGGAGCAACCGGATGGTGTTCGAGATCTGCGGCCGGGAACGCTTGATACGCTGCGCCAACTCCTCTTGCGAGCAACCGAAGTCCTCCAGCATCTGCTGGTACGCAGCTGCTTCCTCCAACGGATTCAGCTGGCTGCGGTGCAGATTCTCGAGCAGCGCGTCGCGCAACAGGTCGGCTTCTTCGGTCCGCCGCACGATGGCGGGGATGGTGTCCAGCTTCGCTGCTTGCGAGGCCCGCCACCGCCGCTCGCCCATGACCAGCTCGTAGCCGGCCGCGGCGTCGTCCTCGGGGCCGTCGACGGGGCGTACGACGATCGGCTGCAGCAGCCCGACCTCGGTGATCGAGTCGACCAGCTCGTTCAGCTCGTCCTCGTCGAAGACGGTCCTCGGTTGCCGCGGATTGGGCCGGATACTCGCGATCGGCAACTCCGCGAAGTACGCCCCCTCCGGCACCTGATACTCCGTAGTGACACTCGACGGCTCGGCGGCCGGCGAGCGCCCGTCCTGCGACGGGCCGGCGTCGGGCGAACCTCCGGCGGGTGCTCCGCTACCCGTGGTCGTCTCGGCATCGGACGGATCGTCGGGCCGTGGTTCGGAGCGCTGGATGAGTTGACTCAACCCGCGGCCGAGGCCTCGAGGTGCGGTGTTGCTCATGAGCTCTCCTTCACGCCGCGGCGGGCGATCTCGTGGGCGGCTTCGAGATAGGACACGGCGCCGGCCGATTCGGGATGGTAAGTGAGGACGGTCTGCCCGTAACTGGGCGCCTCAGAGATGCGGACCGAGCGGGGGATCACCGTCGGCAGCGTCTGCTCGGAGAAGTATGCCCGGACCTCGTCCGCGACCTGGGCCGCCAGCCGGGTGCGGGCGTCGTACATGGTCAGCAGAACGGTGCTGAGCACCAACTCGTCGTTGAGTTCGGCCATCACGAGATCGACCGTGTTCATCAGTTGGGAGACGCCCTCGAGCGCGTAGTACTCACACTGGATCGGGATCAGCACCTCGCGCGCGGCGACCAGCGCGTTCAGGGTGAGCAGCCCGAGGGACGGCGGGCAGTCGATCAGCACGTAGTCCACGGGATTCTCATCCACGTACTTCTTCAGAGCGCGCTTGAGCCGATTCTCTCGGGCGACGACGGAGACGAGTTCGATCTCGGCGCCGGCGAGGTCGACGGTTGCGGGTAACACGTGCAGGTTCGGCGCCTCCGGCGAGTCGACCACGTAGTCGGAAATCGGGTCGCCATCGATCAGGACCTCGTAGGTCCCCTTGGTGCCGGAGGCGTGGTCGACACCGAGAGCTGTCGAAGCATTTCCCTGCGGGTCGAGATCGACGACCAGGACAGACAGTCCACCCAGGGCCAGGGCAGCTGCGAGGTTGACCGAGGTCGTCGTCTTGCCGACGCCGCCCTTCTGATTGGCGATCACCAAGGTCCGGGTGGACGTCGGCGCCGGCATCTTCGGCACCGTCGGCGTTTCACGTGAAACCGAATCCTCCGGCCCGGCGTCGAGGTCCCGGTCTGCATTCTCGCCCTCGGCAACGTCGGTCCGAACCTCCGTGGTCGTGCCGGCTGTCACGGCTGCGGACTCGACGACTCCAGGCGTATCGCCATCTCCCGCACGTGATGACTCGGGATTGCCGGGTACCCGTTCCGTGGCCGGGGCGTCAGCAACGGAATCGTCCGTTGTCTCCGCCCGCACATCGGCAGCTGCGGTGGCGGTGACCGACGCCTGGGTCGCATCAATGTCGTCGGAAGCGGAGCGCGGCTCCTCCGAGCCTCCGGCCGATGGCATCGTCTCGCCGTCCGCCAACCTGCCGTCCTCGGCCCCGTCCTGGTCGTTGTCGACGTCGTTGTCGCCGGGAGCGGTGGTGGGCGACGTCGAGGCGTCGGAGTCAGCGGCGGATCCGCGCGGAGAGTCCTCTCCATCCTGATAGGTCCGTCCCCCTGCGGCTTGCCCTGCCTCGGCGCCATCGGGATCTATGCGGGTTGTTCCGGCGCGCCCTGCAGCGTCCTCCTCAGGGTTCGCGACTGAAACCGCCCCGGCATCCGATGAATCCACCGATCCGATCGCCGTAACCGCACGGTCGGCCTTTGTATCCACGTCGTCGAGATTCGGTGCCACGTCGGCAGGGGGAGCTACCTCGTCAGGACTCTCTGGTGCCGCGGCCCGATCCGTTGCCGCCTCGGAAGGCGTTGCCGAGTCGGACGCAGCTGTCGCGCCCACGGGCGCCGTCGCCCCGCCGGTCGGAGTCGTTGACGGACCGCCCGCAGCGGTTGCGTCGTCGGCCGAAGTCGTGAGCGCCTCATCGGGTCCATCCACCGCCTGGCCCGGTTCCGACGGAGTGCCGTCGGTGTTCGCTCCCGCTGCCGCGGGAGCCGTTGCTGCGCCGTCGGATTCTGGCTGCGGCGGTTCTGCGATATCGGAACTCGGGGGTTCCTCGAGAGCAGCGCGACGCGGGGCGATCGGCAGGTCGTCGCTGGGCTTGTCTGCCTGATCATCCGGATCTGCGGAACTGATGACCTCCGAGGAGTTCCCGTCGGCTGGGTCTGCAAAATGCCGAGGTCGCGGGGGCGCGATCGGTTCGCCCGCGCTGCTCGCCACATCCTTGGCACCGCCGCCGTCGACGCCCTCCTGTGCGGCCGTCACCGTCCGGACTTCCTCATCGGGCGCCCGTTCGACCGGTGTCGGTGGAGTCGAGGCCGACGGCTTGGATGCGGCAGTCGGACTGCCAGCGCCCGGCACGGCCCCCTGCTGAGCCGGCGGTGCCGATTCGACCTTCGACTCGTTGTTCGGTCCGCCCTGATCGCGCCGCGGCTCGGCGGGTGTCGAATCAGCCTTGGCAGTCTGCAGCGAGGGACCTTCCGCCACGGACGAGCGCGCCGTCGACGGATCCGGTGCCTCATCGGCTGTCGCGGATGCGGTGCCGGCCGACGCTCCAGATACCGGTCGCCCGGGCATAGGCAATCCGGCCGGCGACCCCTGCTTTGCTGCTTCGCCTGAGGGTTCCGGATTCAGCGTCGAAGCATCGGTTGGATCGCCGTCGCCGGGCATGTCAGCTGCGCCATCGGACTGATGACCGCCGTCCGACTCCCCGTTCGTATCCGGATCGGTGGATCCGGCGTCCCGGTCACTGTCAGAGCCGGCCGGTTCCGTTGAACTCTCGGTGCGTGTTGCCGGGCCGGCGGCCGCAGGCTTCGCCGGTGGCTCGGACCGCTGCTCAGCAGCGGAATCGGCCGCCGACGGGCCGGCACTTTCGGTTGCCGTTTCACGTGGAACATCGTCGCTCGGCGACTCGGACGACCCTTGCGTTTCACGTGAAACACGGGGCCATCCGAGTAGCCTGCCGATCCGTGGCAGCTTCGGCCATCCCAAGCCTGTCCCCTTTGAAGAAGGAGATCCCGGAGAACTCGTCGCCATCAATCCTCGCTCGTCAGCCGCCCGACCGGCGGGTACGAGGTAACGCTACAAGACACCACTGACGACCCGGCGGGGGCGCTCCCAAGCACCCCGACATCTCCATCAGGGCAGGTACCTCAGGCCCCCAACCAAGCCTTCTCCTTGTCGGAGTCGGACCGCAACCACGGTGAGATCGTCCGTACCGGTCGTACTCCGCCCGCCTCGGCGACCGCCCCCGCTCTCCTTCTCCGAGTCACGAGTTCGTTGCGCAAGCCACCGAGAATCTGAGGTTCAATGCGGGGGAACCATCAAGGCCGCCACCGCTCGGACGATCATGTCGCGCTGCCGTTTCGCGCTCCGCGTCTCGTGCGCCGTCGGATCGTCGGCCGGCGGAGCCGTCGACCACAGCGTCGATAGGTGGACGACCAGCGCCGACAGTTCTTCCGCACTGAATCGTCCGGAAGTCAGACCGCCGTCCTGCGCACGAGCGATGCTGCCCGCCATCCCAGCGTGGGCTGTGATGATTGCGCCGAGCAGGCCACAGTCATCGGGCCCACGCTCGAGCCGCTGCCACATCGCCAGGCGCTGGACCCAGGGCCTCTCCCGGTACCAATCGTGCAATCGGCCCGCGTACTGGGGGAGATCCTCGGGTTCGGTCGGCAGATCGTCGACGCCCTCAGCGATCACCGTCGCGATCACGGCATCGAAGAGCGCCTTCTTGCTGCCGAAGTAGTGGTAGATCTGAGCCTTGCTCGCGCGCGCTGCCGCGGCAATGCGATCCACCCGGGCGCCTGCGACGCCGTAGTGCGAGAACTCATCCCGTGCGGCCAGCAGCAGCCGGCGCCGCGTGGCTTCGGCATCGCGCTCCATCGAAGCAAGGTATCAACCAACCAGTTAGTCCGTCAGATCGGGTCGACCGCCGGACGGCGAAGCAGAGGTCGGGTCGGCGAGGGCGCGATGGCGAGGGCGCGATCTCGGGCGATCCCCGAGAGGCGACTGCCATGGCGCACCCGCGGTCCAGCAGAGCATGCGCCCTCGGATCTGGCCGCCCACCGGCCCGGACACGACGGCGCTCGGTCGCCCGTGATGCGCGGTGATCCGTCGGCCTCGGCCGAGCACACCGCCCGGCCGAACTGGTCGTCGATGGTCACCGGCAGCGCTCCGGGCTCGGCCGTGCCGGACTGGGTCGGGGCGTCGACGGCGGGTGCCGTGAGTCATCGACACGCTCCCGAAGCGATGCGCGAGAGGATCTCAGCCCACCGGAGATCAACCGGACGAGTACCAACCCGGCTGAGGCCGCCCGCACTTGATGATCATGAAAATCCCGCTCGTCACAGGATCATGATCAACTATGACGATTCCCTTACTGGCAAGGGATTCTGAGTGATTTCATGATCATCATCAGCGTGCAACCATGACGGGCCCTTGCCGCCTGGGTCCTGTACATCGTGGCCGGCTGCGGCGATCGACGAGCGGGTCGGGGTCGCCGGCGAACGCCGGCCGATCGCAGACGGTTCAGTGTTTGCCGCGGACGCGGACGACCTGGGTCGGTTCGGCCTCCGGGTGGGCGCGGACCACGACCACCTCGGCAGTCCGGCGGCTCTTGGCCAACACGGTCGCCGACTGGTCGATCTCGCTCTCGGCGGTGCTGCCCTTCAGGGCCAGCAACTCGCCGTCCGGTCGCAACAGCGGCAGACACCAGGTCAGCAGCCGGGGGAGTGGGGCGACCGCGCGGGCGGTGACGACGTCGTACCGTCCGTCGTGGTCCTCGGCCCGAGCCCGGGTGACAGTGACCCGATCGCCGAGCCCGAGTTCGTCGACCGCACCGACCAAGAAGTTGTAGCGCCGCAGCAGCGGCTCCAGCAGGGTCACCTGCAGGTCCGGGCGCCGGATCGCCAACGGGATCCCCGGCAGACCGGCACCACTACCGACGTCGATCACGGTGCTGCCGGCGGCGATCAGGTCGGTCATCGCCACCGAGTTGAGAACGTGGCGGTCCCAGAGTCGATCGGCCTCCCGCGGACCGATCAGGCCCCACGCGATACCTCGATCTCTCAATATGTCGACATATTGAGAGATCGCCTCAAAGTCATCGAAGACCTTGCGTCCGATCGCCTCGCTCATCCCACCCGACCTCGTGGCTGGCTTCGGTTCAGCGGGCCGGCAGGATGACGACCCGGCGCTGGGGTTCTTCACCTTCGGATTCGCTGGTCAGGCCGGCACCGGCCACGACATCGTGCACGATCTTCCGCTCGAACGGGTTCATCGGCTTCAACCGCACCGACTCGCCACTGGACTTGACCTCCTCGACAGCGTCGCCGGCCAGTTCCGTCAGTGCCTTGCGGCGCCGTTCACGGAAGCCGCCGACGTCCAGCATCAGCCGGCTCCGGGTGCCCGTCTCGGTGATCACGGCGAGCCGGGACAGTTCCTGCAGCGCCTCCAGGACCTCACCGTCGGCACCCACCAACACGTCGGATTCGGTGATCACCGACACGTGGGCACGGCCGTTCTCGACATAGGTGTCGATGTCGCCGTCCAGGTCGGCGATGTCCAGCAACTCCTCCAGGTAGTCCGCTGCCACCTCGCCCTCGACCTCGAGCGGGTTGTCCGACTCCTCGTCATCGGAATCGTCATCGTCGTCGGACTCCTCGTCATCGGAATCCTCGTCCCGCTCCGAGTCCGACTCCGCAGCGTCGTCGTCGGCGCTGTCGGCCACGGTCGCAGTGTCGGCTGCGGTCTCGTCGGACTCGGTGGCCTGATCCACCTCGGCCGGTACGGTCGGCTCCTCGTTCGGGGTGTCGATCACGGTGGTGTCGTCTGTGCCGTCGACCACGGCTTCCTCCTGTCATGGGGTACCGGTGAGAACCGGTGACCTGTGTGCTCTGCCGTTCACGACCGGCGGTCGTGAACGGCGGGTTCATGGGGTTGATGCCTCGGCGTGAGCCGTTCCGGCTCCGCACACCGAGGGTGATCAGCTCTTCCGTTGGGATCTGGTCTGCCGCTTCGGCTGCTGACGTTGCGGCCGAGCCGGTTGACCGCCCGGGGTGCTGCCGTTGCCGGACGCACCGTCCGCGGAGCTGCCGTTGGTCGTGCTCTGCGCACCGGCGGCCGAGGGGGCGGGCCGGCGGCT